>NZ_CP007766.1:1026821-1369095 GCF_000816785.1 Campylobacter peloridis LMG 23910 | reverse complement strand
TTTAAAATTTTTAGATGGTAGAAAATTATTTATAAAAACAAATAATCAAAATTTTTATTTTGATGATACTTCTAAGGCAAAATTATTTGTTTTTTTTACAACTTGGTGTGCTCCTTGTAAGGTTGAAATTCCCCACTTGAATAATTTATATCAAAAATATAAAGATAGATTTGAAGTAATTGCTCTTTCTTTAGAAGAGAATAAAGAACAAGAAATGTTTGAATTTATACAAGAGTATAAAATTGCTTACCCTGTAGCAATTGGGGAGAATAATTTTATTTTTTCTAAAATTTTAAATGTTGGAGCTATTCCTACTATGGTTTTGTTTAATGCAAAGGGTGAAAAAGTAAAAGAGTATTTAGGTGTAATTCCTGAAGAAATGCTTGATGTTGACATACAAAAGGCTATTTTATAATGTTTAGTTTTTTAAAAAATGGTTTAAAAAAAACTTTAGAAAATATAAATTTAGTAAAAGCAAATAACAAAAAAATAACAAAAGAACTCTTAGAAGAAATGCTATTAGAAGCTGATGTTGCTTATGAGATTGTAGAAGAGATAATTTATTATTTACCGCCAAGTGATGAGGTAAAAAAAGAAGATTTAAAAAGAGTGATGAGTGCGTATTTTATATACGATCAAAAAGAATTTAAAGACTATAAGCCTTTTGTTGATTTGATTATAGGGGTAAATGGAGCTGGCAAAACCACTACCATAGCAAAACTTGCAAATTTATATAAAAATCAAGGCCAAAAAGTAATCTTAGGAGCTTGCGATACTTTTAGAGCCGGAGCTATCGAACAACTTAGAATTTGGTCTGAAAAAATAGGAGTTGATATAGTTTTAACTTCTCAAGGACACGATCCATCAGCAGTTGCTTATGATAGTATTTCTAAAGCTATTGCAAAATCATACGATAGAGTTTTATTAGATACTGCTGGACGCTTACAAAATCAAAAAAATTTAGCAAACGAACTTGATAAAATAGTAAGAATTTCAAACAAAGCTTTAGAAAATGCTCCTCATAGAAAGATTTTAATACTTGATGGAACTACTGGTAATGCGGGGATTTTACAAGCTAAAGCTTTTAATGAGCTTGTAAAATTAGATGGAGTGATTATCACAAAGCTTGATGGAACCGCAAAAGGTGGAGCTTTATTTAGCATAGCAAGGGAATTAGAGCTTCCTATATTTTATATAGGAATAGGGGAGAAAATGGAAGATATTTGCGAATTTAATGCAAATGATTATCTAGATACCATTTTAGATCCTATGTTTGAATAACTTAAATTTTTAAATAATTAAAATTTAGGTGGTTTTATGGCTAAAAAACAAATTTTATTTGAATGTCAAGCATGTGGAAATCAGCAAAGCAAATGGCTTGGTAAATGTCCAGAATGTGGATCTTGGGATAGTTTTATAGAATTAAAACAAGAGCAAATTAAAATTCTAAAACAATTAAACACGCAAAAAGCTCAAAGTGCAATTTGCATACAAGATGTCCAAATTGAAGAATTTCAAAGAGTAAGCACTAAAGATAATGAGCTTGATTTGGTTTTAGGTGGCGGGCTTGTTGTTGGATCTTTGGTATTAATAGGAGGAACTCCAGGAGTTGGCAAATCAACTCTTTTGTTAAAAATTGCTTCAAATTTAGCAAAAAATGAAAAAAAAGTATTATATGTAAGTGGCGAAGAAAGCAAAGCACAAATAAAACTTCGTGCAAATCGTTTAGATGCAAATGATAAGAATTTGTTTTTATTGACTGAGCTTTGTTTAGAAGATATTTTAAATGAACTTTTAAATAAAGATTATGAAATTTTAATAATAGATTCAATACAGACTATATATTCAAACAAAATTGCTTCAGCAGCTGGAAGTATAACTCAAGTAAGAGAAATTACATTTGAGCTTATGCGTTTTTGTAAAGCAAAAAATATAAGCACTTTTATAATAGGCCATATAACAAAAGATGGATCCATAGCAGGCCCTAGAATTTTAGAGCATATGGTAGATGTGGTTCTTTATTTTGAAGGTGATGCAAATAAAGAAATAAGAATTTTAAGAGGTTTTAAAAATCGTTTTGGAAATATAAGTGAGGTTGGTATTTTTGAAATGACTTACAAAGGCTTAATAAGCGCAAAAGATATTTCAAATAGATTTTTTACAAGAACAAAATCAGTAAGCGGAAGTGCATTAAGTGTGATTATGGAAGGATCTCGCGCTTTGATTTTAGAAATTCAAGCTTTAGTTTGTGAGAGTTCTTATCCAAAAAGAAGTGCAACAGGATATGAAAAAAATCGCTTAGATATGCTTATAGCTTTGCTTGAGAGAAAGCTTGAAATTCCACTTGGTAGATATGATGTTTTTATAAATGTAAGTGGTGGAGTTAAAATCAATGAAACTGCCGCTGATTTAGCTGTGGTAGCGGCTATAATCTCAAGCTTTAAAAATAGACCATTAAGTAAAGATAGTATTTTTATAGGTGAGCTTAGTTTAAATGGTGAGATAAAAGAGGTTTTTTCGCTTGATGCAAGATTAAAAGAAGCTAAAATGCAAAATTTTAAAAATGCCATTTTACCAAATAAACCTATGGAAGATATAGGCTTGAAATGTTTTGTAGCAAAGGAATTAAAAGAAGTATTAGAATGGATGTAATTAGATATTTGTTTTTATGTTTTATTATAAATTTTTCTTATGCAAATATAACAGGTTATTATATTTTAGAAAAAGATGAAAACAATAAGCAAGCTATAGTCGAGATTTTTAAATATAAAGATAAATACTATGCTTATGCTTTAGGATATAGTGATAAAAGTTATGGCAAATACAAAAACACTATATTTATGTGGAATTTAGAACAAATCAAACAAAATAATTTTGATAATGGAAAAATATTAAATATAAAAAATAATAAAATTTATGATATAAAATTAGTTAATAATAAAGATTATTTAAGTATAAAAATAAAAATCATATTTGGACCCACATTAAAATGGAAAAAAATTTCTAATGATGAATTTGATAAATATGGATTTATTAGGCCTGATATAAATAAAATGATAAATGGTTTTTTAAAGGTAAATGATGAATGATTTTGATATAGTGATTATAGGATCAGGACTTGGAGGCTTATGTGCTGGAGCGTATTTAGCTAAAAATGGTAAAAAAGTTTTGATTTTAGAACAACATTTTTTAATAGGTGGATGTGCAACTTGTTTTAAAAGAAAAGGCATTTTGATAGATGCGGGACTTCACGAGATGGATTTTGGAGATTTTAAAACAGATATGAAGCATATAATATTTAAAAAATTAGGCTTAGATAAAAAAATAAAATTTATAAAATTACCAAGCGCTTGGAGTATTAAAAGTAAAAACTATAATTTAACATTGCCTCATGGTATAGAAAATGCAAAAGCTATATTAAAGCAAGAATTTCCACAAGAATGTAAAGGCATAGATAAATATTTCGACTCTATCAAGCTTCAAGCTTATGCGGTTAGAAGATTTCCTTGGGATATGAATTTTTTAGAACTTTTTTTATATCCATTTACAACTGCTTGGATTTTTTTAAAAAATAAAATTATGAATAAAAAAGTAGATGAAGTTTTAAATTCTTTCATTAAAGACAAAAAATTAAAAAAAATATTAAATGCAAATTTAGGTTATTATCATCACGATAGCAAGGAATTTATATTTAGTTTTCATGCTATTGCTCAAAAGCATTATTATGATAGTGGTGTTTATATAAAAGGCGGTTCTCAAAGCTTAAGCGATGCTTTAGCTAATATAATAAAAGAAAATAATGGAGAAGTATTAACAAAGGCTGAAGTTGTAAAAATACTCACAAAAGATAATTTTGCTTATGGAGTAGAATATATAAAAGATAATAAAAAAATAGAAATTTTTGCTGATAAAATCATAGCAAATTGTGATCCTTTGATAGTTTATAAAGATTTGCTAAAGAATTTAAATTTGCAAAATGAAATAAATTTTTTAAATTCCAAAAAAAGAGCTTGTTCTTTAATAAGTGCTTATTTTATATAT
Organism: Campylobacter peloridis LMG 23910; assembly: GCF_000816785.1. NCBI lineage: Bacteria > Pseudomonadati > Campylobacterota > Epsilonproteobacteria > Campylobacterales > Campylobacteraceae > Campylobacter > Campylobacter peloridis. The sequence continues at coordinate 1,365,054 of NZ_CP007766.1, read as the reverse complement.
GATAAAAATATTTCTGATATTTATAAGGATATGGATTATTGTAATTTTATTTTTAATGATGAATTTTTTGATATAGATGAAACAAATATGCTAAAAATAGATTTGAAAAAGCGTCCTATGGCTTTTGTGAATTATTCTAAAATAGATAATGGTTTAAGTAATGATAATGACAAATTTTTAGGCGTTGTGGCGATTAGTTCTAATTATGATGAATGGAATTTATCAAAAGATGAATATGAAAATAAAAAAGATGAAGTTTTAAATTCTATCATAAAAAGATTAGATGAAATTTTTCCAAATTTAAGTTCTTATTTAATACATAAAGAATTAGCCACTCCAAAGACTATACAAAGATATACAAAAGCTTATGAAGGAACGATTTATGGATTTTCTCAAGATAAGGAAGGAAGTAAATATCGTTTAAATTATAAAAGCGATATTATAAAAAATTTATATTTTGCAAATGCTTTTATATTTCCAGGTGGTGGATTTACTGGTGCTATTATAGGTGGATATTTTTGTGCAAATAAAATTCTTAAAGAATAATTTCATTAAATTATAAGCAAGTTTTTTATACAATTTGAAATAATTATTTTATACTACTGAGGTTTTTTAATGAAAGATTTATTTTTGTTTAGTTCTTTTATTGATTCTAGTCATACTTTTGCTTATTTTTTTCATTTAGGTATAGTGGTTGTTATTTCTATACTTTTAGCAAAACTTGCAACAAGCTCTATGCAAATTGTTCCAAGAGGAAGTCAAAACTTAGCAGAAGCTTATATGGAAGGTATATTGAGTATGGGAAGAGATACTATGGGAAGCGAAGAAGCTGCAAGAAAATATCTTCCTTTGGTAGCAACTATAGGTTTTATAGTCTTTTTTAGTAATTTAATTGGTATTATTCCAGGTTTTGAAGCTCCTAGTGCTAGTTTAAATTTTAGTGCATCTTTAGCTATTATTGTATTTTTTTATTATCATTTTGAAGGTATAAGAACTCAAGGTTTTTTTAAGTATTTTGCCCATTTTATGGGTCCTGTTAAAATTTTAGCTCCATTGATGTTTCCTATAGAGGTAGTTTCTCATATTTCAAGAGTTATATCTTTATCATTTCGTTTATTTGGAAATATAAAAGGTGATGACTTATTTTTAGCTGTTATTTTAGCTTTAGTTCCTTGGATAGCACCACTTCCTGCTTATATGCTTTTAACTTTTATGGCCTTTTTACAATCTTTTATATTTATGATTTTAACTTATGTTTATTTAGCTGGTGCAACTGTTGTTGATGAACATCATTAATTTTTAAAAAGCAAAAAATTATTTTTGCTTTTTTTGTTATTTAGTCTTTAAATATTCTTTTTTTAAACTCTTTTTGAAATAAAAAACGATAAAATAAATAAAAACTCAAGGAAAATTTTAATGTTTGAAGTAGTTATTGGACTTGAAGTTCATGCACAATTAAATACCAAAACCAAGATCTTTTGCTCTTGCGCTACTTCTTTTGGGGAAAAAGCAAATACCAATGTATGCCCTACATGTTTGGCATTACCAGGTGCTTTGCCTGTATTAAACGAAGAAGCGGTTAAAAAAGCTATATATTTTGGAAAAGCAGTTAATGCTACTATAAATAAAAAAAGTATTTTCAATAGAAAAAATTATTTCTATCCTGATTTGCCTAAAGCTTATCAAATTTCACAATTTGATATTCCTATTGTAGAAAATGGGGAGTTGTTTATAAATATAAATGGAGAAAACAAACGCATAGGCATAACAAGGGCTCATTTAGAAGAAGATGCGGGTAAGAATATACATGAGGGTGCTTATTCTAAAGTGGATCTAAATAGAGCAGGCACCCCTTTGCTTGAGATAGTTAGTGAGCCAGAGCTTAGAAGTTCTGATGAGGCTGTTGCGTATCTTAAAAAACTTCATTCTATTATAAGATTTTTGGATATTTCTGATGCAAATATGCAAGAAGGAAGCTTTAGATGTGATGCAAATGTAAGCATACGCCCAAAAGGAGATACCAAGCTTTACACAAGAGTTGAGATTAAAAATCTAAATTCTTTTCGTTTTATACAAAAAGCTATTGATTATGAAGTAATGCGTCAAAGTCAAGCTTGGGAAGATGGAATATATGATAAAGAAGTGGTGCAAGAAACACGCTTATTTGATACCACAAATTTGGTAACAAGAAGCATGAGAGGTAAGGAAGATTCTGCTGAGTATAGGTATTTTCCAGATCCTGATTTATTGCCTGTGCTTTTAGATGATGATATGTTAGATGCAAAAATTCCTGAGTTACCTGATGAGAAAAAAGCAAAATTTATCAATGAACTTGGAATCAAAGAAAGTGATAGTGAGGTTTTAATTTCATCTTTAGAGCTTTGTAAGTATTTTGAATATTTAATTTCGCAAAATTTAAATCCAAAACTATGCGTTACTTGGCTTACAACAGAGCTTATGGGCTTGTTAAAAGGCGAATTAACTATAGAAAATTCACCTGTTAAACAAGAAAAATTAGCTCTTTTAATCAAACGCATACAAGAGGGTATAATAAGTGCTAAAGCAGCTAAAGATATACTTGCTTATGTTTTTGAAAATACGCAAGTTGATATTGATGAGGCCATAGAAAAATTAGGTTTAAAACAAGTTAGTGATGATGGAGCTATAGAAAAAATCATTGATGAGATATTAAAATCTAATGAAGATAAAGTAGCTGAATACAAAAGCGGTAAAGATAAGCTTTTTGGATTTTTTGTTGGTCAAACTATGAAAGCAGGCAAGGGCGCGTTTAATCCTGCTAAAGTGAATGAAATTTTAAAAGCAAAACTTGGTTAATTATGAAAATAGCAGTCATTGGTGCAGGAAAATGGGGTAGTGCGATTTATGATGCTTTGAGTGTGAATAATTCTTGCCTTATTACTTCCTTTCACCAAAAAGCTGTGCCAAATTTTGTAAATATTAAAGAGGCTTTAGAGTGTGAATTCTTAGTGTTTGCTTTAAGTACTCAAGGTATAAGATCTTATTTAAGAGAGAATTTTGAAAATAAAAAACAAAAAATTCTCATTGCTTCAAAGGGTATAGAAACTAATACTTGTCAATTTTTAGATGAAATTTTTTTAGAATTTGTAGATAAAGAGCAAATTTGTGTTTTAAGCGGGCCATCTTTTGCAAGTGAAGTGATGCAAAAATTACCTTGTGCTTTAGTTATAAATGCGTATAACCAACAAAATGCTAAAGAATTTGCTAGTTTTTTTCCAAATTATATTAAAACTTATGTGGGCGATGATGTAAGAGGAGCAGAAATTTGTGGAGCTTATAAAAATGTTTTAGCTATTGCTAGTGGAGTTTGTGATGGACTTAGTCTTGGTAATAATGCAAGAGCTTCTTTAATTTCAAGAGGGCTTATAGAAATGCATAGGTTTGGTAAATTTTTTGGTGCAAAAGAAGAAACATTTTTAGGTTTAAGCGGAGCAGGAGATTTGTTTTTAACTGCTTCTAGCACTTTATCAAGAAATTATAGAGTTGGGCTGGATTTAGCTAAAAATAAACCTTTAAGCGAAATTTTAAAAGGACTTGGCGAAGTTGCAGAAGGCGTTCAAACTGCGTTTGCAATTAATACCTTAGCAAAAAAACACAAAATTTATACCCCTATAGTTCATGAGGTTGTTTTAATGCTTGAAGGAAAAAAAGCTCAAGAATGTCTTGTAGATTTAATGTTACCAAAGGAGATTTCATGATTATTAAACATGCAAAAATTTATGGTGAAGAGCAAGTTGATCTTAGAATTAAAGATGGTAAGATTATAGAAATTGGCAGTATTTTACAAAGTGATGATTGTGATGTTCTTGACTTACAGGGTAAAACTTTACTTCCTTCTTTTATTGATTTAAATGTTAGTTTATGTGATGATAGTTTTAGTGTTGATAATCTATGTTATTTAGAAAAATCATGCTTACAAGGTGGGGTTGGAACTATTGTCTTAAGAGATAGCTTATTAGATGCAAACACTCAATTTTATATGCTTTATTTTGATAAATTAAAATCTTTTAAAATTACTATACTTCCTACAATTAAAGCTGTTAATAACGAAGGCAAATTAAAAGATATTTCTATTTTATTGGATAATGGTGCTAAAGGCTTAGAAATTCAAAGTAGTTTAGGTTCAAATTTATTAAGGCAAAGTATGCAATATGCAAGTATGAAAAATAGCATAGTTTTTTTAAAATGTTTTGATGAAAATTTTGATGATCATGGTGTTATGAATGATGGAAAAACAAGTTTTGAATTAGGACTTATAGGAATTAGTGATATAGCTGAAATTAGTGAAGTAGCAAAAATGAAGCAAATTGTACAATTTTATAAAAATAAAGCAAGTTTTGATTGTTTGGGTATAAAAAAATCTTTTGAAATTTTAAAAGATGATTTTAGTGAAATTTCTATACATCATCTTATTAAAAGCGAAGATGCGTGTGAGAATTTTAATACTCAAGCTAAAATTTTACCACCATTAAGGGCAAAAGAAGAACTTGATGATTTACAAAAAATGTTAAAAAATCAAGAGATTAGTTTTTTAAGTTCATTACATTCTCCAAAAACAAATAAAAATTTAGCATTTGATGAGGCAGGATTTGGGATTGATAGTATAAATTCATATGCTAGTTTATGTTTTACTTATTTCGTAGATAATAAAATTTTAAATTGGAGAGAACTTTGTGATCTTACAAGTTTTAATCAAGCTAAATTTTTGGGATTAAATAAAGGAAAAATAGAAGTAGGTTATGATGCAGACTTGATTATTTTTGATGAAAATATTTCTACCAAAGGTAAAGGCCTATATAAAAACGATACCTTAAAAGGTAAGGTCAAAAAACACTTAATAAACGGGGAAGTTTTTAGCTTTTAGCTAAAAACTTTCTAATTTTCTTGCATAGCTTTTGCTACTTGAGCAGAACTATTTCTAATTTTTTCCATACATTCTCTAGCTTCTTTAGCTAAATCAACACTTTGATTAACCCCATTTAGTCCATCTTTAATGCTTTGAACAACTTCAGAAGTAACATTTCTAATAGAATTTATAGTTGTGGTTATTTCATTTACTGAATGCCCTGTTCTTTCAGCTAGATTTCTAACTTCATCCGCAACAACAGCAAAGCCTCTACCATGTTCACCAGCTCTTGCAGCTTCAATAGCAGCATTTAATGCTAAAAGATTAGTTTGATCTGCTATATCGCTAATTGTTTGTATTATATTTTTTATTTCCTCTGATTGATCGTTTAAAGATGAAACTAAATTGCTGCTATTACTCATCATTTGTGCTATATTTTGGATGTTTTCTACGGTATTTTCTATAACACTATCACCTTCTTGAGTTAGATTATCATTTTGATCAGCTAATTCACTAATTAATTTTAATTTTTCTTCATCTTTGATAACTTGTTCTGTTATATCTGTAGCGAATTTAATTACTTTATAGATTTTGCCATCATCATTTTTAATTGGATTGTAGCTTGCTTCTAAATATACTAATTTATTATTTTTTCCAAAGCGAACAAATTTGCCTGATTGAAATTTACCACTTCTTAATTCTTCCCAAAATATAGTGTATTCTTTTGAATTTCTAAATTTTTCTTCACAGAACATACTATGGTGCTTACCTTTGATTTCATTTAAAGAATAACCCATGGTTTGTGTAAAGTTTTCATTGGCATTTAAAATTTCTCCTTGAGGATCAAATTCAATGATAGCCATTGATCTATTAGCTGCTTCTATGGTATTTTTAAGATCAAGCATTTCATAGTGTCTTTGAGTGATATCATTTGCAAATTTAATTACTTTATAAACTTTATTATTGCTATCAATAATTGGTAAATAATTTGCTTCTAAATAAATATCTTTACCACCTTTAGCAATGCGTCTAAAAAGACCATTTCTTGACTTTCCATTTTTTAAGTCTTTCCAAAAATCAACATATCTTTGTGAATTTACAACTTCTGGCAAACAAAACATTCTATGATGTTTACCTTTAATTTCATCTAAAGAATAATTCATAGTTTTTAAAAAATTTTCATTAGCATTGATAATTGTTCCATCTGTTTGAAATTCTATCATAGCCATGGTATTGCTTATGGCATTGAGTATGTCTTGAAAATTTTGGTTTGATTGCTCTAACTGGGCGATTTTTTCATTGGTTTTTTTATTGGTAAACATATGGTTCCTTATTGTTAAATTTACAAATAAATTATATATAAAGTAAAATAATAGATAATATTGTTTTGTTAGTTTTTTGTTAAATTGGCAAATTTTTCCTGCAAGGTGATTCTGATTTTGTTATTTACTTCTTCATCTTGCTGTATATATTTTGAATTAAGATTTTCTAATTCTTTTAAAAAATTAAAAAGTGTTTCTTCCCATAAACTTGTATTTTTTTTACTTAAATTCATAGTCTGTATATGATTTAATTTTCTACTCATATCACTTAAAGACTCTAAAAATTCATCTTTTTTATCTTCTTCTTTTAATTTGATTTCATTTTGCAAAAGATCATTTTTTACATTTCGTATTTCTTCATTAATAAATTCACAAAATTCGGGATAGATATCTGTTTTAATAGGTTCTAATAATTTTTGTTCATCTAGTTTTAAAGTATATTTTTTAATTGCAAAAAAAAGTATTAAAAAAGCTAAGGCACTAATAAGAAGATAAAAAGCCATGTAAAAAATCCTTGAAGAATATGGTGCGGTTAGCGAGATTTGAACTCGCACACGCTGAGCGCACCACCCCCTCAAGATGGCGTGTCTACCAGTTCCACCATAACCGCATAAATAAGCTCTCTTGTGAGAGCTTGAGTGTATTAAGCTGCAACTAATGCTTGAAATGGATTAGCATATAAAGCAATAAGTGCAATAACAAGTGCATATATAACTTGTGCTTCAATCATCGCTAAAGCAATGAACATAGTTGTCATTAATTTACCACCAAGTCCTGGATTTCTAGCAGTTCCTGCGATAGTAGCTGCAGCAGTATTACCCATACCGATAGCTCCACCTAAAGCAGCAACACCAAGTCCTAAACCAGCTGCTAAAATTGAAAATGATGCTAACCATTGATTCATAGAACCTTCAGCTGCAAATGCAAATCCGCTTAAAGCTAGCATTAAAATTACGATTTTTTTCATGATTTATCCTTAAAAAAGTATTTTAAATCCTTTCGGCTTGCGTATCCCTACTCGTGATTTTAAAAGCAAAATTATATCAATATTAACTTTAAAATTATTGAATTTTGCTAAAAATATTTATTTTAAAATAAATTAAAGTTTTTTTTAGCTACATTAAAAACTTTTATAATTTTATAAAATTATTTAAGGTTATATTTATGAATGAAAAATTTTCTAAAATAGGTTTTGTCTTAGCTGTGGCAGGTTCTGCTGTTGGACTTGGAAATGCTTGGAAGTTTCCAACCTTAGTAGGGCAAAATGGAGGTTCAGCCTTTGTGCTTTTATATTTAATCTTAACTTTAGGTGTAGGTTTTGTGATTTTTTTAGCTGAGCTTAGTATAGGAAAACTTAGTGAAAAAGATCCTGTTAATGCATATTATAATTTAGCGCCAAAATATAAAAGAGCATGGTCGATTGTTGGATTTTCTATGATAGGTGCAATTTTGATTGTTTCTTTTTATAGTGTGATTATAGGCTGGATTGTAAAATATGCTTATTTAGGTTTTTTTCCTTTACCAAAAAACATAGAAGAAAGTGGTGTTATTTTTACAAATTTACTTTCTAAAGATGTTTTATCGCAGTTTATTTGTTTTACCTTTGTTTTTGTAATAATTTTTTATGTGGTATCAAAAGGAGTAAAAAGCGGTATAGAAAAACTCAATGTTTGGATGATGCCAAGTTTGTTTATCTTGCTTATTTTGATGCTTGGATATTCTTTTAGCATGGATGGTTTTTCTAAAGCTAGTGAGTTTTTGTTTTCACCTGATTTTTCTAAACTTGGAGTAGGGGCGTTTTTAAGTGCTTTAGGACTTGCTTGTTTTTCTTTATCTATTGGGGTGGGTTCGATTATAACCTATTCTGCAAGTTTATCTGATAAGACAAATTTTATTAGCAGCACTATAAATATTATTATTATAAATATTATTATTGGCATTATGATGGGGCTTATTGTTTTTACTTTTATTTTTGAATTTAATGGCAATCCTGCTCAACAAGGTCCAGGTTTGATTTTTGTATCTTTAATGAGTTTATTTTCAAATATCGATCCAGTTGGATTTTTACCTTTAGGAAATATTTTAGCTATAGCCTTTTTTATAGCTTTATTTTTTGCCGGGATTACTTCTGCAGTATCTATGATAGAGCCTTTAACTTTTTATTTAATAAATTCTTTTAACTTTTCTCGTAAAAAAGCTTTGTTGTTAATAGGTATTATAGTTTATGTATTAGGAAGTTTATGTATATTATCAGGTATTGAATGGAGTAAAGATTCTTTGGTAATTTTTGGAAAAAGTTTTTTTGATGCACTTGATTATTTAGCTTCTAATTTAATGATGCCTTTGGGTGGACTTTTTGGTGCTTTATTTGTTGGTTTTGTGCTTAAAAAAGAAGCTTTACAAACTTTATTTGGTCCTTACATGAAAGGTATGTTTTTTGAAATTTGGTATTTTTTTGTGCGCTATATTTCACCTTTAGCGGTGATTTTTATCATGATAAAACAATTATTTTTTTAAGGTAAAAGAATGAATGATAAATTTTCTAAGATAGGTTTTATTTTGGCTGTGGCAGGTTCTGCTGTTGGGCTTGGAAATGCTTGGAAATTTCCAACCTTAGTGGGAAATAATGGGGGCTCAGCCTTTGTGATTGTGTATTTGTTATTAACTTTGGGCGTAGCTTTTGTGATTTTTTTAGCTGAGCTTAGCATAGGAAAACTTAGTGAAAAAGATCCTGTTAATGCTTATCATTCTTTGGCACCTAAGAATAAAAAAGCATGGTCTTATGCAGGATTTTTTATGCTAGGTGCTATTATTTTGGTTTCTTTTTATAGTGTGGTAATTGGTTGGATTGTAAAATATGCTTATATGGGGTTTTTTACCCTTCCAAGTAATACCAATGAAGCTGGTGCTGCTTTTGGTAATTTGCTTTCTAATGATGTTTTATCACAATTTATTTGTTTTAGCTTTGTTTTTATTGTTATTTTTTATGTAGTATCAAAAGGTATTAAAAGCGGTATAGAAAAACTCAATGTTTGGATGATGCCAAGTTTGTTTATCTTGCTTATTTTGATGCTTGGATATTCTTTTAGTATGGATGGTTTTTCTAAGGCTAGTGAGTTTTTATTTGTGCCTGATTTTTCAAAATTAAGTGTTAATTCTATATTAGATGCATTAGGTCTTGCATTTTTTAGTATGTCTTTAGGGGTATGCGTGATTTTAACTTATGCAGCAAGTTTGCCTGATAAAACTAATTTTATCAGCAGTGCTTTTAATATTATCATCATCAATACCATCATAGGACTTATGATGGGACTTATTGTTTTTACTTTTATTTTTGAATTTGGAGCTGATCCTACTCAGCAAGGCCCAGGGCTTATTTTTATATCTTTAATGACTTTATTTGCTAAATTGGGATTTTTAGGCAATATTTTAGCCATAGCCTTTTTTATAGCTTTATTTTTTGCTGGGATTACTTCAGCAATTTCAATGATAGAACCTTTTACATTTTATCTTATAAATCGTTATCAAATTTCAAGAAAAAAAGCTTTGGTTTTTGTTGGAATAATTGTGTATTTTCTTGGAAGCTTATCTATACTTTCTTTTTATGGCCCAAGTGCTGATAGCTTGAATTTTTTTGGAAAAAGTTTTTTTGATATTTTAGACTTTTTCATCCAGAATTTATTAATGCCAATTTCAGCTTTAGTAACAGCTTTTTTTGTTGGTTTTGTGCTTAAAAAAGAAGCTTTACAAATTTTATTTAAACCTTACATGCAAGGAATATTTTTTGAAATTTGGTATGTCTTTTTAAGATATATTTCACCACTAGCAGTAGTTTTAATCATGGCTAGAGGAATCTTTTTTTAAGGTAAAAGAATGAATGATAAATTTTCTAAAATAGGTTTTGTTTTAGCAGTAGCAGGTGGGGCTATTGGACTTGGGAATGCTTGGAAATTTCCAACCTTAGTAGGGCAAAATGGAGGTTTTGCTTTTGTGATTTTGTATTTGATTTTAACAATTAGTATAGGATTTTGTGTGTTTTTAGCCGAAATTGCTATGGGTAGATTAAGCCAAAGTGATCCTGTAAATGCTTATAAAAGTTTAGCAACTAAGTATGCTCACAAATGGAAATTTGCAGGTTTTTTTATGTTGGGTGGAATTTTTGTTTTATCTTTTTATCTTGTTATTATGGGTTGGGTTTTAAAATACATGATAACTTCGATTTATTATTTGCCTACTAACACTCAAGAAGCAGGAGCTTTGTTTGGAAATTTAATACAAAATAGTATTTTAGAAAGCAGCTTGTATTTTTTGATTGCTTTTTTTCTAACTTTGTTTGTGGTTTCAAAAGGAGTAAAAAGTGGTATAGAAAAACTTAATGTTTGGATTATGCCAAGTTTGTTTATCATGCTTATTTTAATGCTAGTGTATTGTTTTTTTCAAGATGGATTTAAAGAAGCTTTTATTTATTTGTTTTATCCTGATTTTGCTAAACTTAGCTTAAATTCAGTATTAACAGCTTTAGGACTTGCGTTTTTTACTTTATGTTTAGGTATAGGATGTATTACTACTTATGCAGCTTCTTTAAAAGATGATACGAATTTAATCACTAGCTCAATGATAATTGTATTTTTAAATATTTGCATAGGGCTTATGATGGGGCTTATTGTTTTTACTTTTATATTTAAATTTAATGCTAATCCTGCAGAAGGTGCTGGACTTGTATTTATATCTTTAACAACTTTGTTTTCTAATCTAGGCACTATTTTTGGACATTTTTTAGCTTTTTATTTTTTCTTAGCTTTATTTTTTGCAGGAATTACTTCAGCAGTTTCCATGATAGAACCTTTTACTTTTTATCTTGTGAATGAATATAAAATTTCAAGAAAAAAAGCTTTGATTTTTATAGGCTTTGTAGTTTTTCTTTTGGGAATGAGTTGTATTTTATCTTTTAGTGCTAGTTATGGAGCTAGTTTTAATTTTTTTGGTTTAAGCTTTTTTGATATTTTGGATAAATTAACTTCTAATTTTATGTTGCCACTTGGAGCCATTGCTAGTGCTATTTTTGTTGGGTTTTTCATGGATAAAAAAAGAATTTATGGATTGTTTTCTAAATTTATGAGCAAAAGTATTTTTGAGGTTTGGTATTTTTTACTAAGATTTATTGCACCTATTGCAATTGTTATCATTATGTTAAATCAAATTTTATAAATTTGTTTTTTAAGAAAGTGAAGTTATAATTTTATAATGCAAAAAGAAGGATAAATAATGGCTAAAAAATTAATTGATGTGATGGATACAACCTTTAGAGATGGCTTTCAGTCTGTTTATGGGGCTAGAGTTTTAATGGATGATTTTTTTCCTGCTGTAAAAGCAGCCAAAGAAGCAGGAATTACACATTTTGAATTTGGTGGTGGTGCGAGGTTTCAAAGTTTATTTTTTTATTTAAACGAAAATGCCTTTGAAATGATGGATAAATTTAGAGCTATAGTTGGAAAAGATGTAAATTTACAAACCCTTGCAAGAGGGGTTAATACTGTAGCGCTTGATACAGGCAGTAAAGAAATCATTGATTTGCATGCAAAAATGTTTGCAAAACATGGCACAACAACTATAAGAAATTTTGATGCATTAAATGATGTAAATAATTTAAAATTTAGTGGAGAATGTATAGTTAAACATGGTTTAAAACATGAAATTACTATTACTTTAATGGACCTACCTCCAAAATGCAAAGGTGCACATGATGTGCCTTTTTATGAAAGAATTTTAAAAGAAATCCTACAAGCTCAAATTCCATTTGATAGTATTTGTTTTAAAGATGCAAGTGGAACTTCAAATCCAAATAAAATTTATGAAGTTATTAAAATGGCCAGAAAAAACTTACCTGAAAATATGCATATAAGATTACATACGCATGAAACTGCAGGGGTAAGTATAGCATGCTACTTAGCAGCTTTAGAAGCGGGAGTTGATGGGATTGATTTAGCCGCAGCTCCTGTTAGTGGAGGAACTTCTCAACCTGATATTTTAACCATGCTTCATGCATTAAAAGGAAGTAATTTTGATCTTGGTTTAGATAGTGAAAAAATTTTAGAATATGAAGAAGTTTTAAAAGATTGTTTGAAAGATTATTTTTTACCACCTGAAGCAACAGCGGTAAATCCTTTAATACCTTTTTCACCTATGCCAGGTGGTGCATTAACTGCCAATACTCAAATGATGAGAGATAATAATATTTTAGACAAATTCCCAGCGGTTATCAAAGCCATGCAAGAAGTGGTTGAAAAAGGTGGCTATGGAACTTCAGTAACCCCTGTTAGTCAGTTTTATTTTCAACAAGCTTTTAATAATGTTATGTTTGGCCCTTGGAAAAAAATTGCAGATGGATATGGAAAAATGGTTTTAGGGTATTTTGGAAAAACCCCTGTTGCACCAGATCCTGAAGTAGTTAAACTTGCAAGCACACAATTAAAGCTAGAGCCAACCACTCAACTTGCAAGTGATATTGCTGATAAAGATGAAACAAAAAGCATAGCCTATATTAAAAATTTACTTGAAAAAGAAAATTTAGAAACAAGCGAAGAAAATATTTTTATCGTTGCAGCTTGCAAAGAAAAGGGTATAGCCTTTTTAAAAGGTGAAGCTAAAGTTAATGTTAGAAAAGATAATAAGTTAAAATCAAATCTTGCAAACGAAAATCAATTTACTGTATCAGTAAATGGCAACAAATATCATGTAGAAGTAAGTGCAGGATTTGATAGAGATGTTAATGTTAAAAATGCTATTAATGTTAAAAATAACAATACAGAAATAAAAAAAGCTCAAGTAAGTGATACAAGTAATGCAGTTACAGCTAGTATGAATGCTAATGTTTTTAAAATTTTAGTAAATGTGGGAGATAGCGTAAAAAGCGGGCAGGTTGTAGCTGTACTTGAAGCAATGAAAATGGAGATTGAGCTTACTTCTAGCAAGGATGGAGAAATTGCAGAAATTTTAGTAAATGCAGGAGATAGTGTTAGTGAAGGACAAGTTTTAATGACTTATAAATAAGGAGGATTAAAATGAAAGATGTAGAAAAACTAGGCTTAGAAAATATTAAAAAGATTTATCATAATATTAGTTATGATGAACTTTTAAAGCATGAAATTGAAAATAAAGAAGGAATTTGCACAAAAAATGGAACTTTTAGCGTAGATACGGGAATTTTTACTGGTAGAAGTCCTAAAGATAAGTATTTTGTAAAACAAGATCCTTCACAAAAATTTGTTGCTTGGGGTAAGATTAATCAACCTATTAGCAAAGAATTATTTGAAAAACTTTTAACAAAAGCTAAAAAACAACTTAGCAATAGTGATATTTATATACAAGATGCTTATTGTGGTGCTTCGTTAAAAAGTCGTAAAGCGGTGCGTTTTGTAACACAAATTGCTTGGCAAGCACACTTTGTAAAAAATATGTTTATTCGTCCTAAAGAAGAAGAGTTAGCAGATTTTAACCCTGATTTTATTGTTTATAATGCTTGCAAATGTGTGAATGAAGACTATGAAAAAGATGGCTTAAATTCTGAAGTTTTTGTAATTTTTAACATAGAAGAAAATATAGCAGTAATTGGTGGAACTTGGTATGGCGGAGAGATGAAAAAGGGAATTTTTTCTATGATGAATTATTGGCTTCCACTAGAAAATAAACTTTCAATGCATTGTAGTGCTAATGTTGGAGAAAAAGGCGATGTTGCACTTTTCTTTGGGCTTAGTGGCACAGGTAAAACCACTCTTTCAACTGATCCAAAAAGAAAATTAATTGGCGATGATGAACATGGTTGGGATGATGAGGGTGTGTTTAATTTTGAAGGGGGTTGTTATGCAAAATGTATTAACCTTGATCCTCAAAGTGAACCAGAAATTTATGGAGCTATAAAACAAAATGCACTTTTAGAAAATGTAGTTTTAAAAGAAGATTTAAGTGTTGATTTTAATGATGGCTCAAAAACTGAAAATACAAGAGTATCCTACCCAATAGAACATATTTTAAACCATGAACCAAGTCTTAGTGCAGGTCATCCTAGCAATATCATCTTTCTTTCAGCAGATGCTTTTGGGGTTTTACCTCCAGTTAGCAAACTTAGCAAAGAACAAGCGATGTATTATTTTTTAAGTGGATATACAGCAAAAGTTGCAGGAACAGAAAGAGGGATTAGCGAACCTGTTGCTACTTTTTCAGCTTGTTTTGGAGAAGTATTTTTACCGCTACATCCAACTATTTATGCTAAGCTTTTGGGTGAAAAAATCACTAAGCATGATGTTAATGTTTATCTAGTAAATACCGGCTGGAGCGGCGGTGCTTATGGGGTTGGTAAAAGAATGAGTATAAAAGCTACTAGAGCTTGTATTAATGCTATTTTAGATGGTAGTATAAAAAATTGTGAATTTGAAAATTATGATTTATTTAATCTTGCTATTCCAAAAGAACTTGCTGGTGTTGAAGCTAAAGTGCTAAATCCTATCAATGCTTGGGAAGATAAAAAGGCCTATGAAGAAACTAAACTAAAGCTTGCTAAAATGTTTATAGAAAATTTTAAACGCTATGAAGATGTAAAAGAAGGATCAGAATTTAAATTAGCAGGTCCTGCTATCTAAAAGAGTTAAACTCTTTTAGAATAAAGATTCGGGATTGATTTGAGTTTCTTTGCTTTTTGGAAGCTCAAATCCACCTAGCATGTGAAAATGCAAATGAAACACTTCTTGGCCACTATTTTTTCCACAATTTGTAATTAGTCTATACCCGCTTTTATCAAGCCCTAAAAGCATGGCTAACTCTTGAATAAATTTAGTCATTTCACTCATAAGTTCAGGTTTTAATTCTTGGAAATTTTCAAAATGTTCTTTTGGAATGATTAAAACATGGATAGGTGCTTTTGGATTTATATCATGAAATGCTAAAAATTTTTCACTTTCTAAGACTTTGTTTGCTGGAATTTTTCCTTCAATAATCAACTCAAATATAGTTTTTTCTCTCATTTGTTATTCCTTTTTTCTATTATTTTTGCTAATTTTAAATAATTTTACATTAGAATGTTTAAAAAAAATTTAGTTGGAGTAAAAATTGCAAGATATGATAACTAAAATTGCTTCTGCAAACACTTTAGCAGAGCTTGAAAATATAAAAGTGAGTGTTTTAGGTAAAAAAGGAATTTTGACTTTAGAATTTGCAAAGTTAAAGGATTTAGAAGGTGATGAAAAAAAAGAATTTGCAAATGGTTTAAATAAAGCAAGAGATGAATTTAACAAAGCTTATCAAGTTAAATTGAAAGAATTAGAAGAACAAGCTTTGAATGAAAAAATGAAACAAGATGTGCAAGATTTTAGTTTTTTTGATGAAACTTCAAATGCAGGTGCTTTGCACCCAATTATGCAAACTATGGATAAAATCATAGAGTATTTTACAGCTTTAAATTTTAGCATAGAAAAAGGGCCTTTGATTGAAGATGATTTTCATAATTTTGAAGCTTTAAATTTACCTCAAAATCACCCCGCAAGAGATATGCAAGATACTTTTTATTTTGAAGATAAAACTTTGCTTAGATCGCAAACTTCTCCAGTGCAAATTAGAACTATGCTTTCTCAAAAACCACCTATTAGAATGATAGCGCCTGGTGCAGTTTTTAGAAGAGATTTTGATATTACTCATACGCCTATGTTTCATCAAGTAGAAGGGCTTGTAGTTGAAGAGGGTGATAAAGTAAATTTTGCAAATTTAAAAGATATGCTAGAACATTTTTTAAAACATATGTTTGGCGATGTAAAAGTGCGTTTTAGACCAAGCTTTTTTCCTTTTACAGAACCATCTGCTGAAGTGGATATTTCTTGTGTGTTTTGCAAAGGTTGTGGATGTAGAGTTTGCAAGCAAACAGGATGGCTTGAAGTTTTAGGGTGTGGTGTTGTTGATCCTAATGTTTATAAATTTGTAGGTTATAAAAATGTAAGTGGCTATGCCTTTGGTTTAGGTGTAGAGCGTTTTGCTATGCTTTTGCATAAAATTCCTGATTTGCGTTCTATGTTTGAAGGTGATTTAAGATTATTGGAGCAATTTAGATGATTATTAGTAGAAATTGGTTAAGTGAATGGATTGATTTAAGTGAAATATCGACACAAACTATAGTAAATACCTTAAATTCCATAGGATTGGAAGTTGATAGTTTCAAAAGTGTTAAAGCTCCCCAAAAAGTTGTAGTTGGTAAAGTTTTAGAAAAAGTTAAACATGAAAATTCAGATAAATTAAATATTTGTAAAGTAGATGTTGGAAATGAAATTTTGCAAATTGTTTGTGGGGCAAAAAATGTTGATAAAGATCAATTTGTAGCCGTATCTTTAGTGGGCGCAGTGCTTCCTAGCGGACTTGAGATAAAACCTGCTAAACTTAGAGGGGTTGAATCTATGGGCATGATTTGTTCTTCTAGTGAGCTTGGTTTTGGAAAAAGCAATGAAGGCATTATGGTTTTAGATGAAAGTATGGGAGAATTAGTTCTAGGAAAAGCTTTAAATACTTATGAACTTTTTAATGATGAATTAATTGAAATAGAGCTCACTCCAAATCGTGGGGATTGTTTGAGTTTATATGGTGTTGCTAGAGATTTAAGTGCAGCACTTGATTTAAATTTAAAAGAATTAAATCCTTTAAAAGAAAGCGAAAATAGTGTAGGTATAGGAAGAATATTAAGTGTTAAAAATCAAAGTGATATTGAAGGATTTTTTGCTTATAAGGCTTTAGAAGTTAAAGAAGAATTTAAACTAAATATTACCATACAAATCCGTCTTGCTTTGATTGAAGCATATAAAAATAACAATATAGAAAATCTTTTAACTTATACAACCCATGCAAGCGGGGTGATTTTTTGTGCTTATGATTTTCATAAACTTTGCAAGGAATGCCAAATTGATGAAAAGATTATTTTAGAAATTAAAACTCAAGAGCATGGAGAATATGGGGTTTATTACAAAGATGAGTTAATTGCTTTAGCAGGTATAGAACAAGAGGATAAATTTAAAATCAATGATGAGAGTAAAATTATCATTATAGAAGCAAGTTATACTCATCCTCAAACTATAGCAAATGCAATAGCCTTTCATAAAAAGAAAAACGATACTATATATCGTTCTTTAAGAGGCAGTGAGCCTAAGCTTTCTTTGGGAATGGAATATTTATTTAATGAATGCTTGAAAATTGGTGCAATTAGTGTTTTTTCAGGAAGCCAACAAATTTTTAAAGAAAATGAAGCAAATATTATCGGAATTTTTGGTGCAGAGATTGATAAAATCATTGGTATGCCTATAGATAAAAATAATTTAGTAAAAATTCTTAAAAAATTAGGTTTTGAAATAAGTGTGGTAAATGATGAGCAATTTAATATCAAAATCCCTCTTCATCGCAGTGATATAGTAAATATAGCTGATATTAGCGAGGAGATAGTAAGAATTATTGGTATTGATAATATCCCATCAAAAGCTTTAGAATTTAAAGAAAAAAATCGTTTAAATCAAGTATATTTTGATTATCAAGAGCTTAAAAATTTAAGACTAAAAGCAAGTAGTAATGGATATTTTGAAAGTATACATTATGTTTTAGATAATGAAGAAGAATTAAATCAGCTAGGATTTAAGTGCATTAAAAATAAACTTATTAATCCCATTACCAATGAGCTTAATACACTAAGAAGTACTTTGATTAATCATCTTTTAAATGCAGCAAGTTTTAATCTAAGAAATTCCAAAAAGAAAATCAAACTTTTTGAGTGTGGTAGTGTTTTTGATGAATTTTCGAATGAACATGTTAAATTTGCAATGATTTTTAGTGGTTACAAAGAAGAAGCTAAAATAACAAATAAAGCTAAACCTGTTTTGGTGGATTTTTATACTTTTTTAGCAGAATTAAAAAGTATTATAGGTGAGTTTAGTTTACAAAAATCAGAATATACATTTTTAAGTCCATATGAACAAGCAAATGTATATAAAAATGGCAAGCGTATAGGATTTGTAGGTAGAGTGCATTTAAGTGTAGAAAATAAAAGAGATTTAGCTAAAACTTATATTTGTGAGTTTGATTTAGAAGGTTTAAAGCAAGAATTTAAAATTGCTAAAGCTTATTCTAAATTTCCTTCTATAAGCAGAGATTTAAGTATAGTTATTCCTAAAGGTTTTGCATATGAAAAAATCAAAAATAGTATTGCAAAATTAGATATTGATATTTTAGAAACTTTTAGAGTGGTGGATTTATACACAGATGCAAATTTAGGTGATTTTTATAGCTTGACAATTAATCTTGTGTTTAGAGATTTTGAAAAAACTTTAGAGGATAATGTAGTTCTTGAACATATTGATAAAATTATCAAAATGCTAAATGATGAATATGGTTTAAAACTACGATGAAAATTTCACCTTTAAAATCTTTTAAAGCAATACTTGAAGATATAGCTTCTGATAAGTCTATATCTCATCGTTTTGCGATTTTTTCTTTACTAACCCAAGGGACTTGTAAAATTAAAAACTATCTTAAAGCTGAAGATACTTTAAATACTTTGAAAATTATTAATGCTTTGGGTGCTAAGATTGAAGAGGATGGTGAAAATATTTACATACAAGCTCCAGTGAGTATTAAATCTCCAAATGTTATTTTAGATTGTGGAAATTCAGGCACAGCTATGAGACTTTTGATAGGTTTTTTAAGTGCTATTGAGGGAGGATTTTTTGTTTTAAGTGGAGATAAGTACTTAAATGCTAGGCCGATGAAAAGAGTAAGTATGCCTTTAATATCAATTGGAGCAAAAATTTATGGAAGAGATGGTGCTAATTTAGCTCCAATTTGCATTCAAGGTATGAAATTAGATGGATTTGATTATAAAAGTGATATTGCTTCAGCTCAGGTTAAAACTGCACTGATTTTGGCAGCATTGCATGCAAAAAAAGAAAGCTTTTTTCAAGAAATTGAGCTTTCAAGAGATCATAGTGAAATTATACTTAATAAAATGGGAGCTTGCATTGAGTATTTAAACAAAGAAAAAACTTTTATAAAGATAAATCCTTTAAAAGAAAAATTAAAAGCATTTGAAGTATGTGTGCCAAATGATCCATCATCGGCCTTTTATTTTGCCTTAGCTGCTTGTATTTTACCTCATTCAAAAGTAGTTTTAAAAAATGTTTTGTTAAATAAAACACGCATTGAGGCCTTTAAAATTTTAGAAAAAATGGGTGTAAAAATCACTTATAATGTTATCAATGAAGATTTTGAAAGTATTGGAGAAATTTGTGTTGAAGGTGCGCCTTTAAAGGCGGTAAATGTGAGTGAAAATATCGCATGGTTGATTGATGAAATTCCAGCTTTGGCCATAGCTTTTGCTTGTGCAAAGGGAAAAAGCATGATAAAAAATGCTAAAGAATTGCGCGTAAAAGAAAGCGATAGAATCAAATCAATTGTATTAAATTTGCAAAAATGTGGCATAAAGGTAAAAGAATTTGAAGATGGTTTTGAAGTAGAAGGCGGCGAAGCTAAAAGTGCTAAAATAGAAAGCTTTGGAGATCATAGAATTGCGATGAGTTTTTTAATTTTAGGTTTAAGATGTGGAATGGAAGTAGATGATAGTGAATGCATTAAAACTTCTTTTCCAAATTTTATTGAGATTTTAAAGCAAATAGGAGCTAAAATTGGAGATTGAACTAGCAAAAAGCTATGGATTTTGTTTTGGGGTAAAAAGAGCTATTAAAAAGGCTGAACAGATTAAAGATGCAGCTACCATAGGCCCTTTAATTCATAATAATGAAGAAATCACAAGACTTTGGAAAAATTATAATGTTAAAACATTAAATGATATCAATGAATTAAGCACAGAAAAAAAAGCTATCATTAGAACTCATGGTATCACAAAGCAAGATTTAGAAAAATTAAAGCAAAAAGATATAGAAATTTTTGATGCAACTTGTCCTTTTGTAACAAAACCTCAAAAAATTTGCGAGCAAATGAGCAATGAAGGCTATGAAGTTGTGATTTTTGGAGATGAAAATCATCCTGAAGTAAAAGGGGTAAGAAGTTATGTAAGTACTAAGGCTTATGTAGTGCTTGATGAAAAAGAATTGCTTGATATTAAATTGCCTTCTAAAATTGCAGTGGTATCACAAACTACAAAAAAGATAGAAAAATTTATGGAAATTGTGAATTTTTTAATGCTTAGGGTTAAGGAAGTGCGTGTTTTTAATACCATATGCGATGCGACTTTTAAAAATCAAGAGGCAATTAACGAGCTTGCCAAAAAAAGTGATATTATGGTGATTGTCGGAGGAAAAAATTCAGCTAATACAAAACAGCTTTTTTTAATAGCAAAAAATTATTGTGAAGATAGTTATTTGATTGAAAATGAAAAAGAAATTCAAAAAGAGTGGTTTGAAGGTAAAAAGCGATGTGGTATTAGTGCGGGTGCTTCTACGCCTGATTGGGTTATAAATTTAGTAATTGAAAAAATTAAAGAATATGCATAGAATTAACTAAGTTTAAAGAAAACAATATTATAATCAAGAATTGAAAATTAAAATAAAGGACCACGATGAGCGAGGTGAACAAAAAAGTTCAAAATAGACTAGAGGATATTGTCATTGAAGAAGATTTTGAGCAAATGCTTGAAGAATCTTTTAAGTCTAATGAGGATGCAACGACACAAGGTATAATTGTTGAAATAAAAGGGGATGAGGTTTTTGTAAATATAGGGCAAAAATCAGAAGGTATTTTAGCAAGTGAGGAAATTCAGAATGAAAAAGGTGAATTGATTTTTAAAGAAGGTGATACTTTAGAAGTTGCTATAATAGGTTCTCGCAGTGGTAGATCTTTGCTATCTCATAAAAAAGCTTTGAGAAAACAAAAAGTTAAAGAATTTATCGAAAATTACAAAGATGATGAGCGTATTTTTGATGTGAAAATCATTGGTAAAAATAGAGGTGGTTTTGTAGCTGTTGATGAAAATGGAGTGGAATTTTTCTTGCCAAAATCACAAAGTAGTTTTAAAGACTTTAATAACATCATTAATAAAACTTTTAAAGTTAAAATTATCAAAATAGATAAAGAAGCTCAAAGCATAGTAGTTTCTAGGAAAAAAATAGTAGATGAGGAAAGAAAAAAACGCAAAGAGATTATTTCTAATGTAGTAAATCAAAATGAAGTAATTGAAGGTGTTATTAAGAAAATTACTACTTATGGTATGTTTGTAGATGTAGGTGGTGTTGATGGTTTGGTACACTATAGTGAAATTTCTTATAAAGGTCCTGTAAATCCTAGTTCATTATATAATGAAGGAGATAAGGTTCCTGTTAAGGTAATTAGTTATGATAAGGACAAAAAACATCTTTCTTTGTCAATTAAACTTGCTATGCCTGATCCTTGGGATGAAATCAAAGATGGCTTAGAAGTTGGAGATACTATTAAGGTGACTGTTTCAAATATAGAACCTTATGGAGCATTTGTAGATTTAGGAAATGATATAGAAGGATTTTTACATATTAGTGAAATTTCATGGGATAAAAATGCAAAAAATCCAAAAGACTATATTAGTGAAGGTCAAGAGCTTGATGTAGAAGTGATTGAAATTAATGCAAAAGAAAGAAGACTTAGAGTTTCTTTAAAGAATTTATTAGCTAAGCCTTTTGATGAATTTTTGAAAAAATATAAAGTTGGTGATGTTGTTAAAGGTATTGTAACTTCTGTGACTAATTTTGGAGCTTTTGTAAAAATTGCAAATTTAGAAGGTTTATTGCATAATGAAGATGCATCATGGAATAGAAATGATAAATGTAAAGATATATATAAAATTGGTGATGAAATCGAAGTAAAGATTACTAAATTAGACAAAGAAAATCAAAAAATTTCTTTAAGTGCAAAAGAATTACAAAAAAGTCCAGTGCAACTTTATGCACAAAAACATCATGTTAATGAAGTTATTTCAGGAAAAGTAAGAGATATTAAAGATTTTGGTTTATTTGTGGAACTTGAAGAAGGTGTTGATGCATTAATCCATAAAGAAGATCTAGGCAATTTAGATATTTCTAGTATAAAAATAGGAGATAACATAGAAGCATTGATAGTCTTTATTGATGAAAAGAAAAATAGAATTCGTTTAAGCATTAAAAGTCTTGCGAGAATGAAAGAAAGAGAAGCTTTGAATGAAATTAATGATAATGATAAAGTAACTTTAGGTGATATTATCAAAGATCAACTTTCGTAATTAAAAAATGAAAAAATATACCCTTTATGGTATTTTAGGCTTTTTAAGTCTAGTGTTAATTATAGCTTTTATATTTATGGTGAGATATGTAAAAATTGAAGAATTACCTATCTCACAAAATATAAAATACTCTTTTGATGAGATTAAAAAAGAATTACCCCAAACTTGGCAAGATAAATTTTCAAATCTTAAGATTAATGATTTTTCTCCTGCTGCAAACGAATTTTATATGAGTTTTAATATGGATGATACCATAGTAAAACCAAAACAAAAATTTTACATTTTAGATATTGATAAAAACGATGTTTATTCTATGTTTTGTTTAAAGCAAACTTTACATTCTTTTTTGATTAAATATACTTTAACACAAAGTAAAAATGAAGTGCTAATTTATTTAGATACAAACAATGAAAAAGTATTAAATACTCTGGTGGACAAATTGAAAATTTACAATATTAATGCAAAATTAAAGGAGGTTTGGTTATGAAAAAAATTATTGTGTGTGATGCAATACTAGATAAAGGTGTTGAACTTTTAAGAAAAGCAGATGGTATAGAGCTAATTGAAGCTGCCCATTTGCCTAAAGATGAGCTTTTGACAAAACTTAGTGATATTGATGTGGCTATTACTAGAAGTTCTACTGATGTGGATATGAAATTTATTAATGCTTGTAAAAATTTAAAAGCACTAGTTAGAGCAGGTGTTGGAGTTGATAATGTAGATATTGATGAATGCTCTAAAAAAGGTATAATTGTAATGAATGTTCCAACGGCTAACACTATAGCAGCTGTTGAGCTTACAATGAACCATTTATTATGCTCAGCAAGATCTTTTGTAAATGCGCATAATTTTTTAAAAGTGCAAAGAAGATGGGAGAGGGAAAAATGGTATGGTGTTGAGCTAATGAATAAAACTTTAGGGGTTATAGGTTTTGGTAATATAGGCTCAAGAGTTGCTGTGCGTGCAAAAGCTTTTGGAATGAAAGTTATTGCTTATGATCCTTATGTGGTAGCTTCTAAGATGACAGATTTAGGTATAGAATGTGTTAATTCTTTGGAGACAATTTTAACTCAAAGTGATTTTATCACCATTCACACGCCTAAAACAAAAGAAACAACTGATATGATTTCTTTTGAAGAGATAGCTAAAATGAAAGATGGGATTAGATTAATAAATTGTGCTAGAGGTGGACTTTATAATGAAGATGCATTGTGTGAGGGTTTAAAAAGTGGTAAAATAGCTTGGCTTGGTATAGATGTGTTTAATAAAGAACCAGCAACTAACCATCCATTTTTAGATTTTGAAAATGTTTCGGTTACTTCTCATCTTGGGGCAAATACCTTAGAAAGTCAAGAAAATATAGCAATACAAGCATGTGAACAGGCTTTAAATGCAGCTAGAGGTATTTCTTATCCTAATGCTTTAAATTTACCAATCAAAACTGAAGATTTGCCAAATTTTGTAGCACCTTATATAGAGCTTATTTCAAAAATGGGCTTTTTAGCAGCTCAACTTGATAAAACTCCTATTAAGGCTATTAAACTTGAAAGCGAAGGACAAATTAGCGAGTTTAATGAGTCTTTATTAACATTTGCTGCAGTAAGTGTTTTAAGAGGAATTTTAGGTGAGAATATTAATTATATCAATGCACATTTTGTAGCTAAAGATAAAGGCGTAGAACTTTCCTCTTGTATTCTACCAAGTAGTGGTTATAGTAATAAAATTACTATAAAGGTAATTACGGATAATTCTAGTCTTTCTATCTCAGGAACTATTTTTGGAGAAAATGAACAAAGAATAGTAGAGCTAAATGGTTTTGATGTGGATTTTAAACCAAAAGGGAAAATGATAATTTTAAATAACAATGACATACCAGGAGTTATAGCTAATGTTAGTGGAATTTTAGCTAAAAATAATGTCAATATTGCAGATTTTAGACTTGGTAGAAATGGTTTTGGTAAAGCATTAGCTGTAATTTTACTTGATACAAAGATTTCAAAAGCTTTACTTGAAGAGTTAAGAGCAATAGATGCTTGTATTTTTGCAGAATATGCAGAAATTTAAGGCTTTTTATAAGCCTTAATTGTTACAATTATTTTTCAATTTTAAATTTAAGGAAAATGTATGGCTTCTTATGGAATGGGAGATTTAAAAAAAGGTTTAAAAATAGAAATTGATGGTATTCCTTTTAAAATAGTAGAATATCAGCATGTAAAACCAGGTAAAGGTCCTGCTTTTGTGCGTATTAAAATTAAATCTTTTATTGATGGTAAAGTTTTGGAAAAAACTTTTCACGCAGGAGATAAGTGTGAATCTCCAAATTTAGAAGAAAAGCAAATGCAGTATTTGTATGATGATGGTGAAAATTGTCAATTTATGGATACTCAAACTTATGAACAAGTTGCAATTAGTGATGAAGATGTAGGTGAAGCTAAAAAATGGATGCTTGATGGAACTATGGTAGATGTTTTGTTTCACAATGGAAAAGCAATTGGTGTGGAAGTTCCTCAAGTAATGGAACTTAAAATCATCGAAACAGCACCAAATTTTAAAGGTGACACTCAAGGTTCAAATAAAAAGCCAGCTACTTTAGAAACAGGTGCAGTAGTGCAAATTCCTTTTCATGTGTTAGAAGGTGAAATAATCCGTGTTGATACTGTGCGTGGAGAGTATATAGAAAGAGCAAATAAATAATCCCTTGATTTTAAGGGATTATAAAGTTCTTAATTTATTAATCTCATCTCTAAGCATTGCTGCTTTTTCAAATTCAAGATTTTTAGCTGCTTGTAACATTTGTTTTCTTAATTCTTTTACTATTTTAGCGCGTTCTTTGGCAGGCATTTTTTCAAGTTCTTTACCCTTACGATAAATTTCTCCTTGCTCAAGATCTTGTTTTAAACTCTCTTCTAGGTTTCTTTTTACCGAGCTTGGAGTGATGTTGTGCTTTTTATTATAAGCTTCTTGTAAAGTTCTTCTTTCGTTGGTTGTATCAATAGCCTCTTGCATGGATTTTGTGATTTTTTTAGCAAAAAGCAATACTTTACCATTTATATTTCTAGCAGCACGCCCCATAGTTTGAATGAGTGCAGTAGTGCTTCTTAAAAAACCTTCTTTATCTGCATCCATTATAGCTATGAGCGAAACTTCAGGTAAATCAAGCCCCTCTCTTAAAAGATTAATGCCTATTAAAATATCAAAAGCTCCACTTCTTAAACCACGAATGATTTCATTACGCTCAATAGCATCAATTTCTGAGTGCATGTATTTTACTTTTAAGCCAAGTTCTAAGTAGTATTTACTCAGCTCTTCTGCCATTTTTTTAGTTAAAACGGTGATTAAAACTCTTTCATTACGCTCTATAACTTTTTTAGCTTCATCATATAAAATTTCAACTTGATTATCGCTATCTTTGATTTCTATTTTAGGATCTAAAAGTCCTGTTGGACGCATGATTTGATAAAAAACATTTTCTTTGCTAAGTTCTAATTCAAGTGGTGCAGGGGTTGCTGAAACAAATAAAAATTTGCAATTTTTATTAATAAATTCATCAAACATCAAAGGCCTATTATCTAAAGCACTTGGTAAGCGAAAACCATAATCAACTAAAGTTTGTTTTCTGCTTCTATCCCCTGCAAACATACCGCGAAATTGAGGCAAAGATACATGAGATTCATCAACAATTACTAAAAAATCTTTATTTTTTATAGCAAAATAATCAAAAAGCGTATAAGGGGTATCCCCGCTTTTAAGTCCTGTTAAGTGCAAAGCATAATTTTCAACTCCTTTACACATTCCTGTGCTTTGTAGCATTTCAAGATCAAATTCCACTCTTTGTTTTAGTCTTTGGGCTTCTACGAGTTTGTTTTCATGTTCAAAATAAGCAAGGCGTTCGTTTAATTCTGCCTTTATACCTTTTATAGCTTCTTTTAATCTAGCTTCGCCTACGCTAAATTGACTAGTTGGATAAAGTATAAATTTTTTTAAATCTTTACCTTTTTTATTTTCTAAGACATTATAATGATACATCGCTTCAAGCTCATCACCAAAAAATTCAAGTCTAATAGCCTCATCTTCATAATATGCTGGATATATATCGATAATATCTCCATTTACTCTAAAATCAGCCCTATCAAAAAAATTATCATTTCTTTTATAACCCATATCTACAAGTTTTTTTAAAAGCTCTTTTTGCTTTATTTGCATATTAGCTTCTAAAATCAAAACCATACCCACATACTCACTAGGATTACCCAAGCCATAATTTGCTGAAACACTAGCTATACAAACAACATCATCATAACTTAGCAAAGACGCACTAGCACTAAGTCTTAATCTTTCTAAATCTTCATTAGTAGAGCTATCTTTTTCTATAAAAACATCCGTTCTTGGTATATAAGCTTCTGGCTGGTAATAATCATAATAACTTATAAAATATTCCACATGATTGTTGGCAAAAAAACCTTTAAATTCGCTGTAAAGTTGAGCACATAAGCTTTTATTGTGACTCATGATTAAAGTAGGCATATTTAAATTTTTAATGATATTTGCCATAGTGAAGGTTTTTCCACTTCCTGTTACGCCTAGTAAAGTTTGGTATTTATTTCCTGCTTTAATGCTTTTTACTATACCATCAATGGCTTGTTTTTGATCAGGACTTGGCTTAAAATCGCTTGTGAGTTCAAACATAAAATTTCCTAAGTTGTGTTTTAATAATTTTACACAAAATTTTTAGTAAAAATTAAATTTTTAAACAAAAGCCTATGCAAAATTAAATTTTTTTTTGTTACAATTACATGTTTAAATACCCAAATTATTAAATTCAAAAAGGCAAGATTATGTATGATGAAAGAATAATTAATACCATGACAGATAAAGTCAATGAATTAATTGAAAAATATAATGATGTATGTGAAGAAAATGAGAATTTAAGAAATGAATTAGTCAGCGTAAAAGCACAAAATGAAGCAAAAAGCAATCAAATTGCTCGCTTAGAAGAAGAACTAAAATCACGCAATGCACAAAGTGAAGATATCTTCAAAAAAATAGAGGCTGTTCTTGGCAAATAACAATCAAAGAAAAGTTACAATAAATGTTTATGCTAAAGACTTTGTTGTAACTTGCAGTAATGAATTTGCAAATCATCTTGAGGATGAAATTGCGTTAATTTCTGGAGGTAGTGGTAAAATTGAGCTTGCAAATTTCATTAATGCTTTTGTTAAACTTAGTTATGAAAATTATATTTTTAAAAAAGAATTAAATAAACTTGTTAGCACAATAGATAAAGAAATCAAAAACGATGCAATATAAAAAAGCTTTTACTTTAATAGAGCTTGTTTTTTGCATAATTATTATTGCCATTCTTGCTTCCATTGCTTATCCGTATTTTTCTTTTAACAAAAACGATGCGAAAATAATAAAATTAAAAAGTGAAGTAGAGCTTATAAATTCTTCTTTAGCCTTACTTAGAAATCAATTTATATTTAATAAGAATCTTGATTTTCCTAAAATTCTTGATGAGGCTTTGATAAATAGTGAAAATCAAAAACTTTTTTATTGCTCTAACACTCAAATTCAAAATTGCCAAGGTGTAAATTGTTGTTCATATAGTGTTTTGCAAAGACCTATTATAGCGAGTAAAAAATCATGGATGAAAATTCAAAATACAAAATATAGATATTTTATCGATGCTAAAAATTATGTAGATTTTGTTTATAATAATGAGAAAATTTTTTTAGAGTGTATGAGTAAAAATTGCAAGGATTATGGATTTTGAATTATTATGAAGTTGCCATTAAAGGGTATTTTTTAGATACTTTAGTTTATGAAAGCAGTGAAATTTTAGAACCCTTGAGTGAAGTTATAGTGGATTTATCCACAAAGAAAAATTGCAAAGGCATTGTTTTAAGACAATGCCAAAAACCTGAATTTAAAACCCAAAAAATAAAAGAAAAAACTTCTTATAAAATTACTACCTATCAATACGAACTTGCAAAATTTATTGCTTATTATTATGCAAGCAAATTGGCTTTTGTTTTGGGAATGTTTGAAGGTATTAATGCGTATAATCAAGAAAAAATTCTTATAAAACAAAGTCCAAACTTAAATAAAGAGCAGCAAAATGCCCTAGAATTTATAAAAAAACATCCAATTTCTTTATTATTTGGTGATACAGGAAGCGGAAAAACTGAAATTTATATTAGTTTAATTAAAGAGTATTTAGAGCAAGGTAAGCAAGTTTTGCTTTTAATGCCAGAAATTGCACTCACTCCACAAATGCAAAAAAGGCTAAAGGTGTATTTTGGCGAGCATTTTTTCTTGTGGCATTCAAAAATTTCTAAAACAAAAAAACAAAAATGCTTACAAGATTTAGCAAATTCTAAAGCACTTTTGGTTGCAGGAGCAAGATCAGCTTTGTTTTTACCCTATGAAAATTTAGCTTTGATTATTGTAGATGAAGAGCATGATAATTCTTATAAAGCATCTAATAATCCAAGAATTAACGCAAGAGATTTAGCTCTTTTTATCGCTAAAAAAATGGATATAAAAGTGCTTTTAGGCTCAGCCACTCCAAGTGTAGTTAGTTTTTATAAACATCCTTATTTTAGATTAAAAGGAACTTTTTTTGAAAGTAAGAAGCATTTTTTGTATGATGAGAGCGAGCTTAGTATTTCATCAAAATTACTCTTAGAATTAAGAATTAGCTTAAGAGAAAAAAAACAAGCTGTGGTGTTTTTACCCACAAGGGCAAATTTTAGGCAAATTTTGTGTAAAGATTGTGCTAATACGATTAAATGCCCGTTTTGTTCTATTGCTTTGAGTTTGCATAAAAATAAAAATGCTTTGAAATGTCATTATTGTAATTTTACTAAGGAAATTGATCAAACCTGCCCAAATTGTAATGGAGCTATGCTTGAAGCTAAAAAAATGGGAACAGCAGAGCTTTGTGAGCTTTTGGAAAAAGAATTGGCTGAGTTTAATCCTATAATAAAAAGATTTGATAGTGATGAGATTAGTAGTGTAAAAAAACTTGATATGATTTTAAAAGATTTTAATCAAGAAAAAATAGACATTCTAGTAGGAACTTCTATGCTTGCTAAAGGGCATGATTATCATAATGTAAATTTAAGTGTTATTTTAGGGCTTGATGAGTATTTGTTTAGACCTAATTTTAAAGCCTTAGAAGAAACCTTAGCCCTTGCTATGCAAGTAGCTGGTCGTGCAGGGCGTAAGGGTGAGGGAAGAGTGCTTTTGCAAACCAAAAATAGGGCTTTTTTTGAAAAATATATACAAAATTATGATAGTTTTTTGCAAGATGAATTAGACATGAGAAAAGGAATTTATCCACCATTTAAAAGACTTTTGAGATTGATTGTTGAAGATGAGGATAAAAATAAAGCTTCATCGTTGTGTGAGTATATTGCTTTACAATGCAAAGAAAATACTTTGGTGCAATTAGTAGGATATGGTAGCTGTGGCATTGAAATGCTTAATAAAAAATGGCGTTTTTATATTTTTTTAAGAAGTGATTATTATAAAGAGCTTGTAAAGATTGAGCATTATGCTTTAAATTTTAAAAATGTAATTTGCGATATAGATCCACTTGATTTTTCTTAAAAATATTAAAATAATATAAACTATTATCTTTTATTATAAAAAACAATAAATAATTTTTAATTTTAAATTTATTTTGATAAGAATATACTTTTTTAAATTCTTGAATTTAAAGGAGAGAAAATGAAAAAGTTTAGTATTCTTGCAAGTTGTGTGCTTTTTGGTGCTTTATTTAACAATGCATTAGCCTGTACTACTATTTTAGTATCAAATAATGCAAGTAAAGATGGTTCTTTTCTTGTCGCAAGGAGTGCAGATAGTAAAGCAGATAAAGCACAAGTTTTTTTAATTCATCCAAGAATTGAAAATCAAAAAGGAATATATAGCACTAAAGCACATAATGGTATGAATGATTTTACTTACCCTTTGCCTATCACATCTTTTCAATACACTACCATAGCAAATTGGCAAAGTAAATTACACGGAGCTACTGGATTTAATGAAATGGGCGTTGGTATAAGTGCTACTGAATCAATTTATGCAAAAGATGAGCTTTTAAAATTTGATCCTTATAATGAAAAAAATGGCATCAGTGAAGATGATATTTTAGATGTTTTGCTTCCAAGAATTAAAAGCGCAAAAGAAGGTGTCTTATTACTTGGTGATATTATAGAAAAACAAGGTGCAGCTGAGGGTTTTGGAGTGGCTTTTGTGGATTCTAAAGAAATTTGGTATTTAGAAAGTGCAACAGCACATCAATGGATGGCAGTAAAAATACCAAAAAATTCTTATTTTGTTAGTGCAAATCAAGGTAGATTAAAACAGCTTAAATTTAATGATGAAAACACTTTGTATTCTAAGAACTTAATAAATTTTGCCATAATGCATAAAGCATATAATCCTAAAGTGGATAAAGTTTTTGATTTTTTTAAAGTTTACACAAGAAATGATGATAGAGATTTAACTTATAATTATCCTAGAGTTTGGTGGATACAAAAGATGTTTAATCCATCTTTAAATCAAGATATTAAAAATGGTGCTAATTTTAATGTATTTTTACAACCTGAACAAAAGCTTGGTATAGATGATTTAAAACAAGCTTTAAGATCGCATTATGATGGAACAAAATATGATCCATATGTAAATTTTAATAAAGATGAAAATATTTACCGCGTTGTGAGTGTTTTTAGAACTTATGAATCTCATATAATGCAAGTTAGACCTTGGCTTCCTAAAGAAATTGGGAGATTAGATTATGTAGCTATTGGAATGGCTGATTTGAGCGTATATTTGCCTTATTATTATGGCAATGATAAATTTATTGCAGGTTATCAACAAGGAACAAATGAAGCCGATGATGAATCAATTTATTGGATTTATCGCAAGCTTCAAACTCTTGTGATGAGTGATTATAATAAATATGCACCTATTGTAAAAAATGCTTATGCTAAATTTGAAAAGGATACATCTTTAAAACAAAAAGCTATGGAAAAAGAATATTTAAGTTTTTATAAAAAAGATAAAATTAAAGCAAGACAAATTTTAGTTGATTTTTCATTGCAAAATCAAATGGAAGCAAAAAAACTTACTCAAGATTTAACAAATCAAATTTTTACCCTTTTAACAAGAGATACAGATACAAAATATAAATCTCTTAATAAAAATAAAAAAGATTAATGATATAGCCCATTTTTGGGCTATAATACTTTAAAAATATTTTATTAAAGTGAATTTATGAAAAGATATAAAACAAGACAAATAAAAGTAGGTGATGTTTTAATAGGTGGCGATGCTCCAATTTCTGTTCAGTCTATGCTTTTTAGCAAAACAAGAGATGTAAAAGGATCTTTAGAACAATTAAATAGACTTTATTTTGCTGGAGCAAATATAGTTCGCTTAGCGTGTTTAGATATGGCTGATGCAAGAGCTTTAAAAGAAATAAAAGCACAAAGTCCATTGCCATTGATAGTAGATATTCATTTTAATCATAATTTAGCTATATATTGTGCTGAATTTATAGATGGAGTTAGAATAAATCCTGGCAATATAGGTTCAAAAGAAAAAATCAAAGAAGTAGTAAATGCTTGCAAACAAAGAAAAATTCCAATTCGTATAGGAATAAATCATGGCTCTATAGAAAAACAATTTTCTGATAAATATGGTTATAATATAGATGCAATGCTAGAAAGTGCTAAATATAATATAAAATTATTAGAAGATTTTGATTTTTTTGATATAAAAATTTCTATGAAAACTTCTGATGCTCAAAAAACTATAGAAGCTTATGAAAGACTTCGCCCACTTTGTGATTATCCATTTCATTTAGGAGTTACTGAAGCTGGAACAAAATTTCATAGCACTATAAAAAGTTCCATAGCTTTAGGAAGTTTGCTTTTAAAAGGTATAGGTGATACTATGAGAGTATCTATGACAGGCGAACTTGAAGAAGAAATAAAAGTAGCAAGAGCGATTTTGCAAGATAGTGGAGTGCAAAAAAGCGGAGTAAATATAATATCTTGTCCAACTTGTGGAAGAATTCAAAGCGATTTAATAAGTGCTATAAAAATAGTAGAAGAAAAAACAAAACACATAAAAGAGCCTTTAAATATAAGTGTTATGGGATGTGTGGTAAATGCTTTAGGTGAAGCAAAAGGAGCTGATGTGGCTATAGCTTTTGGCAAAAATCAAGGTTTGGTTATTAGACATGGTGAAGTTGTAGCAAAATTGAAAGAAAAAGAATTAGTTGATAGATTTTTGCTTGAAGTTGAAGATGAAGTAAGGCTTAGGAAAAAAGATTAGTTTTTTCTAAGTAGTTTTTTTGCAAATTTTGCAATTTTTTAGAAATTTTTATTTTATAGATACTTGGATTATGAAGTTGTTTTATTTTTTGTTCCAAACTTAACACACTATTTTTGCAATAAATTTGAGTATTTTTTAAATTAGGTTTTTTATAGATTAAATTTCCATTTTTAAAAATAATTTCATGTAAATTTTTATATGTATAACCTTGATAATTTTTGACATTTTCATCACAAGTGTATAAAATATCAAAACTAGCTTTTTTGTTTTTATAATATCTTATTAGTTTTTTAAAATGTGGCAGAGTTGTTTTGCTAGAGCTTGCACTGATTTTGATTTTTGGGATAATTTGATTGTTTTTTTCAATAGCAACAAGTTTATATACAGCTCCAAAGATAGGTGAGCTTGCAGAAGTGATAAGTTTCTCTCCTATGCCAAAAGCATCAATAGGAGCTTTATTTTTAAGTAATTTTTCGATAATAATTTCATCCAAAGCATTGCTAGCTATGATTTTACAATTTTTTAAACCAACAAAATCCAGTTTTTTTCTAAGAAATTTAGAAATTTCGAGCAAATCTCCAGAATCAATACGGACAGAATAATTAAGCATAGAATCTTGTGCATTTAATTCTTTAAAAATTAAAATAGCATTTTCAATACCCTTTTTGTAATCATAAGTATCAATTAAAAGGCTTATATTGTCTTTATAAATTTGACAATATGCTCTAAAAGCACTTAGTTCATCATCAAACATTTGAATCCAAGCATGCGACATAGTTCCGCTAATTGGGATTTTAAATTTTTTTCCTGCTAAAGTACAAGCGCTTGCATGAAAACCTCCTATAAAAGCAGCTCTTGCTCCATTTAATGCAGCATTTTCTCCATGTGCTCTTCTAGAGCCAAATTCTAAAAGTGTTTTTTCTTTTGCAATTTGTTTTATTCTGTTAGCTTTAGTAGCGATTAAGCATTGGTGGTTTAAAGTTAAAAGTATGAAAGTTTCAAGCAATAATGCTTCTATAATTGGAGCTTTTATATACATTAAAGGCTCGCTTGCAAAAACGCATTCTCCTTCTTTTACACTAAATAAATCCCCACTAAAAGAAAGTGTGGAAAGATAATTTAAAAAATCTTCATCGAATTTTTTTGTATTTTTTAAATATTTTATATCACTCTTTGAAAATGAAAATTTTTTAATATGATTAATGATTTGTTCTAAGCCGCAAAAAATAGCATAAGAGGCATTATCAGGAGCTTTTCGGAAAAAAACTTCAAAATATACTACTTGCTTATGCATATTTTGTTTAAAATATGCATAAGCCATACTTAATTCGTAAAAATCACATAATAATGAAAAATTCATACTAAGAGATTTTTACAAATAAAGATTAATCCATTTGACGGCGTAAAAAGGCCGGAACATCTAGTTGAGAAATAACTTCTTCATCAAATCCACCACTAGCTTTACGCAAATTCATATAGCTATTCTTTTTATTTTCATCTTGTTCTTTAGCATTTTGAATTTCAGCCTTGTCTTCAAAACCAGTTGCTATAATGGTAACTTCAACACGATCTCCCATGCTTTCATCAGTGGTTGCACCAAAAATAACCTTCGCATTTTCATCAGATTCATCGCTAATGCTTTGAGTTGCTTGTGAAATTTCGATTAAAGAACAATCAGGGCCAACTTTATAATGTATTATAACACCTTTAGCACCTTTCATTGTCATACCATCAAGTAATGGCGATTCAATGGCGTTTTCAAGTGCTTCCATAATAGCATTTTCACCTTCACCTTGCCCTACACCCATTAGCGCTAAACCTCTATGACTCATTACCGTTCTAACATCAGCAAAGTCTACATTAATATCACCATCTTCTAAAAGTATAGAAACCATACCTCTAACAGCTCTTGCTAAAATATCATCAACTAGTTTAAATGCTTCTTTTATGCCAGCTTTTTTAGGAAGTATACTAAGGAGTTTTTCATTTTGTATTACAATGATAGAATCACTTTCTTTTTTTAATTCTGCTAAACCAGCTTCAGCTAATTTTTTTCTTTGCTTTCCTTCAAAAGTAAACGGCATAGTTACTACTGAAACGGTTAATGCACCAGCTTCTTTAGCAGCTTGAGCGACAACTGGAGCAGCACCAGTTCCAGTTCCACCACCAAGTCCAGCTGATATAAATACTATATCGCTTTGGCTTAATGCAGCTTTAATTTCTTCAAAACTTTCTCTAGCACTTTCAGCACCAATTTCTGGTTGCATTCCAGCACCCAATCCTTTAGTTTTTTTCTCACCAAGTTGAATTCTTGTCTTTGCTAAAGATTTTGCTATAGCTTGTGCGTCAGTATTTGCAGATATTAAATCAAGATCATGTAATCCCATATTAACCATGTGATCTATCATATTTCCGCCACCGCCACCGCAGCCTATTACTTTTATTTTAGCACCTTTTATGTGTTGCATTTCTTCTACTAGAAATTCGCTCATTATGGTATCTCCTATTAAAACTGGTTTATTATTCTATTCCAAATTTTGGAAATAGAACTAGCTTTTTTTTCTTTTTTTGTTTCTACTTTTTTTATATCTTCATGTTCATCTTCAAGATTTTGTTTTTCTTGAAATATTTCTTCGAATTTTTCATCCTCTTGCTCTTCTTCGATAGCAAAATTTTGTTTAATTTGCTTATTTACAAATTCAGGCTCTCCTTTGTATCTTAATTTTTCATTAGAATCTAACTCATAAGGAGTAAAATACCCACCGCCATATAAACAAAGTCCTATGGCACAACTATTTTCGGCATCTTCAAAAATTTCTTTAAAGCCATCCATAGTATCTTTTTTTGCGGTTGCTATTCTAACAGCTTTATTATCAAAATAAGCTGAAGCAAGCTTATCAAGCCCTGCAAATTTTGTCATACCACCGGTTAAAACTATACCAGCACCTGCTTGACTTGCACAAGCATTATCACTTAGCATTTTAGCTAAAATAATTATAGTTTCTTCAATTCTTGCATAAATTACATTAGAAATAACATCAACTGAAACTTCATTTTTCCTTTTTTCATCACCCATGTAAGGAATTTGTATAATGGAATTTTCATTTTGCATTAATGATGCATAATTTAATTTTAATTTTTCTGCTTCTTTTGGAGGTGTATGTAAAGCTATAGATAAATCATTGGTAATATTTACAGAGCCAATTTGTAAACATTCATTATAACGCACAGAGTTTCCAGCATGAATAACCATATCGCACACTGCTCCTCCCATATCTATAAGTATTGCACCTAGTTCTTTTTCACTTTCATCAAAACAAGCAATTGATGATGCATATCCTGATAAAACTATATTATCCACTCTAAGATCTGCAAGTTCAACAGCTTTTTTTAAATTTTTAATATGAACTTCTTGGGAAATGACAATATGAGTAGAAACTTCCAAACGATTTCCACTCATTCCTAAAGGATCTTCCACATGCTCAAGATCATTAACTTTGAAATTATAAGGTAATACATGAATTATTTCATATCCACTAGGGATGTTTGCGGTATGTTTTGCGGTACTAACAGCTCTATGAATTTCTTTTATTCCAATTTCTTGATTTGGAATATTAACTACGCCTATACTATCAACACTTTTTGCATAAGCTCCTGAAATAGAAACAATAACTTTATCATAATGCACTCCTGACATCATCTGTGCATCTGCAACTGCTTCCTCTATGGATTTAGAAGCTAGTTCTATATTAGTAATTGCTCCTTTTTTAACTCCATTGGATTTTGATTTTCCAAAACCTATGATTTTTAAACCATCTTCGTTTTTTTGCGCTAATATAGCACAAGTTTGTATAGATCCTAAATCAATTCCTAAGATATTCAATTTGTATTTCCTTTATAATAGCGTTGGATTGGATATATTTCTATAAGTTTTTTTAGCAATTCTTCCTTTAATAATGCTTGCTTTGTTTGTTTTGCACTTTGTTCTATGATAAATTTATAGATTTGTTCTTTATCTTTATTTTCTAAAATTTGCTCTGTAATTTCATAAACAATAGCTTTTTGATCTAGTATAACATAAGATTTAACTTTATTAGTATCAAAAACATGCATTAAAAATTCACTAAATTCAGTATCATTGAGCATATTGCCTACTTTTGAATTTTTCATAGAATCACGGCTAAATATTCCTATATCTATACCTTTAAAGTTCTCTAAGGCACTTTTAGCTTTTTCTTCTAATATTTTTTTAGCCTTTTCTTTTAAATAAAGTTTGCTTACCTCTTCTTTTGCTTGTTCAAAAGTTTTTGTTTGTATAGGGTTAATTTTTATAATTTTAGCAATCATATAGCCATCGTTTATTCTAAAAGGTTTGATAAAATCATTATCTTTGCTTTTTTCTATGGTAGCTAAAGGATAATATATATCAGCATCACTAATTGTGATATTTTTATCAAATTTTAATTCCCCTTTTCTTAGAGCAACATAGCTTTCATTAGCTTTAAGTTTGAGTTTGGATAATTTTAGATCTTTTAAAACTTGATTTTTACTTTGCTCAAAATTTAAAATTTTTCCACTAAAATCTTTGTAATTGTTTTTATTTTCCTCATAATATGCTTGTAATTCTTTTTCATCAATATTTATATTTTCAGGTTTTAAAAAATAAGTTGCGAGTTCATAGCTTTTTTGTGTTTTATAAAGCTCTTTATTTTTTTCCCAAGTTTGCTTTAATTCATCTTCATTGATAGGTATGTCTTTTTCGTTTAATTGAATGACTTGAATTTTTAATTTATCTTGCATTAAAAAGCTTGCTGCAAACATATCAAGTTCATCTTGATTTAATTGCAAATTTAAAATAGTATTGATTTTATTTAATAATAACTCATCATGAATGACTTTTTCATAAGTTTTTGGAGTGTAATTATTGCGTGAGAGTATATTATAATATAAATTTTTATCAAATACCCCCGAAGCATTATGAAAGACTTTTTGATGTGCTAAATCATAAGCAATTTCTTCTTCGCTTACTTCTAAACCAAGTGTTTTTGCATAAGAAAGAAGTAATTTTTCTTGTATAAGCTGATCAATAGCTTGCATATCTAAACCATCTTTTTGCGCTTGCTCTTGTGTGTAATTTCCATTGTTTAATTGTGCATAGTAGTTAAATAATTGAGAATATTTAAGATTAAACTCATCATAACTTATTTTTTCATCACCTACTTTTGCAACAGAATTAGAACGATCTGTGTTAAAATCGTAACTTCCCCAGCCAACAAAACCTGCGCCAACAAAAGCAATGACGCTAATCCAAATTGTTACAACTAAATATTTTTTATGATGCTGCATCCAAGTGAGCATTTTTACCCCAATCCAAATAATAATCTAAAACCACACATTATAAATAATTTGTGATTAATAAAAAATTAATTTTTAAAATTTTCATGATAAATTTGTTTCGGCAAGATGAATAATTTTACAAGAATTTTCAATTAAATCTATGATTTTTCCAAGTTCATAGCTAGTTCTACCATAAGCAAAAATTCCATATCCTTTAATCACTATAAAATTTTGTTTTTTTTCAAGCATATGACGATAAATTTCTGTTTGAGATCTATCTTCCCAATCTTCATAATTTTTAGGATTATAAACATGAATTTCTTTTAAAAAAATTTCTCCAAAATAATCTTGCGGGGTTATAAAATCATAATTTAAACTCATAGATAAAGTATATGCTGGACAAGCAAAGCATATAAATTTGGCTTCTGGAATATTCTCATAAATGCTTTTGTGAACCTCACAATCTTTGCTTGCTTCACTCCAGCTATAATCTTTTGTGAATTTTAAAGTATTTAAATTTTTTTCATTTAATTGATTTAAAAAAGCATCATTTTTATTGATAAGAAAAGAGCTTTGTGAGAGTTTTGCAGATACTGAGCCATGACAAATCCCAAAAAAATTTTTTTTAAACATAGATGATGCAAGGGCTTGAATTTGGTTGGTAATATTTTCTTTATCCATTAAAAACCTTATTTTAAACTTAATTAAGATATTATACTAAAAAATATTTAAAGGATTATTTTGCAAAGTCCGCATATTCCTGTTTTATTGCAAGAGGTTTTAGATGTTTTTGATGATTTTAGTGATGGAGATTTTTTAGATTGTACTTTAGGTTATGGTGGACATTCTAAAGCTTTATTGCAAAATCATAAAAAACTGAAATTAATTGCTTGTGATAAAGATTTAGAAGCCTTAAATTTTTCTAAGGAATTTTTAAAAGAATTTAGCAATAGAGTGCTTTTTAAGCATATGGGTTTTAAAGATATTTTAAGTTGCATTAATACTCAAAATTTAAGGGGAATTCTAGCAGATATTGGTGTTTCTTCTTTGCAGCTTGATAAAAATGATAGGGGATTTTCTTTACATTCTGATTTTTTAGATATGAGAATGGATCAAAATAATCCTTTAAGTGCAAAAGAAGTGGTAAATTCTTATACCAAAGAAGATTTGGAGCGGATTTTTAGAGACTATGGAGATTTAGCACCTGTTGCTTCAATGCTTGCGCAAAAAATCATTAGCACAAGGATTGAAAAAGAAATTACAAGCGCAAAAGAATTAAATAAAATTATCGGTAATGCTAAATTAAAAGGACGCAATGTGTCTTTGGCTTTGCTTGTTTTTCAGGCTTTACGCATAGAAGTAAATGATGAGCTTGGTGAATTGAAAACTTTGCTTGAAAATATAGAAAAAGCAAAGCTAAAAAATTGCAAATTTGCTATCATTAGTTTTCATTCTTTAGAAGATAGATTAGTAAAAAATACTTTTAAAAGATGGGAAAAAGATTGTATATGTGATGAAAGAGCTATGAAATGTGAATGTGGTAAAAATCATAGCCTTGGTAAAATTTTAAGTAAAAAAGCCATAAGTGCTTCCAAAGAAGAAATAAGCTATAATAGCAGATCAAGCTGTGCAAAAATGAGAATTTTTTATTTTAGGTAAATGATGATTGATGATGATTTTTTAAAAGAAAAGCAAAATATACGCGAAAAAATGCTTAAATACTCTAGGGCTATTAAAGAAGGCAGGCCTTATGAGGAATCAGAATATCAATTTAACGAAAGTGATCATATCTTAAAAAATAGAATTCATCGCAAAAAACGGCCTAAATTTACAGATTTTGATGAAGAATACGAAGAAAAACCAAAAAAACAATCTAATATTTATTTAAAAGAAGATCTAATTAATGTAAAATTAGAAGAAAAAAAACCTTTTAAAATTCATTTTAATTTCTTTAAAAAACAAAAAGGTAAATTAGATAAAAAAAACGAAAAAAATACAAAGTTATCAAAAAATTCCAAAATAAATCAAGATACCGCTACACCAAAAATACAAAATGAGCAAATAATAAAAAAAGACTCCCTTAAATTTTCAAAAATTTTTATTAAAAGCAATGCTTTTGTTTCGTTAAAAATTCAAGATATAAAAATAAAGAGAAAAGAAAAAGCTAAAATCAAGCAAGAATTAAAAGAGCAACGAAAAATAGAAAATGAGAAAATAAAAAAAGAGCAAGAGGAGATTAAAGAAAAAGAAAAATTAGCACAACAAAGACAGCAAATTCTAGAAGAAAAAGTTAGACAAGAGGAGAATGAAGAATATACTCAAGAGGATAAATACGAACTTTTAGATAGCATAGTCAGCGAGGAAAATAAAAATTTAAGTCCAAAAAATTTACTTTATGCGATGATGATTATTGTGTTTGCTTTGTTAGTGTTTTTTCCACAAATTTACATAAGAAATCAAATTTATTATATAAGTAGGGATATTGCTGATTTAAGATCGCAAGAATGGGTTTTAGATGAAGAAAATAAAGAACTCCAAAGACAACTTGAAGCACTTTATTTTCAAAATCAAGTTTTGGATTATTTAGATTAATTTTGCGTTTGAATAATTTTTTCTAAAACATATTGTTCAAGTTGATTTTTTGGAATTTCTTCTTTAATAGCTTGGTTGTAAATTTCTTCAGCTATTTTTGAGTATTTTTCATAAGCAAAATATGGAAAATGCAACATCCAAGCTTTTTTTAGTAATTTTTTACTTATGATTTTTCTAGTATAAATTTTAAACAAATCATAACCTATAAATACACAAGCAGTTACAAAAACAGCACTTAGTATGCTAATATGAAAGTCAATGATGGTTAAAAAATAATGCGTTATGATGAGCAAAGGAACTAAAATAAAAACACAAAAAAGTGCATAAATTAAATAAGAATTAAAAACTCTAAATTTAAAATTTAATTTCGCAGGATCTATCATCATTCCTTCATTTAATAAAGCATTGGCTTCTAACAAATCTCTTAAATTAACAGGTTGATTAGAGATTTTAAAAATAAATTTTAAAACAAATTCTTGAATTTTCATTATTTTACCTAAATTATTTTTTGTGATTTTAGCATGTTAGTTTTTAAAAAAAATAAATTTTTAACTCTTGTAAATAACAATATTGTGTTAGAATTCATTTTATTTTATTGTTTGAGAAAGAAAAAATGGCTGATTCAAGATTTATGATGAATGTTAAGGGTATAGCTAAAAGTTTTATACCTAGAAAAATTTATCAAAATCAATTACAAAATATTTTAAAAGAAATTTTAAAATCAAAAAATATAGATAATATTATTACTCGTTTAAATTATTATAATCTGCAAAATGATTTTTTTGATATAAAAAAATTTGAAAATTATGAAAAAATAGGAAAATTTCCCTTTAAAAAAACTTCTTACGCTTATGATGCATATGCGATTAGTAAGTATTTTAATGATGATTTTTTATGGATTAAAGGCTTTGGAGATATTAGTTATAATCTTAAATATCCAAGTATAGCTAAATCAAGACCAGTTGAAAATGGATTTAATAATATCATTTTAAAATTAGATAAAAACAGGCATTTTAATTTTATACAAGATAAAAATCAATTTGAAGATAAAAAGGATTTACTTTTTTTTAGAGGTGCGATTTATCAGTCCCATCGTATTAAATTTTTTGAGAAATATTTTGATAATGAGCGTTGTGATATTGCTCATGTTGGTGGTAGAAAAATTCAAGCTGAAAAATGGATTAAAAAAATAAATTTTAAAATCAACAGAGCCTATCAAACTCAGTTTAAATTTTTACTTTCATTAGAAGGTAATGATGTGGCAAGTAACTTAAAATGGGTTATGAAAACAAATTCCTTAGTCTTTGCACCAAAAATGCGTTATGAGACTTGGTTTATGGAAGGAAAGTTAATCCCCAATGAACATTTTGCTTTAATTGATGATGATTATGAGAATGTAGAAGATTTAATTGATTATTATCTAACAAATCCGCTTAAAGCAAAAGAGATTATCCAAAATGCTCACAATTATATTGAACAATTTTTAGATGAAAAGATGGAATTTTATATAGGAATTTTAGTTTTAGCAAAATATTTTTACTATTCAAAGCAACTGGATTTACCACAAGATATTATTGATTTATTTGATTAAAGGAGCTTAAAATGCAAGAAAAAGAAATAGTATTTTTAAATGATGAATTTATGAAAGCTAATGAAGCAAAAATAAGTATTTTTGATAGAGGATTCATTTTTGGAGATGGAATTTATGAGGTAGTTCCTGTGGTAAATGCAAAAATGGCTGATAAAGAAGAATTTTGGGAGCGTTTTGAGCGTAGTTTGGCACAAATTGAATTAGAATTTCCCTATACTAAAGAAGAATTTGAAGATGTTTTAAAACAATTAATTGCTAAAAATTCTCTCAAAGAAGGTGGGCTTTATATGCAAGTTAGTAGAGGGGTTGCTAGTAGAAATTTTGCGCTTTTAAAGGGTTTAAAGCCTACTATTATGGCTTTTGCTTTTGAATGCAAGGTGATTGAGCATGAATTTGTTAATAGCGGAGTAAGCGTGATTTCAACACCTGATTTAAGATGGAAAAGAAGGGATATAAAATCAATTTCACTGCTAGCTCAATGCCTTGCTAAAGAAGAAGCGGTAAAAGCTAAAGTTTTTGAAGCTTTTATGATAGAAAATGCTTTAGTAACAGAAGCTTCTAGCAGTTCAGTTTTTATTATAAAAGATAAAACTTTAATCACCAAACCTTTTTCTAATGAGATTTTGCCAGGAATTCGCCGTAAAAATATTTTAAAATTTGCTAAAGAATTAGATCTTAAAATAAATCAAAGAGCTTTTAGTATGAAAGAAGTGTATGAGGCTGATGAGGTATTTATTTGTGCGGCTACTTTTTTGATTTTAGGAGTTATAAAAGCAGATAGTAAGATTATCAATGATGGTAAAATAGGCTTTTATACCCAAAAACTAAGAGAAAAATATGTAGAAAAAATTCAAAAAGAGGTTTTTTAATCAAAACCTGCATTAGCAAATTCTTCTGGATGATCAAGTGCGTAGCGAAATTTATCCCAGTCTATTTGTTTATCCCAAATAGCTACGATTAAAGCAGCTACGCTATTGCCACATAAATTTCCTACAGCACGGATTTCAGACATAAATTTATCTACTCCTAAAAGTATAGAAATAGCAGCCACAGGTAAAACTTCGCCTAAATTTGCTCCTAAGCCGTTGTTTGCCTCAGCTATATGCATATTAGATAAAGCTGCAAGTGTGCTTCCAAGTATGATAAAGCCCGAGCCAGTTACTCCAACTGCTCCTTTTGATGCTATCATTAAAACGATTAAAATACTAATTTCATGAGTTAAGGAAAGCTCTACATTGAAAGCTTGTGCTAGAAAAATTAAGCTCATTGCTAAGTATATATTAGTACAATCAAGATTAAAACTATATCCAGTAGGAAGAACCAAACCCACAGTGGCTTTTGAAATTCCTGCTTTTTCAAGTTTTCTCATAAGTGGTGCTAGGGCTGATTCGCTAGAACTAGTAGCAAAAACTATCAAAACTTCTCTTGATATAAAACGCATAAATTTAAAAATATTGACCTTAGCAATAAAGCAAATAATTCCTAAAACTCCAAAAATAAAAAGCAAAGAAGCAAGCAACATCACTACAAGTAAATACCCTAAATTTAGTAAAGATTCAAGCCCGTATTTTGCTACTAAAAATGCCATTGCTGAAAAAGCTGCAATAGGCGAAAAATACATAATGATTTCTAAAATTTTAAAAACAAAACTTTGCATAATTTCTAAAGTTCTTTGTATAGGCTTTCTCTCATCAATTCTCATTAGTGAAATGATAAAAGCACAAGCAATTGCAATAACTAGAATTTGTAAAGTTTTTCCTTCGCTAAAAGCTGCGATGATATCAGTTGGTATAGCATCTTTTAAAATATGTAATATTTCATTTTGTGCATTTAATTCTACATTGTTATTAACAAATTGTGCAACGCTATCTTTATCTAAGGTATTTGGATCAAGATTCATTCCTTTACCAGGTCCTAAAACATTAGCCATAAAAATTCCTATCGCTAAGGCAAAAGTGCTAACTACTTCAAAATATATCAAAGCTTTAGCACCTATACTGCCAACTTGCTTTAGGCTTTCAAGACTAATTACACCTAAAACTATGGTTAAAAATATAATAGGCCCAATTAAAATTTTTAAAGCATGTATGAAATAATCTACACCGATTTTACTAGCTAAAGCTAGTTCTTTATCTAATAAACCAAGGCTAATACCAGCAATAATTCCCAAAACAACCCAAAATCCCAAATTCTTTACTAATTTTTTCATTTTACTTGGTTTTTCATGAGTGATTACTAGCATAAAAACTCCTTTTATTTTATAAGCAGTGTATATTAGCAAATAAAAGTTTGTTTTAAAAGTAAAAATAAATAAAAAATAAATGGAATTTAGATTTTTGATAATTTTTTATCTAATTTTGTATAAAAAAGTAGCATTTTGTAGTATTTTTGTATGATTTATAATGAAATAAATAATGATAATGTTTATCTAAATTTAAGAATTTAAGTAATATACTTGCG
This sequence comes from Campylobacter peloridis LMG 23910, assembly GCF_000816785.1. Lineage (NCBI taxonomy): Bacteria > Pseudomonadati > Campylobacterota > Epsilonproteobacteria > Campylobacterales > Campylobacteraceae > Campylobacter > Campylobacter peloridis. The sequence goes on along the minus strand of NZ_CP007766.1, from coordinate 1,320,262 downwards.
ACTATGATTTTAAAAATGAATATCATTTTTGGAGTAAAATAGTGTTAAAAAGAATAATTTTATTAATGATTTTTTCATTTTGTTCTATTGTTTATGCTAGAGAAATTGATTATCAAAAAGAAGTTCACTCAATCAAGCAAATTTTAGATGAGAGTATGAATTTATACAAAGAAAATAAAAATTTAGAAGCGAAAAAAAAGGCTGAAGATGCGTATTTTCAACATTTTGAAACCATGGAGGGTTCAATTGGTCGCAATGTAGGTAGAAAAGCCATCATTATGGAGCGTAAATTTGTTAATTTAAGAAAAATGTATAAAGATAAAGAAGATTTTTCTAAAATAGAGGCTTTAATTAGCAGTTTGTATTTTGATTTAGATGAAATAGTTCCTATTTTAGAGAAAGGTTTTCAACTAAAAGCTGAAGTTAGCGATACTAATTACAATGAAGAAGAAGCACAAAAGTCTTCTATAGAAGCAGAAAAACAGCGTCAAGCACAAGCACAAGCAATGTTTGCGGCTTTGCTTGGAGAAGATATTAAAGAGCAAATCCCACAAAATTCAACTCAAAATTTGGCCGCTCAAAAACAAAACACTCAAGAGGATGAAGCATTGTTAGCTTTACAAGAAGCTTCGGCTTTAGATGCAAGATTACAATTTTTGATGGATTCCATGATTTCAAAGCTTGATCAAGCTGCATTAGCTTTTGTAAATAAAGATTATCAAAAAGCTAAAGATTTGATTCAATCAGCATTGTTTGAAGACTATAGAAATTCAAAAGTAGAAGTTTTAGTAGCAAGATACACTAAAGCAGGTGTGGATAAAAAAATTCAAACCAAGCTTAGAACTATTATAAGAAAAATCAATGCTAATACTTTAGATGAAAAAACTATTAGAGATGAAATTGCAAATATATCAGATTTATTATATGAAGCATTTTTAGCTTTACCTAAAGAAGAATTAGCTTTACTTCAGGTTAAAGGCTATGATGAAAGTGCTATAAATGCTAAAAATTATACTAAAGTATATGATGATATCAAAATTGCTTTAAATGATATTTTGCAAAATTATGAAGGCTTTAGCTTAAATAGTATAGATGCTTTACAAAATGTTTATTTAGATATTTTTGAAGCAAGTGGTATGGAAAGTAAAATTGGTGCTATTGATAGTGCTTTAAAATTAAAAATAGAAAGTTATTTTTCAAAAGGTGTTGCACTTATTAAAGCAAGTGCTTCTAAAGAAGAATTAAAACAAAATTTTGACGAGCTTAGCACCTTGATAGAAAGCTCTTTAGATAAAATTCAAGAATCTTCGCCTATGTCTTTGTTTATATGGGCTTTGGGTATTATTTTAAGAGAAGGCTTAGAAGCTTTAATTATCATTGTAGCTATAGTTTCATACTTAGTTCAAAGTGGCAATAAAAAGCGTTTAAATATAGTATATTCAGCACTTTGGAGCGGGGTATTTTTAAGTTTTGTAACGGCATTTTTTATTTCATGGATTTTTAAAGAACAAGCAGGGCAAAGTAGAGAGTTATTAGAAGGTATTACCATGCTTGTGGCTGTGGCATTGCTTTTTTATGTTGGTTTTTGGCTTTTATCTAATGCACAAAATAAAAAATGGACAAATCACATAAAAACTCAAGCAATAGAGGCTATATCAAATAATTCAGCAAAAACTTTATGGTTTAGTGTGTTTTTAGCTGTATATAGAGAAGGTGCTGAGACTATTCTTTTTTATCAGGCTTTATTGTTTGATGCAAAAACAAGCACAGATTATAGTTTTATATTTATAGGATTAGCTAGTGGATTAATTATACTTATCATACTTTATTATTTATTAAAAGCTGGTGCTTTAAAAATACCAGTAAAACAATTTTTTTATATAACTTCATACATTATTTTTTACATGGTTTTTGTCTTTATGGGCAAAGGCATTGGTGAGCTCATAGAAGCTAAGGTTATCACTCCAAGCTTGCTTCCTTTTGATTTTGAAGGAATTTTATGGCTTGGAATTTATCCTTACTATGAGAGTATCATACCTCAGTTTATGGTTTTAATCTTACTCATTGTGGGTATTTTTATAACAAAGCAAATTTCAAATAAAAGGGAAAAAATATGAAAAAAACTTTATTAAGTTTGAGTGCAGCAGCTAGTATTTTAGCTAGTTCAGTTTTTGCAGCAGAGGTGCCAATTGGTGATCCATATGAGTTAAATGGTATGGAGATAGCAGCAGTTTATTTACAGCCAATCGAAATGGAGCCAAGAGGAATTGATCTTGCAGCTAGTTTAGCAGATATTCACCTTGAAGCAGATATTCATGCATTAAAGGGTAATAAAAACGGCTTTCCAGAGGGTTTTTGGATTCCATATTTAAGTGTAGCTTATAAGCTAACAAATTTAGACAATGGCAAAGTAAAAACAGGAACTCTTATGCCTATGGTTGCAGATGATGGCCCTCATTATGGAGCAAATATTAAAATGGATACAGGTATAGGTAATTATGAGTTAGTCTTTTTAATTGATAATCCAGAAAAACAAGGTTTTGGACGCCATGTTGATAAAGAAACAGGTGTTGGTAAATGGTTTGAGCCATTTTCTGTTAAATACAACTTTAAATACACAGGAAAACCAAAGTGATTCTTCCCTAGCTTTTGCTAGGGTTTATTTATGAAATTATTGATTTTATAAATAAATTCTATCAAAGAAGAGCCTATGTCGATTTATTTTGTTCATTTTTTTGGAGTATTTTTTTCTTATGCACTTTTAAGTGCTTTGTTTTTTTATAATCTAAAACATTCTTTAGTGTTTAAACTTGCTTTTGCGGGTTTTGTTTTTTCTTATTTTGCCTTTTTTATTAGTGCTAAGACGCTAAATTATGATTTGTTATATTTTTCTAATGATATTTTATTTGTTTTATTGTCGTTGATTATTATCATTTTTTCTTTTATACAAAATAATTTTTTAAAAGAAAAAATTCAAGCTATTTTGGTTTTTTTAGTATCTTTTGCTTTTGGCATAAAATACTTTCATATTTCTATAGATTTTCCTATATTAAGTTCAAATTTTTTAGATTCTTTAGCGATTAGCTCTTTTGGATTTATTTTGCTTGCTTTTGTTTTATGTTTTGGAGTTTATCTTTTTATGAGATGGCTAAGGGAATTTAAATTTAAGTTTTTAAATTTATTTTTACTCATTATCGTGATTTTTTACCTCAATGAAGCTTTAGCACAAATTTTATTATACCTTATGAGAGAAGGTGTGATAGAAACAGAAAGTTTGTATTTAAGCTATGTGGCAAAGAGTGTGTATTATGCTAAATTTTATACTTATGCATGGTTTTTACTGCTAGGAATTTGTATAGTTTTAGCCTTAAAACAAAGAGTGAGTGAAAATACTAAGAAAAAAGATTTTGATATAGAATTTAGAAAAAATCAAGCAAAAAATTCAACTATAACTAGCTTTAGTGCAAGCATTTTTAGTGCTATGATTTTGAGTCTTTGTATTTTTCTTTTTTATGATTTGCATGCTTCAAGGCCAGTAACTATAGATGAACCAACTTATGTAGAGCCAAACGAAAATGATGAATTTGTTTTTGATGTAGCGATTTTAAGAGATAACAACTTACACCGCTTTGCTTATATTAGCGATGAGGGCAAGGTGGTAAGATTTTTCTTAATCAACAAAAGAGAAGATAAAGACTCTCCAGTAGCTGTTTTTGACGCTTGTAGTATATGTGGGGATATGGGGTATGTTAAAAAAGGCGGAGAGTTAATTTGCATTTCATGTAATGTTAGAATTTTCTTACCAAGTGTAGGTAAAGCAGGTGGGTGCAATCCTATCCCTATGAAATATAAATTTGAAAATGGTAAAGTTATCATACCTTTTTCAGAAATTTTAGATGGGGTGAATTTTTTCACTCAAGTAGTAGAAAAAAAAGTTTATGATCCTATTGATAATACTGAGCTTATTAATCTAAAAGCACCAAAATCTTATGTCTATAAAGGAAGAACATATTTTTTTGCTAATGAAAAAAACTATGAAGAGTTTAAAAATGATCCTTTAAAATACATTGATATAAACAAAACTTCAAAATATAGAATTCATAATTTATTAGGAAGTGATTATGCAGGTTAAGATTATAAAAAATTCTATTTTTCAAAATAAAATTCAAAAATCTTTAGCTTTACTAACGATTTTTTTAGCTACTTTGCTTATGGCTACTATGTTAAACCTCACTTTGGGTATAGGTAATGAAATCACAAAAGAACTAAGAAGTTATGGTTCAAACATTTTAGTTTTGCCAAAAGGTGCAAGTTTAAGTGTAGAAGTGGGTAATAAAATCTATGAGCCTTTAAAAAATCAAAATTTCTTAGAGGAAAGCAAACTCCATACTATAAAAGAAATTTTTTGGAGAAATAATATCAATGCCTTTGCACCATTTTTAGATACTCAAGTAAAAATTCAAACTCCAAATGCAAGTTATGAAAATATCTCTTTGGTAGGAACTTATTTTGATAAGGCTATAAAAGTGCAAGATGATGATGATTTTTATGCGGGTATTAAAGAATTGTATAAATATAGTCAAATCAAAGGAAATTACCCAAAAGATGATAGTTTAGATGAAATAATGCTAGGAAAGGATTTAGCACAAAAATATGATTTAAAAATAAATGATGAAATCACCATTACACAAAATAATCAAAATTTTAAAGTAAAAATTGTTGGTATTATAGACTTAACTCAAGCCTTTTCAAATAAAATCATCACTTCTTTACTTTTAGCACAAAAACTTTCTAAAAAAGAAGGTTTATTTGCCAAAGCAGAAGTTTCAGCTTTAACTATACCTGAAAATGATTTAGCACAAAAAGCAAGACGCGATGTAGATAGTTTAAATCAGCTTGAATATGATCAATGGTATTGCACTGCTTATGTAAGTTCTATTGCCTATCAAATCGCAGAAGACTTTAAAGGTGCTAGCACAAAAGTTGTAAGCGCGATTTCTGATGCAGAAAGTTTAATAGTATCTAAAATTCAATCCTTAATGGCAGTGGTTAGCATTATATGTTTAATCGTATCTTCTATAGCTATATCATCTTTAATGAGTGCAGATATATTTAGAAGAAGAAGTGAAATAGGGCTTTTAAAAGCTTTGGGTGCTAGCACTTTGCAAATTTATATGATTTTTGCATTAGAAGGGGTTGTAGTAGCTTTAATTGGGGCTGTTTTTGGTTTTGCTTTTGGTATAGGAATTTCAGAGCTTATTGCTTTGAGTATATTTAATCATAGTATTGTAATTTCATGGATTATTTTACCAATTTGTTTGTTTTTTGCAGTGCTTATAGTATTTTTAGGATGTTTATTTTCTATCAAAGGAATTTCTAAACTTTCTACTTCAGAGGTTTTATATGGCAAATAATTTTTTTATACAAGAGGTTTTTAAATCTCTTATTTTTTCTTATAAAAGAGTTTGTGTTATTTTTATAGCTGTGTTTATGGGGGCTATGGTTAGTGCTTCTTTTTTTAATATTTATTTTGATATTGATACAAAATTATCTAAAGAATTAAAAGCTTATGGGGCAAATTTTATCATTACTCCAAAAGATGATGAGTTTTTAAGTATGGATGAATTTAATCAAGTCAAGGAAAATTTAAAAGCTAAAGCTTTAACCCCATTTTTATATGGTTTTTATAATCTTGAAAGTTCAAGTGCAGTGGTAGTTGGGGTTGATTTTGCAAATTTAAAGCTTACTAAGCCTTTTATGGAAGTTTTAAAAGGAAGTTTTTCTTTGAGTGATTTTAGTGAAGATAGTGCCTTTGTAGGGGCTGATTTAGCTAAACAATTAGAGCTTAAAATAGGACAAGAATTACAAATTTATAATCCAAGCATTTCTAAAATAGTCAAAGTAAAAATCAAAGCTATTTTAAGAAGCAATGATGAACAAGATGGGGTTTTAATTATCTCTTTAAAAAAAGCACAAGAATTAGCAGCTAAAGAAGCGATAAATTATGCTCAGGCTATTTTGTTAGGTGATTATGAAAGTTTAGATCAAAAAGCAAAAGAACTTAGTAAAGGTAATGTAGAAGCTAAAGTTATAGCTTCAATATCTATTAGCGAAGGAATTATTTTAGAAAAAATAAAGGCTTTAATGGCTTTAATTAGCTTAACCATTTTACTCATTAGTTCTTTAAGTGTAAATACCACTCTTAGTGCGGTGATTTTTTCAAGAAAAAAAGAAATAGCCTTACATCTTGCATTAGGAGCTAAACATAAAGAAATCATTAAGCTTTTTGGAGCTGAAGTGTTTGTTTTGAGTTTGAGTGCTAGTTTGCTTGGTGCTTTTTGTGGGTATTTTTTGGCTAATATTTTTGGATATTTGATTTTTAATGCAAGTATAGATTTTAGATTGAGTTCGGTGTTTTTTGCAGTGCTTGTTTCTTTGGTTTTTGCATTTTTTGCAAGTATTTTACCACTAAAAAAAGCTTTGAAAATCAATGTTTGTGAAAATTTAAAGGGTGAGTGATGAAAAGTATTATAAAAATTTCAAATTTAAATCGTAATTTCAATGAAGTTAAAGCTTTGCGTAATATAAATTTAGAAGTAAAACAAGGTGAATGGCTATCTATCATGGGTCCATCAGGTTCAGGCAAATCAACACTTTTAAATATACTTTCTTTAATGGATACTCAAAGTAGTGGAGAGTATATTTTAGATGGCAAAGAGGTTGGAAATTTAAGTGAAGAGGAAAAAAGTATAATTAGAAGAGAAAAGATAGGCTTGATTTTTCAGCAATTTCATTTAATACCTTATTTAAATGCTTTAGAAAATGTTATGCTAGCACAATTTTATCATTCTAGTATAGAGCAAAAAGACGCTATAATTGCTTTAGAAAAAGTAGGACTTTCACATAGGCTTACGCACTTACCAAGTCAATTAAGCGGTGGAGAGCAACAAAGACTTTGTATAGCAAGAGCTTTGGTAAATGATCCTGAAATTTTATTAGCAGATGAGCCAACTGGAAATTTAGATGAAGCTAATGAAAAGAACATTTTAGAGCTTTTTTGCAAGCTAAAAAAAGATGGAAAAACTATAGTTTTAATCACTCACAATCCAGATTTAGCTAAATTTGCTGATAGAACTATCATTTTAAGTCATGGAGTAATGAAAAGTGAAAATTAAAAATATTATTTTAGTTTGTTTGTGTGTGGTTTTTTTAGGTGCTTGTTTTGAAAACAATAACAAAAATGGTGGTAAAATAGGCTTAAAAACACCAGAAATTGCAGCAAAAAATTTAGAAGGAAAGAAAGTAAAACTAGCTGATTTTGATAATCTTATCATTTTAACTTTTGTAGAACAAGGTTGTGCATCTTGCTTAAAAGATTTACCACTTTTGGAAAAATTAGCTAATGAATACCCAAATAAAATGACTATTTTAGCGTTAGATTCCATAGACAAAGGCAAAGAATTTGAAGAATTTGCAACTAAATATAACTACAAAAATATCACATTTTTACAAGATGATTTAGATATTTCATGGCAAAGATTTAGTGTTTTTGCAGTGCCAACTACTTTCATCATTAAAGATGGCATAGTGCAAGATAAAATCATAGGAGAAAAACCATGGTCGCATTTAAAATCTTCTATAGCTTCTTGGCTTTAGTTTTTTTAGTATTTTTAAATGCATGCTCAAATAACGAATTTAAAGCCTTAAATTCAAGTCAAAACTACATTTTCAAATACAATGGTTTTGAAAAAACTTTAAAAATTCAAAATTCAAATCAAGCTTATGCTTTATTTTTTTTCACTCAAGATTGTGGTGCGTGTAAAGCACAAATTCCTATACTAAATGCACTTTATAAAGATAAAAATTTTACTATCATCGCTGTACTAAACGGAGTTAAAAATCAAGAGGAGGCAGAAAAAATTGCTTTAGAAAAAAGACTAGATTTTCCGCTTTTATATGAAAGTAAAGCTAGTTTGTTTTTATCTAAAGCAGTGGGTGGAATTTATGGCGTGCCTGTGATAGTTTTTTTTGATGAAAATGCTAATATAAATGAAAAATTTATAGGACTTACTCCAAAAGGTATTTTGGAAAATAAAATTAAATTCTTACAATGATTTACTATATCTCTTTAAAATTTTTTACAAATATTAACACAACAAAGTTTAATTTTAAGACTAAATTTACCAACAATACAATAACATTCTACAATCATTTATAATACATTAGTATTTATAAGAAAATTTGTTTAATGAAAGGATATCTTTTATGCAAAAGTTAAGTTTAAATAACCTAGTATGGGGGGGGGAATCGAATAATTTTGATTTAACCCCTTCTAAAAAACTAACTAATCACATCTTACTTTCAAGTATAGTTGCTTCATTACTTTTTTCACCTTTAGCAGCAATTAGTCCTAATGCCTTACCAAGTGGTGGTAAATTTACTCATGGCACAAGTGGAACTATAACTAAACCAAATAACACTACTATGAATATACATGGTAATAAAATTAATTCTGTTATCCAATGGGGTGGTGGTTTTAATATAGGCAATAAAGCTCAAGTAAATTTTGAAGGATCTGGTAAAAACTACCTAAACATAGCTCATGGAACAAATAAATCTACCATAGCAGGTATATTAAATGCAAAAGATAATAATGTATTTTTAATCAATCCTAATGGAGTAATCATTACTAAAACAGGCAATATCAATGCTAATCGCTTTGTAGCTTCTACTTCATCTATGAGTAATGAGGATATGAATAAATTTGCAAATTTATCACAAGAGCAAGGTAATTCTTTCTCTCCTGTATTTAAACCACAAAAAGCAGGTAGCGTAGTAAATATGGGTAATATCAATGCAAATGATGTATTGCTTATAGGCAATAAAGTAGATATACAAGGTGGTAAGGTAGGTAATAAAAATTCTACTACACATTTGGTGGGAAATGATTTAGTATTAAACCCTAGCTCTTTTGCAGAAAATAAAACTAATAATATCACAGCTTTAAACAGCGTTGAGCTTTCAGCTAGCATGAGTGCATTTGAAGATGGTGAATATAAATTTGTAGGTGGTGATAGTTTTACCTTAACTAACTATACAGACAATAACAATAAACTAACTGAAAATAAGGTTCAAAAAATAGATTTTAAACAATACCTTACTATAGATTCAGTAGGTGAATGGGTTATATTTGCTAATGCTTGGAATAACAATAAAGGCGATACAAGAAAAGTAAAAGAATTTAGACTTATAAATAATATAGATTTTAACAATGATTTTAAACCTGAGTATATGGTGGGGTATGTTTTTTATGATTCTAGTAAAAAAGCTTACGATTGGTCTAGTGCTTTTACATCAACTTTTAATGGTAATGGATACACTTTAAGTAATATTAAGTTAGATACCTCCTCTTATTCTTCTACAAATAAGCACAAAGATCATTATGTAGGAATTTTTAGTGGAGTTGGAAATGGCGGTGTTGTTAAAAACTTAAAAGTTGAAAATATCGCTACAAAAGGCCAAAGAGCTACTGGAACTATAGCTGGAGCTTCAGATGGTGGAAGTTTTTATGATATTAGTATGAAAAATATAAAAGAAGTATATGCGACTAATAACTATGCTGGAGGCTTTATAGGGCTTATTAGAGGTGCAAATGTTGGAAATTATGAAAGAATTAGCATAGATGGCATAGAAAAAGTTTATGCTAATGGTTATTCTGTAGTAGGTGCGGGTGCATTTACTGGAAGTCTTAGTGCTGGTATTTTTAAAGACATTAGTATAAATAATGTAGGAATTATTTACGGAACGGCTTCAGGTGGATTTGCTGGCATGGCTGGACAAGCTGGTAGCTTGGCTCCTAATGTAGAAAAAATGATTTTTGAAAATATCAAATTAACAGATTATGATGCAATAGGTGGTAATTGGACTTGGACTGGAGGATTTATAGCTAATTTTTGGGGACATAAAACAAAAGAAGTATTATTTAAAAATATTTTACTTGATGATATTAGAAAAATAACAGCAGAACAAGCAGTGGGAGGATTTATAGCAAGATCAGATAATGGAAAATACGAAAATATTACCTTAAATAATATAGGGGAAATTTCAGCCACTAGAGGCCATGATAGTTCAGGCGGATTTATAGGCATTATAGAAAATGGAGAATTTAAAAATATCAAATTAAATGATATAGATTTAATTAAATTTGTTGGAAATCAATATTATGGTCTTTTTGCTGGAGAAATTTCTAAAGGAAAATACGAAAATATTTCTATAAGTAATGTAAAAAATATAGATATAAAAAATTCTCGTTTTGGGTTGTTTGCTGGGATGATAGGTAAAAGTTATACACCAGGAAATTCAAATTTTAAAAGTATTATCATTCATGATATAAGTAATATAAAATATGATGGATATACAAGTGGTGGATATGGAGATCCTTATTATGGATATATGGGTGTTTTTGCGATAGATGCTAAAAATGCCACTTTAGAAAATATTTTTATATCTTTAAAAGGATTAACTATAAGCAATGATTATAGAGATGATTTGAGATTTCAAACAGCTTTTATATATAATAACGAGAGCAATACCGCTTTTTCTGATAATAATGTTATTTTTAAAAATGTTAATGTCTATTATGATAAGGATTTGTTTTCAGCTTATGATAAAGTAGATAGTGGAAAATATCAAAACAATGTAAATTTTTTACAAAATCAATATGATAACTTTATCGCCTCCGCTCAAACAGCTACAGGATTGCAATATGATAAAACCTCTAATTCTTTTCAAACTACCACAGATTTTAAACTAACAGATCCTATCTTTACCACCATAGGTGAAGGCGGAAATAATCCTAACGAAGTAAAACTTGATGAAAATGATTTGCTTCAAGAAATGATTAAAAAAGAAATAATTGCTAATATCACTAATGGAAAATATAAATTACATATAAGTGATTTATTGAAAATGCTAGAAGATAAAGCAAATTATTCTAATATGGGTGAAGAACAAAAGGTTGAATTTGTAGCTAAATACTTTTTAAGTGGTGATAAAACAAAAGCTTTAGAAGTAGTTCAAAGTTTAGATTTTCTTTTAGCTTATGAAAAAAATGGTTTAAGCACTGCTTCAAATGATAAATTCAAAGGAAATGGTTTTAGCACAAAAGAAAGTATATTAAAACAAGTAAATAATACAACTAAAAATATCAAAGATAAAATCAATCAGCTTAATGATGAATTAAAATCTTTAGCAAATGAATCAAAAGGATTTTTAAAAGATCTTATTGCTAAGCAAAATGAGCTTGATGTAGTTATTAAAGCTTACAATAAATATGTAGTTTTAATCAATAAAGGCTTAGCACATAAAAACGACCCAGAATTTGTTATATTAAAAAACAAAATAGATACCTTAATGAAAGACAGCCAAGATTTAGCGATTTTAATCAATACCAAGCAAAATGAACTATCTACTTGGCAAAACAAAAATAATACAGAAAATTTCAAAGTAATTGGTGCTTTTGCTAATGTGGTATTAAATACTAATCCCAAGTTAGATCAAATCAAAGGCGATGGAGGAGAAGGAGAAGATCCTAATAAACCTGAACTCCCTGAGATTGATTTAGAATTTGAACAAACTGCGTCTTTAAATTTAATAGGTGATGAAAGCTTAGAAGAAGAGGAAGAAGAGCATGAGATAGAAGAAGCAGCTATTACTCAAAGAGCTAGAACTTGTATAGTAAGTGATAATTTTAAAACTATGAATCCTTGTGTGGTTGGAGGCTATTAAATACATACTCAGAAAGAAAAACTTTCTGAGTATTATTGAGTAGTTATTTTTTAAATTAAATTCCATTAACTTAAGTATTTTTTTATAAATATAATATTAACATACATAAATTTTTTCAAACAAAGGATTTATTATGGCAGTATTTTCTCCACGGGGGGGGGGATCGAATAATTTTGATTTAACTCCTTCTAAAAAACTAACTAATCACATCTTACTTTCAAGTATAGTTGCTTCATTACTTTTTTCACCTGCATTTGCCTTACCAAGTGGTGGTAAATTTACTCATGGCACAAGTGGAACTATAAATGTTAGTGGTAATAATATGCATATAAATGGTAATAAAGTTAATTCTGTTATCCAATGGGGTGGTGGTTTTAATATAAATAAAGGTGAAAGTGTAAATTTTGGTGGTAATAGTAAAAACTACTTAAACATAGCTCATGGAACAAATAAATCTACCATAGCAGGTGTATTAAATGCAAAAGATAATAATGTATTTTTAATCAATCCTAATGGAGTAATCATTACTAAAACAGGTAATATCAATGCTAATCGCTTTGTAGCTTCTACTTCATCGATGAGTAGTGATGATATGTGGAAATTTGCAAATTTATCACAAGAACAAGCTGGAAGTTTTTCTCCTGTATTTAAAGCAAATAAACTTGGCAATGTAGTAAATATGGGTAATATCAATGCAAATGATGTATTGCTTATAGGCAATAAGGTTTTATTGCATGCAAGTGCAGGTAATGATAAAGGAAAATTATATTTAAACCAAGTTAATTCCAAAAATACACATTTAGTTGGAAATGAAGTATATGTTGATGTAGCTAATATAAACAAAAATAATAAATTAAATATCACAGCTAAAAATAAAGGTTCTATATATTTAAGTGCTACTGGGTATTATTATAACCCTGAAGCATTAAATATATTTTTAAAATATTCTACACCTTCATATGGGGGATATAAGCACAATGATAAGAACTTTAAAAAAGCACATTTTGTTTCTATAGCCAATACAGAAGACTGGTGGCATTTTGCTAAAGGTTGGAATGAAAATAAAAATGGTTTTAGAACTACTGCAAATGAATATAAATTAGTTTCTAATATAAATTTTGCTGGTAAAAATTATGCAAATTATTGCATAGATGGACTTGGTTGTTCTTCCATGATAGTAGGCAATACCAAAGATAATGCCTTTACTAAAAACTTTGATGGACAAGGTTTTGTATTAAAAGGTATGTATATAGATACAGCAAATTTAACAAATAATGATTCTAAAAAACATTATGTTGGTATATTTGGTGCAACTAAAGAAGCAAGCTTTACAAATATTAATGTAGATTATAGTGGTGGTGGCATTAATGCTAAAAATGAATATGTTGGAGGATTTGCTGGTTATTTAGATGGCTTTGTAGATAGAGCTAGTTTAAAGAATTTAACTAGTTTAAAAAATGATGTCAAAGTTGTAGTTGATTCTGGATATATTACTACTTATGGAACAGGTGGCTTTGCTGGAGATGCTAATGGTATATTTAGAAATATCACCTTAGAAAATATAAAAAATTTTGATGTGAAACATAGTGCTATTGTTGATATACCAGATGAAATAGATGCTTATTGGAAACACTATGCCTATGGAGTAGGTGGTTTTGCTGGTTCTATTTTTGGTTTTGTTGATGGAATTTCTTTAAAAAATGTGGAAAATTTAAGTATTAGAGAAAGTGAAATTCACAAACCTATATATGGTGGTGCATATATAAGCGAGTATTTTATCGGTTTAGGTGGCTTTGCTGGATATATAGCAAATGGAAATTTTTCAAATATATCTTTAAATAATATTAAAAATATAAATTTTAAAGCTACTCGAAGCAAACCTTCATATGATGAAAAATATTTTTGGAGTTTTTCTGAAGCAAACATAGGAGGCTTTGCAGGACGCATTGATGGTGGTAGTTTTGAAGATATAAATTTAAAAACTATACATGGTTTAACTCATGATAAAAATGATAAAGAAAATTCTATAGAATCTTCTTTAGGAGGCTTTGCTGGAGTGATAACTAATGGGGTATTTAATAAAATTGCATTAAATGATATAAAAAATTTAAATATGACTTTATATGGTAATTATAGGGCTATAGCTTATTTGGGAGGCTTTGCTGGAAGTATCGACTTAGGAGATTTTAAAAATATACTTCTTAATGATATTAGTGGTATTAAAATTCAAGCAACTGTTTCAAGTGATACATCTTGGTTGACAGATAAAGGAATTCTATTTGGAGGCTTTGCTGGAAGTATAGGGCAAACATATCTTAGTGAAATTAATCCTCCAAGATTTAATAATATTTCTTTAAAAAACATTAATAATATAAATTTATTCCATATTGAACAAAGTGAGTATTCATATGCAAGTATGAAAATTGGAGGCTTTGCTGGAAATATTGAAGAGGGTAAATATGAAAATATATATTTAGATAATATTAATGGTATTAATGCAAATGGAAGATATGGCTCTATTGGGGGTTTTGCTGGAAATATTTATATTAAGCATAATGATACGAATTTGTATAAAAATATTTATTTGAATAATATAGGAAATATTACTACTAGTGGTAATAGATTTTTGATTGGAGGTTTTTCTGGAGGAATAACCATAGGAGAAGTAGGTGGAAAATTTGAAAATATAATAATAAAAAATATACATGATATTAAACACAATATAAATGGAGATGAACATTTTAGATCTGCAAATATAGCAGGATTTGTTGCTGATTTTCATAGAAGTTATAATCATATATATGGAAAAATAGAGTTTAATGATATTTTTATAGATGGTATAAATAACATTAGCATTAAAAACCCTACCACGCAAAATTCAGCAATTTATGGTTTTGCTCCAAGTTATTATGATAGTGATAGAAGATTTAAATTTAACAAGATTCATGTTTATTTTCATCCAAATACAACATTTACAAATAACAATGTTAAAATATACAAATTTAGTGATAAAATCACTGATAATATGTCTAACATTCACATCTATCATCATGAAAAAGATTTTAAAGATATCATGAGTAATATAAATACAAATAATTTTACTACTCATATATATGGTGATGATAACAAAGATAAAACCTACCAAGAGTTTAAAAGCGAATATAATCTTGCAAAACCAGACATAAAAAAACCAAATATCACAAGTCCAGAACTACCTCAAAACTCAAACCAATCAATCCTTCCTAATCTAGATTTAATTCTTAATGAAAAACCTACTCTAAATAAAGATGATTTAATCTCTAATGCAGTATGGAATGATTATATTATTAAAGATATTGATAAGATTAAATATGTTATCAATATTAGATTATTAGATAAATTGCTAAAAGAATATAAAACTTTAGCCAATAAAACAGAAGATGAACAAGTTAAATTTATCACAGCTTATTTAGGTGTTAAAGAAAATGATGCTAGAGCTTTATTGCAAAGTTTAAGTTTTTTAAATACTTATAAAGATCATGATATAAATAAAGCTCAATTTGAAAATACTGCAAAAAAAGATTTTGAGCAATCCTTTAAAAAAGCAGATGATAAAATCAAAGACTTTAACAAAAACAAAAACTTATGGCATACTAAATTAGACAAACTAAATAAAGAAGTAGTTTCTTTGGGTTTAGATATAGAAAAACAATTAGAACAAAATCAAGCTAAACTTAAAAGATTTATAAAAGCTTATAATGATTTTTTAACCTTAATAGACAAAGGTATAAAAAATGAAAATGATCCTGCTTTTATAGCTATAAAAAATAATATAAAAGAACTAGACAAAGAAGCAAAACTACTTTATGCTAAATTATCTATACAAGAAAATAATCTTCAAATTTTTAAAGATAAAAACAATAACAATAAAGTTATAGTAATAGGAAAATTCAATACATCTTTAATAAATACCCCTAATGTAGACAAACCAACCCAAGGTGGTGGTGTTGAAAATGATGATTATCAAAAACTATCACGCCAAATAGCTAGCTCACAAAAACAAACACCTACTTTTAAATACGAAGAAGAAGAAACCCAAGAAATAGAAGAAGCAGCTATTACTCAAAGAGCTAGAACTTGTATAGTAAGTGATAATTTTAAAACTATGAATCCTTGTGTGGTTGGAAGTTATTAAATACATACTCAGAAAGAAAAACTTTCTGAGTATTATTGAATAGTTATTTTTTAAATTAAATTCCATTAACTTAAGTATTTTTTTATAAATATAATATTAACATACATAAATTTTTTCAAACAAAGGATTTATTATGGCAGTATTTTCTCCACGGGGGGGGGGATCGAATAATTTTGATTTAACTCCTTCTAAAAAACTAACTAATCACATCTTACTTTCAAGTATAGTTGCTTCATTGCTTTTTTCACCTGCATTTGCCCTACCAAGTGGTGGTAAATTTACTCATGGCACAAGTGGAACTATAAATGTCAGTGGTAATAATATGCATATAAATGGTAATAAAGTTAATTCTGTTATCCAATGGGGTGGTGGTTTTAATATAAATAAAGGTGAAAGTGTAAATTTTGGTGGTAATAGCAAAAACTATTTAAACATAGCTCATGGAACAAATAAATCTACCATAGCAGGTGTATTAAATGCAAGTGGTAATAATGTATTTTTAATCAATCCTAATGGAGTAATCATTACTAAAACAGGTAATATCAATGCTAATCGCTTTGTAGCTTCTACTTCATCGATGAGTAATGAGGATATGAATAAATTTGCTAATATGAAAACCTTTGAACAAGGTGCAACTTTTTCTCCTGTATTTAAACCACAAAAAGCAGGTAGCGTAGTAAATATGGGTAATATCAATGCAAACGATGTATTGCTTATAGGACATAAGGTAGATATACAAGGTGGTAAATTAGGCAATGCTAATTCTAAAACACACTTAGTAGGCAATTATGTATATATAGATGCAGATAGTGCAAATTTAAATTCTATTATCAATGTAACAGCCAAAAAAGATGGCTATATACAAAGAAAAATGATAAATTTTGCAAATGATGGTTATAGATTTGGTAACAATGTGAATATAAATAAAGTAAATTACACAGATAATACCAATGTTACCCATAATGGAATTTCTTCTAATTTCAAAAAAGCTCTAACTATAGGCAATATGGAAAATGAAAAAGCTAATGCTATAGAATGGCGATATCTTATAAAAGGTTGGAATGAAGGTTTGGGTGATACTAGAAGTATAGATGAATTTAAATTAGTAGGTAATATCAATTTTGATAACAAACTAATGGATCCTATAGGTATCAATGGTGCTTTTTTTAATAAAACTCTTGATGGACAAGGTTATACTTTATCTAACCTTCTTATCGATGGAAATGAAGGTGGTTTATTTGGAGTTATACAACTAGCTAATATAGGAAATTTAAATATAAATACAATAAATTTTGATTATACAAATGGAATTCCTAGATATATAGGTTCTATGGCATATAGAACTGATAATGCAAATTTTTACAATATAAATATCTCAAATATTGGCGATTTGCTTGCTGCTGGTGAAAATGCTATAGGTGTTGGTGGATTTGCAGGATATATAACATCAAGTAATTTTAACAATATAAGTATAAAAAACATAAAAAGCATAAAAGTAGATAGCAAGGCTGAACAATTATATACTGCATGGATAGGAGGTTTTGGCGGAAGAGTGGATAATTATCCTGTAGGTAGCAACGACCCTGGAGGAGCACCAAATGTATTTAAAAATATAACAATAAGTGGAATAGGAAGTATTTACGCTTCGGTTGGTTATAATTATTGGAGTAATTATGTAAGTATAGGTAGTTTTGCTGGTACTTTATACACAGGTAATTATTTAGAAAATGTATATATATATTTTGATAAAGGTTATACAATCGGCCAAAATGGTTTTAGTAGTTTTTATTTTGGAAAATTAAGCCCAATAGGAAGACCAAATGCACTTAAGAATGTTCATATTTATCACTATGAAAATGATTTAGCTAATGCAACAGCTGATCAAAGTTATGAAAATGATTTTAACCAAAACGGCTATATCCAAAATAAAATCAATATCCACACTTACACAGATGAAACTCAAGAAAGTGTATATAAAGACTTTTTATCTAAAGCAGACACTATAGAAAAACCTACCACCCCTGATAATCCAAATAAACCAAGTGATAGCGATGTTATCTTAGCAAGTGATGATGTAATTAGTGCAAATGATTTAAACAAATGGCTAGGTGAGATATTAAGTGGTAAGTATTGGATTGATATAAAAGATTTTAAAATTCAAGGATTAAGTGAAGAATTAAAGCAAAGCATATCTTTCTTAGAAGCTTTATATGGTCAAAAAGGTATGAAAGAAATACTAGAAGGAATTAGTCAAGAATATAAAAATACTTATGTTAAATTTAACCAATTTGCTATTAACAAAGCAAATCTTTTAGCATTTATCAATGATAAATTAAAACCTTTAGTTGATTCTTCTAATAATGCCTTAGCTCAATTAAAAACCATACAAGAGCAACTTAAAATAGCCATAACTAAATATAATGATTATGTTAAAAAAATCAATGAAAATCCAAGTATAAAAAATGAAGCAACTTTAGCTTCTTTAAAAGCTGAAGTAGATAGATTAAGCAATCTTAGTGGAGAATTAGCCACTACTATAGCTAATAATCAAATAAAACTAGAAACTTGGCAAAAACAAGCTAGTGATAAATCAAATCAACAATTTAACATAATAGGCAAATTTGATAATATAGCTTTAACAATACCTAATTTAGAAAAATTAAACAATTCTAGTGGTATTGAAAATGATGATTATCAAAAACTATCACGCCAAATAGCTAGCTCACAAAAACAAACACCTACTTTTAAATACGAAGAAGAAGAAACCCAAGAGATAGACGAAGCAGCACTAACTCAAAGAGCTAGAACTTGTATAGTAAGTGATAATTTTAAAACTATGAATCCTTGTGTGGTTGGAAGTTATTAAATACACATGTAGCCAAATTAAATTTGGCTACGCTAAATTCCAAAGAAAATTTCAGGTTTTAGTCTTAGCATTAGGCTATATGCAGCTAAGCAAGCTTGTTCTCTTATATAATTTCTTGCTCCTTGTATATGAATGCATTCTTGTAAAAAAGTCCCATCTTTATACATAGCTCCTATATAAATAGTCCCTGCTTTTGTGTTTTTATCATCATCTTCTCCAGCTACACCACTAATTGCTAATGCAAAATCACAATTTGTAGTTTTAAAAACCCCTTTTAACATAAAGTATATACAACGATCAGAATACTCACTCACACTTTCTAAGGTATCATTGCTTACACCTAGCCAAGAATTTTTTAAGCGGTTTGAATAAGTTATCAATGAACCTTCAAAAATGCTTGAAACCCCAGAAATTTCAGTCAGCTTTGAAGCACATAAACCACCAGTACAGCTTTCTGCAAAAGAAATTTTTAAATTTTTATCTAAAAGCTTTTTTGTGATGAATTTTATGGGGTTGTTATCTAAAAATACTTTTCCTTCAAAAAGTTTAAAAACACCTTTTAAAAAACCTTCTAATTTACCATATTGTGTCGCACTTGCTCTAATGCAGATTAAATTCTCAAGCAAAGCACTAGAACTTGTTTGAATTTCAAAAGATTTAGTTAGGGTATCTAGTAAAATATTTGCACTCATTTCATCAATATCTAATAAGCAAAAATAAGTGTAATTTATCTCAGGTTTGTTTAAAATTTGAGGTAATTTTAAATTAATACTAACATTTAACAAATTTATATGACATTGTTCAAACTCACTTACAAAGCTATTTTTGGTATAAATGGATTTTGATGGAACTAAAGTTTCATTTTCTAAAACTAAAACATCATCATTTAAGGTTGCTATAATCTTTGCAATCGTTGCATAATACTCATTTATGCTAAAAATAGTTATATAAGTGTATTCTAAAGACAATTTTTCAAGCAAAAAAGGAAGATCTTTATCAGGCTTGTTTATAAATTTAAGTTCATGTAGTTCTAAAAATCGTTTTTTGTATTCTTCATGAATATAACGCATATAATTTTCATTAACGATGAGTTCATTGCCTATGATGATGATTAAATGTTTCATGATTTTCCTTTTTTTCTTGCGATTATAACAAAAAAATAAGTGCAAATTAAAAGTATTTTAAGTAGAATTTACCATTTTAATTTTTCAAGGTGGATGAATATGGATTATAAAGATACGCTATTGCTTCCTAATACAACTTTTCCAATGCGTGCGAATTTAGCAGAGCTTGAGCCAAAACGCTTTAATAAGTGGTTTGAAAATAACTATGCTTATGAAAAAATGAAACAAAAAAGACAAAGTGCTAGCGAAAGTTTTACTTTGCATGATGGCCCACCATATGCTAATGGGCACTTACACATCGGCCATGCTTTAAATAAAATTTTAAAAGATATCATTATAAAAACGCATTATTTTCAAGGCAAAAAAGTGCGTTTTACTCCAGGTTGGGACTGCCATGGTTTGCCTATAGAACAACAAGTTGAAGTAAAACTAAAAGAAAAAAAACAAAGTTTGAGTAAAAAAGAAATTCGTGAATTTTGTAGGGAGCATGCGAGAGAATTTGTAAATATCCAAAGAGATGAATTTAAGTCTTTAGGGGTGATTGCTGATTGGGATGAGCCGTATTTGACTATGAAAAATGCTTTTGAAGCAGATATTTACAAAGCCTTATGTAAAATCGCTAAAAAAGGACTTTTGCTAGAAAGAAGCAAGCCAGTTTTTTGGAGCTGGGCTGCTAAGAGCGCATTAGCAGAAGCTGAAGTAGAGTATGAGGATAAAGAAGATTATTCTATTTTTGTGGCATTTGAGCTTGATAAAACTTCCCTTGAAAAACTAGGAGTAAAAAAAGCAAAAGCAGTTATTTGGACTACTACACCTTGGACTTTACCTGCAAATCAAGCCATAGCTTTAAATGCAAATGAAAAATATGTTATCACTAAAGAAGGCTTTATCTTTGCTAAAGCTTTACTTGAAGCGATGATAAACAAAGGCTTCACTCAAGGTGAAATTCAAAAAGAACTTTTAGGCTTTGAATTTGAAAATTTAAGTGCTATTAATCCGCTTAATCAAAGAAAATCCACTTTAATTTTAGGCGATCATGTTTTAATGGAAGGTGGAACAGGGCTTGTTCATACTGCACCAGGGCATGGTGAGGATGATTATTATGCGTGTTTGAGATATGGCATTGAAGTGATTATGCCAGTAGATGATGGTGGGTGCTATGATGAAACGCTAAGAGCTAAAGGGCTTTTACCAGAGCATTTGCTAAATGAATTTATAGGACTTCATATTTTTAAAGCAAATGAGCGTATTTTAGAACTACTTGGCGGAGCTTTGCTTGAAAGTTCTAAATTTATACATTCTTATCCATTTTGTTGGAGGACACATAAACCGGTTATTTATAGAGCTACAAAGCAATGGTTTATCTTAATGGATGAGAAAAAACTAGATGGAAAATCTTTAAGAGAATTAGCATTAGAGCAATTAAATAATGTAAAATTTTATCCAGAAAGTGGCATTAAACGCCTTAGCTCTATGATAGAAAATCGTCCTGATTGGTGTATATCAAGACAAAGAGATTGGGGCGTGCCTATAGCATTTTTTAGAGATAAAACCACCAAAGAAGTAATTTTTGATGATGATGTTTTAAACCACATAGTAGGAATTTTTGAAGCAAACGGAGCTGATGCTTGGTGGGATTTAGAAATAAAAGATTTATTGCCACCAAATAGCAAATATGATCCAAATAACTTAGAAAAAGTTTATGATATTTTAGATGTTTGGTTTGATAGCGGTAGCACTTGGGAAGCAGTGTTAAGCTCAGCAAGATATGATGCAGGAGAATACCAAGCTTCGATGTATCTTGAAGGAAGCGATCAGCATCGTGGGTGGTTTCAAAGCTCACTTTTAATTTCTACTGCGATTAATCACAAAACCCCATATAAAAATATACTTACTCATGGATTTACCGTTGATGAGAAGGGGCAAAAAATGAGTAAATCCAAAGGCAATGTGATTTTACCTCAAAATGTTGCTAAAAATTATGGAGTGGAAATTTTAAGACTTTGGATTATGCTTAGTGATTATTCAAGTGATTTAAAAATTTCAGATAATATCTTAAAACAAGTTAGCGAGCAATATAGAAAGATAAGAAATACCATAAGATTTTTACTTGCAAACACTAACGATATAGAATTTTTAGAAACAAAAAATTTCACACTTTTAGATAAGTGGATTTTAATGCGTGCAAAATTAGCTTTTGATGCGTGCGAAAATGCCTTCAAAAAATATGAATTTGCAAAAGGTTTTAGCGTGCTTTTGAACTTTTTAAGTGCGGATTTAAGTGGAATTTATTTAGACATTTGCAAAGACAGATTATATTGCAATGGCAAGGATGATACAAAAAGAACAAGTGCTCAAAGTGCAATGGTTTTAATAGCTAGAAAACTTTTTACTCTTTTAGCTCCAAGTCTTACTTATACCATAGATGAGGCTTTAGAACATGCAAATGCGCTTATAAAAGAAAATGCTAAAGATGTGTTTGATTTGGTGTTAAAAGATGGTTTTGATTATGAATTTGAGATTGAAGATGAATTATTTATCAAATCAAGAGAAAAATTCTTTGAACTTATAGATGTTTTGAAAAAAGAAAAACTTATTAAATCAACTTTAGAGCTATCTTTACAAACTAGTGCAAATGAGCTTTTAAGCGAAGATATAGAAGAAGTAGCAGATTGGTTTATGGTAAGTTTGGTTGAAAGTTTAGATGATAAAAAAGCTTTGAGTGAATTTAAAATAGGTGAACATAGTTTTAAAATCGTGCGTTCTTCATTGCATAAATGCCCAAGATGTTGGAAATTTTTAGCAAAAGAAGAAGAATGTTTATGCCCAAGATGTAATAGCGTGGAAAAAGCAAAAAATGTTTGAACAAGCTTTACCTTTTAGTGTGGTAGTGATTACTTTATTTTGTTTTTTATTTATTACGCTGTTTTTATTTTATTTGGTTAAAAAATTTAAGGATAAATAATGATAACTTTAAAACAAGCTTTGAAATTTTCAAATGAAGAATTAGAAAATCTAAAAAAAGAATTAAACGAAAAAGCACACAAACAAAAGCATTTAGGTGCTTATGTAGAGCAGTTTTTAAATAAAGACTTGAGTGCTTCAGGTGCGGGTGTGCCTATTGCTATAAAAGATAATATCAGTGTTAAGGATTGGGAATTAACTTGTGGTTCTAAAATTTTGCAAGGCTATGTAGCACCTTATGATGCAAGTGTTATTGCAAATTTACGCAAAAATAATTTTGCTCCATTTGGAAGGTGCAATATGGATGAATTTGCTATGGGAAGCACTAGTGCTACTTCTTTTTATGGTAAGAGTTTAAATCCGCTTGATAATACTAAAGTCCCAGGTGGAAGTAGTGGAGGGAGTGCTGCTGCAGTTGCTGCGGGTATAGCTTTAGCAAGTTTGGGTTCAGATACAGGGGGTTCTGTAAGACAACCTGCTGCTTTTTGTGGTTGTGTAGGATTTAAACCAAGTTATGGAAGGGTTAGTAGGTATGGTTTGGCAGCGTATTCTTCAAGTCTTGATCAAATTGGAGTTTTAACACAAAATGTTGAAGATGCAGCGATTTTATATGATGCTATTGCAGGCTATGATGAAAAAGATAGCACAAGTGCAAATATAGCTTTTGAAGCAACCACACCAAAATTAAATTCTAATAGAAAATTAAAAATAGCTGTGATAAAAAATTATATTGATCAGTGCAATGAAGATGTAAAACAAGCTTTGTTAAAAACTATTGATATGCTAAAAGCCAATAATCATGAAATCGTTTATAAAGATTTGATGGATTCTAAATTTGATGTAGCTGCGTATTATATCATAGCAGCAGCCGAAGCAAGTGCAAATTTAAGTCGTTATGATGGCGTGCGTTATGGAAGAAGAAGTGAGCATTGTCAAAATTTGGGCGAACTTTATGTAAACACTAGAAGCGAAGGCTTTGGCGAAGAAGTAAAAAGAAGAATTTTACTAGGAACCTTTGTTTTAAGTAGTGGGTATTATGATGCATACTATATCAAAGCACAAAAGGCAAGAGCTTTTATTAAGAGAAAATACGAAGAAAATTTACAAGATTGTGATTTGATTTTTATGCCAGTTGCTCCAAGCGTGGCTTTTGGTTTTAATGATGTTAAAACTCCAGTGCAAATGTATTTAGAAGATGTATTTACTATTTCAGTGAATTTAGCAGGACTTGGTGGTATAAGTGTGCCAGTGGCTAAAAATGAAAATAAACTCAATATCTCAGCCCAGCTTATCTGCAAAGCTTATGATGAGCAAACCTTGTTAGATGGTGCTTTAAGCCTAGAAGAAATGATTAAAAACAAATAAAGGAAAAAATATGAAAATCATCAAACGCGCTTTAACTTTTGAAGATGTTTTGCTAGTTCCTCAGTATTCTGAAGTTTTACCTAAAGAAGTAGATGTTAAGACAAAACTTACCAAAAATATCACTTTAAATATGCCTTTAATCTCCGCTGCTATGGATACAGTAACCGAACACAGAGCGGCTATAATGATGGCAAGACTTGGTGGTATAGGGGTAATCCATAAAAATATGGACATAGCCTCGCAAGTTAGAGAGATAAAAAGGGTTAAAAAAAGCGAAAGTGGTGTGATTATGGATCCTATTTATATAGGAGCTAAAGCAAGTGTTAAAGAAGCACTAGAACTTATGGCTGAGTATAGAATTTCAGGCGTTCCAGTAGTAGATGAGAATAAAATTTTAATAGGAATTTTAACTAATCGTGATTTAAGATTTGAAAACAATTTTGACAATTTAGTAGAAAATGTAATGACTAAAATGCCTTTAATCACAGCTAAAAAAGGTTCTACTTTAGATGATGCTGAAAGAATTTTTTCTACTAATAAAGTGGAAAAATTACCAATTGTAGATGAAAATAACCGCCTAGAAGGTTTAATCACCATAAAAGACTTAAAAAAACGCAAAGAATACCCAAATTCAAATAAAGATTCTTATGGAAGATTAAGAGTAGCTGCAGCAGTGGGTGTAGGTCAGCTTGATCGCGTGAGAGCTTTAGTAGAAGCTGAAGTAGATGTTATAGTAATGGATAGTGCACACGGACATTCTAAGGGTATAATTGATACGCTAAAAGCAATTAAGGCTGAGTTTAATGTAGATGTAATAGTAGGAAATGTTGCTAGTGCTAAAGCGGTTAAAGATTTATGTGAAGCAGGTGCTGATGCTATTAAAGTTGGTATAGGGCCAGGTAGTATTTGCACCACACGCATTGTTTCAGGTGTGGGTGTGCCTCAAATTTCAGCCATAGATGAGTGTGCGATAGAAGCAAGCAGATACGGCGTGCCAGTGATTGCTGATGGGGGTATAAAATACTCAGGTGATATTGCAAAAGCTATCGCAGCAGGAGCAAGTAGTGTGATGATAGGTTCGCTTTTAGCAGGAACAGATGAGAGCCCAGGGGAGTTATTTACCTACCAAGGAAGACAATACAAAAGCTATCGCGGTATGGGAAGTTTAGGTGCTATGCAAAAAGGAAGTTCGGATAGATATTTTCAAGAAGGAACTGCTCAAGATAAGCTTGTGCCAGAAGGCATTGAAGGTAGGGTGCCTTATGTAGGAAGTATAAAAAGTGTTATCCATCAGCTTTTAGGTGGGCTTAGATCTTCTATGGGTTATGTGGGTGCAGCAGATATTAAAAGCTTTCAAGATAGGGCTGAATTTGTTGAAATTACTGCAGCAGGCTTAAAAGAAAGCCATGTTCATGATGTCACTATCACAGCTGAAGCACCAAATTACAAAGTGAGTAACTAATGGAATTTGAAGATCATATCAAACAAGCTGAGCTTTCGTTGGAAAAACTAAATGATAAAGATTTGAATTTGAAAACCTGTGTTGAAATTTACAAAGAGGGTTTAAAAAATATAAAAGAAGCTAGAACTATGCTAGAAAAAGCTAAGTTGGAAATTGAGCATATAGATGAGTAGTATAGTTGCTTTACAATTTCCAACTTTAGCTTTGAGTGAGTCAAGATTAGAGTATTATTTAAAAGCTGCTAAAGAAAGTGGCGCAAATTTAGTAGTTTTAGGCGAGTATGTGCTAAATAGCTTTTTTAGTGAGCTTAAAACTATGCCAAAAAGTATGATTAAAGAACAAAGCGAAAGTAAAAAAGCAAGTTTGATAAAATTTGCAAAAAAATACGAATTAAGCATTATAGCACCTATTGTTAGTGTTGAAAATGAAGGTTTAAAAAAACTTTGTTTAAAAGTTAGTCCGCAAAATATAAAAAGTTATGAACAGCAAATTTTAATGCCTTATACGCATTGGAATGAGGAGAAATTTTTTAAAAATAAAAAAAATAAAGAATTAAAACTTTTTACTTTTACTCATGAAAATTTAAAATGTGCGTTGCTTTTTGGATTTGAAGCGCATTTTGATGTATTTTGGCAAATGATTATGAAAAAAAAGGTTGATTTAGTTATCATTCCTACAGCTAGCACTTTTGAGAGTAATCAAAGATGGTTAGAGCTTTTAAAAACAAGGGCTTTTTTAAACTCAACAAGTATTTTAAGGGTTAATCGCATAGGAAATTTAAAACAAGAAAATGAGTGGAAATTTTATGGCGATAGCTTTTTTATCGATGCTTTTGGTCAAGTTCAAGAACAACTTGGCGAGCAAGAGGAAATGCTTGTAGTAGAAGTTAATAAAGCAAATGAAGCTAGAAACTTATGGGCTTTTGATAAGATTATTAAAAATTATGAAAATTAGTTTATATTAGGGAAAAATATGAGAAAAATTATAACGCAAATTTTGTTTTTTAGTTTTGTCTTTATGGGAATTTTTGCTTTTACTAGATTTTTAATGCTAGTAAATTTAACCAGTGAAAGCCAAAATTCTTTTATGGTGTATATGTATGGTTTAGCTCATGATATGAGAACTTTTAGTAGTGCTTTTTTACCTTTGTTTTTGTGTGGTTTTTTGACTTATTTTGCATTTATTTTTAAAAATAAAAAAATAAAATTTATTGGGGGGGGGGTAATTACTAAATTTTATTATTATTTTTCTAGTTTTTATGTAGCATTTATTGCTTTTGTCGTTTTAATTTCTGCTTTTATTCATTATTATTATTTTCAACTTTATGCTAGTAAAATCGATATCTTTGTTTTTGGTTTAAAAGATGATGATACTAATGCTATTTTTTCTATAATTTTTTCTGATTATCCTGTTTTAAAAGCTATTTTTCTTGCTTTGATTTTTAGTGTATTTTGTTTTTTTATTAATATGAAAATTTTGCATTTAAAATTTAAAAATATTAAATTACCCTTGATTGTTGCTTTTGTGCTTAATGTTTTATTGATTTATTTTTATATTGTCGCTTTAAGAGGGCATTTTACATATAATGCTTTAAGAGCTTCAAGTTATGAATTTAGCACTATAAAATCTTTTAATGAAATTTCTACAAATCCTTTAATGGCCTTTTCATGGGCTTATAAAGAATACAAAAGTCAGCAAGAATTTAAAAATGTAGATTTAAACCAAATTAAACACTTAGAAGAAAAACTTTTTTCTATATTTAACACTACTTTAGCAAATAAATATCATGCAAAAAATCATATTTATCTAAACATAATGGAAAGTTTTGGTTTTAATTTGATCGAATTTAGTAATGAAAATCTAGATCTTTTAGGAAGTTTAAAAAAACATTTTGATCAAGATTTTGTCTTTGAAAGATTTTTATCTAGTGCAAATAATACCATTGAAAGTTTCAATCGATTAGTGTTTTTGAGTCCAAATATCATTTCAAATGGTATATACCAAAAAGAAAAATTAGCTTTATCACCTTTACAAATTTATAAAAATGCAGGTTATAAAATAATTTTTGTTTATAGTGGTAATGCTTCTTGGTATAACCTTGGAAGATATTTTAACTATCAAGGAGCTGATGAAATTATAGATGAAAATACCTTAATGCAAGAATTCCCACAAGCTAAAGAAACTAAACATAAATACGGCATAGCAGATGAATTTGCATATAAGAAAATTTATTCTATTTTTGAAAATGCTAAAGTTCCGACTTTAGTTATATCTCTTAGTATTTCAACTCATAGGCCTTATATACATAAAAGCAGAAAAAATTTAATTAATGATAATGGCCTAAACAAAAAAATATTAGATGAATTTGTTATAAGCAATCCAAAAAATGCTTTAGAAGCTTTTGCTTATGCTAGTGATGAGTTTGGAAATTTTTTAGATCAAGTAAAACAAAGTCAATTTAAAGAAAAAATCATCATTGCTGCAACGGGTGATCATAGGTTTAGAGATATTAAGATGAATTTAAATTCGCAAAAGGCTTTTGCATATAGCGTTCCATTTTATTTATATATTCCAAAACATCTAAAAAATGGTATTTATTATGATAAAAATCGCATAGGTTCTCATAAAGATATTTTTCCAACACTTTATAATCTAAGCCTTAGTAATACAAAATATTTAAGTTTAGGTGGAAGAAACATGTTAGCACCTATAGATAATGAAAAATTAGAATTTGGCTTTAATGAACTTGTTTGGGTTGATAAAAATGGAGTGTATGAAGGAACAAAAGGATATTTTTTTGAAAGTAATTCAAGTTTAAAAGATACTAATAAAGCTTTTGAGATAGATTCATATCATAAAGAATTTTCAAATTTATATAAAGAATTGTTTCAAAAACAGCTAAATTATAGATTGATAAATCAAGACAAAACAAACACTCCTTAAAAAAGTTTAAATTTTAATTTTAGTAAATAAATGATAGAATTTTGCCTTAAATTTTAAATAATTTTGAGGCAAAAATGCAAAAAATTCATTTTATAGGCATAGGTGGTATTGGAATTTCAGCTTTGGCTAGGTTTTTAAAAGAGCAAGGTTTTATCATTAGTGGTTCAGATATTAAAGAAAGTAAAATCACAAAAGAGTTAGAAAAAGAAGGTATAAGTATAAAAATCCCTCATCATAAAGACAATGTCAAAAATGTAGATTTGGTAGTATATTCAGCAGCCATAAAAGAAAATAACGAAGAATTAATAAGTGCAAAAGAACAAAATATCACAATACTTTCAAGAAAAGAAGCTTTGCCTATGATTTTAAAAGACAAAAGAGTTTTTGCAGTTGCAGGGGCTCATGGTAAAAGTACAACTTCAAGCATTTTAGCAAGCTTGATAGAAGCTTCTGTGATTATAGGTGCGGTTTTAAAAGAAAGTGGCACTAATATGCTTTATAAAGAAAGTCAAAATCTTATTTTTGAGGCAGATGAAAGCGATAGTTCTTTTTTAAATTCAAATCCATATTTGGCTATAGTTACCAATGTAGAAGCTGAGCATTTAGATCATTATGGAAATGATATTACAAAATTACACAAAGCTTATGCAGATTTTTTAAATTTGTCTAAAATTCAAGTTATAAATGCTGAAGATGAGTTTTTAGCAAGTTTAAATTTAAATAATGCAAAAAAACTTTATCCAAGTAAAGATATTGTAAATATTTATATGAAAGTGGAAAATTTCAAGCCAAAAACCTATTTTACTCTTAAGGGTTTAGGGGAATTTAGTGTTTTTGGTATGGGCGAGCATGTGGCTATGGATGCTGCTTTGGCTATTTTGGCTGCAAGTGAATTTATCAGTATAGAAGAAATTAGAACTAGACTTTTAAATTATCAAGGTATAAAAAAGAGATTTGATATTTTATTTGCAAACAAAAATATGGCATTAATAGACGATTATGGACATCATCCAACTGAGATTAAAACTACATTAAAAGCAGCTAATGAATATGCAAGATTAGCTGGGTATGAAAAAACTATAGTTATTTTTGAGCCTCATCGTTATACGCGTTTGAGTGCAAATATAGAGTATTTTAGTGCAGTTTTAGCTAGTGTTGATGAGCTTTATATTTTACCTGTATATGCAGCAGGAGAGACTAAAATAGAAATTAATATGCAAAAATATTTTCCAAAAGCTAAATTTATAAAAGAAATCAAAAGAGAAGAAAACGCCATTTATCTTGATGAAGAACTGATTGAAAATGGTTTAGTGATAGGTTTTGGTGCAGGAGATATAAGTGTAAAACTTAGGGGATTATATGTTTAAGATTTTTTTATATGTATTAGCTTTTTTTGCAATTTTACTTTTTTTTATTTTTTTGCGTAAAAAAATAGGAAAAATTAGTAATTATCTTTTGGTTTTAGTGTTGATTTTAGCTATAGCCTTTGCGGTTAAATTTGAACTAAGTGCTACAAGAAGTGGAGTAGCAAAAAAAGAAATACTTAATGCATTTTTGCAAGGACAAAGTTTAAAATGTAAAGATATTAATATAAGTAAAGAGTATTTTAATTTTGAATACGGCACGCAAAGTTTTGTCTCAAATGGTAAAAATAAGCAATTTAAAGCATTGATTTTTGATATAAAAGATTGCAAGGTAGAAAAATAATGCAAGAGCAATTTTTTAAAAAGTTAGATTTAGATGGCTATATAGGAGAATTTAAAGGACTTTTTGCAAGAGATAAGGATATATTTTTACAAGGTGATAGCAAACTTCATTTTAAAAGAATCAACGAACTTGCCTTGATAGAATTTAACTCCCCGCCCGCACTTAGTGAGTTAAATAGCGCTTTAATTCATCTTAGCAAGCAAGGAATTTTGCATTTAGATCAAAGTTTTGAATTTATAAAAATTTGTAAGTATTTTGAGTATTTGAAAAAATTAAAATTTGAAGAAAGCTTGAAAGAGTGGCTTTTGAAAATAGAAATTCCACAAGCTATAGTAGAACTTTTTGAATATTTTGATGAAAAGGGTGAGATTAAAGAAAGCATTGATGAAAGACTTATTAATCTAAATTTAGCTTTAAAAATGAAAAAAGAAAGCTTAGTGGCTGAGTTTAAAAAACTCACCTATACTAAAAGTCTTAGTGCGTATTTAATCGACACGCAAATTCATCTTATAAATGGCATGGAAGCACTTTTGGTGCGTGGTGGGTTTAATCATGCTTTAAAAGCAAAAGTTATAGGCAGAAGCAGTGGGGGTGGTTTTTATATAGTGCCTTTGAGCGTGGAAAAAATCCAAAGCCAAATAGATGAAATTAAAGACGCTAAAGAAGAAATTTTTTATGAATATGCTAAAAAAATTAGCTTGGTTTTTTATAAAAATTTGATGTTTTTAAAATTTATTAATAATGCTTTTGATTTGTTTGATCACTATAGTGCTAGGGTTTTGATGGCTAAAAAGTATGATTATGAGTTTGTTTTAGCAGATAATTCTACAAATTTGATTTTACATGATTTTGCACATCCTGCTTTAAAGAATGCAAAAAGCGTGAGTATAGATTTTAGTAAAAAAGCTTTGATTATCACTGGGGTAAATGCAGGTGGTAAATCTATGCTTTTAAAAGGAATTTTAAGTGCAGCTTTACTCGCAAAACATTTACTTCCTATGAGAATAAACGCACAAAAAAGCCAAATAGGCAATTTCAAAGAATTTGATGCGATTTTAGAAGATCCACAAAATGTAAAAAATGATATTTCTACTTTTGCAGGAAGAATGCTGCATTTTTCTAAGCTTTTGGGTAAGAAAAATGTTTTATTGGGAGTTGATGAGATAGAGCTTGGAACAGATTTTGAAGAAGCAGCT
Source organism: Campylobacter peloridis LMG 23910 (assembly GCF_000816785.1). Lineage (NCBI taxonomy): Bacteria > Pseudomonadati > Campylobacterota > Epsilonproteobacteria > Campylobacterales > Campylobacteraceae > Campylobacter > Campylobacter peloridis. The sequence goes on along the minus strand of NZ_CP007766.1, from coordinate 1,288,674 downwards.
TGTTTATATACTGAGCTTATTTTAAAACTTTTAGAACAAGATAATAAAATCATCATTACAACCCACCATAAACGCCTTGCCATGCTTTTGGCTAAAAATGAGCAAGTAGAATTAATCGCTGCTTTGTATGATGAGGAATTATCACGCCCAAAATATGAGTTTTTAAAAGGCACTATAGGTAAATCTTATGCTTTTGAAACGGCTTTAAGATATGGTATAAGTGCGAATTTAGTGCAAAATGCTAAAAAACTTTATGGGGAAGATAAAGAAAATTTAGAAGAAATGGTAAGTAAAAATATCAATCTTGAACTTTCTTTACGCAAACAAAGCCAAGAGCTTGAGAAAAAAGAAGCAAGGGTAGATGAAATTTTACTTTCACTTAAAGATCAAAAAGAAAAAAACGAGCAAGAATTAAAAAAACTTATTTCAAATTTAGAATTTAAATACCACAAGGCCATAGAAGAGGCTAAAAAAACCATAAATTTAAAAGATATCAAAGAAAAACAAAGAAGCTTAAACAAAGCAAATGAGCTTAAAAAAAGCATTGTTTTGCCAAGTATGGAGCAAAATGAAGAGCTTAGAGTAGGGGATTTTGTAAAATATGAAAAAATCAAAGGTAAAATCACTGCAATTTCAAAAAATGATGCGATGATTCAAAGCGATGGTTTGAGTTTGCGTGTGCCATTAAAGCTTCTTAAAAAAAGCAATCAAACCCCAACACAAAAAGTAAAATCAAGTGTTAATATAACCCGCCCAAGCGCTTTAAATATGACTTTAGATTTACATGGTTTAAGAAGTGATGAAGCACTTGATAGGCTGGATAAATTTATATCTGATGCTTTGATAGTGGGTTTTGATGAGGTGATAGTTTATCATGGTATAGGCACAGGAAAATTAGCTTTTGCGGTAAAAGAGTTTTTAAAGGCCCATAAAAGTGTAAAAAGCTTTAATGACGCACCGATTAATCAAGGTGGTTTTGGTGCTAAGGTGGTGAAACTTTAAAGATGGCAAAAGTCTTTAAATATAGCAATGAGGTTTAGCAAATGAAACAAGTGATGATTTTAAGTGGAGCTGGGCTTAGTGCTCCAAGTGGTATAAAAACTTTTAGAGCTAGTGGTGGGCTTTGGGAAGAGCATGATGTGATGGAAGTTTGCTCAGCAACTGGTTTTAGAAAAAATCCTAAAAAAGTTTTGGAATTTTATAATAAAAGAAGAAAAGAATTAGCTAGTGTTAAGCCAAATCATGCACATGAAATCATTGCTTTTTTAAAAGAAAAATTCCCAAAACAAATAAGCATTTTAACGCAAAATGTAGATGATTTATTAGAGCGCGCAGGGTGTAAAGAAGTGGTGCATTTGCATGGTTTTTTGCCTGAGCTTAGATGTTTAGAGTGTGAAAATGTTTTTAATATAGGCTATGAAAGTAGTGATGATAAAATTTGTCCTAAATGTCAGAGTAAAAGTGTAAGACATAATATCGTGATGTTTGAAGAAATGGCGCCAAATTATAAGATTTTATATGAGAAATTACAAAATTGTGATTTATTTGTGTGTATAGGCACAAGTGGGCAGGTTTTGCCTGTGGGGGAGTATGCAAGAGTGTGTGCACAAAGTATATTAAATAATTTTGATGAGGATAAACACTTAGAAAGAAATTTCACAAAAGTTTATATAGAAGATGTTTGCACGGCTATTGATAAAATCAAAATCGATATAGAAAATTTCTTGGAAGCAAAATGTTAGAAGCGATTTTACATGGAATTATTTTAGGTATGGGCGTTGCTGTGCCTTTTGGGCCTGTGAATATTTTGATTTTAAATACAGCCTTATCATCTTTTAAAAATGCTTTTTGTGTAGGACTTGGAGCTTTAAGTGCGGATATAGTTTTTTTAATTTTAATTAATCTTGGGCTTTTAAGTTTTGCAAATAATGAAATTTTTAATAAAATACTAGCTGTTTTTGGATTTTTCTTTCTAAGTTTTATGGTGTTTTTAATGCTAAAAAAAACAAGAAATGTTAATCTAAATAAAGTTCATAAAACACATCCTCTAAAGGGTTTTAGTAAAGGATTTTTTTTAAATATTACAAATCCTTATGTGATAGGTTTTTGGTTGAGTGTAGCAGGACTTAGTATGCAAAGTAAAAATTCTTTTGCTTTGCTTTTTGGTTTGGTTGGATTTATTGTGTTTTGGGTTTTTACTTTATCTTTTTTTGTATCTAAATTTAAGGCTCTTGTAAAAGATAAACATATATTTTATATCAACCTTTTTTCAGCAATCATTTTAGAGTATTTTGCTCTTTCATTATTGTATAAAGCTTTTATAGGATAAAACATGCAAGTAGTTGAAATTTTTAAAGAATTGGTTAAATTTAAATCCATTACCCCAGATGATGATGGTGCGTTAAATTACATCGCAGTGGAGTTAAGCGATTTTGAAGCTTTTTTTATAGAAAAAGAAGGGGTTAAAAACCTTTTGCTGACTAAAAAATTTAGCGATGATGGCGTGCATTTAGCTTTTGGCGGGCATGTTGATGTAGTGCCTGCGGGTGAGGGTTGGAGTAGTAATGCTTTTGAACCTTTGGAAAAAGATGGATTTATCTATGCAAGAGGCGCACAAGATATGAAAAGTGGTGTGGCTGCTTTTATGTGTGCGGCTAAAGAAGCTGAAAATTTCAAAGGAAGAATTTCGCTTATTTTAACATCTGATGAAGAGGGTGAGGCCAAATTTGGCACGCTTGAAGTGCTTAAATTTATGCAAGAAAAAAATATGCTACCTGATTTTGCTGTGGTTGCTGAGCCAACTTGTGATAAAAAATTTGGAGATAGTATTAAAATAGGGCGTCGTGGTTCTATTAATGCAAAATTACTCATTAAAGGCAAACAAGGCCATGTAGCATACCCGCAAAAATGCATTAATCCTGTGCATAATTTTGCTTTTGCGTTGAAATTTTTAGCAGGGTTTGATCTTGATCCAGGTGATGAGGTTTTTGCACCATCTAAAATCGTTATCACCGATATACGCGGTGGTATGGAAGTGTGTAATGTCACTCCAAATGATTTAAAATTAATGTTTAATGTAAGAAATTCTCCACAAACTAGCCTAGAAGATGTAAAAGCTTATGTGGAAAAAATTTGCGAAGGGCTTGATTATGAGCTTTGTATAAATCAAAGTTCTAAGCCATTTTTAACTCAAAATGATTCTAAAATCGTGCAAAAGTTAAATGAAAGCGTGCAAAAAATCACCCAAGTGGTGCCAGAGCTTAACACTAAAGGTGGCACAAGTGATGCAAGATATTTTGCTGAGTTTGGCGTGAAGGTTGTGGAATTTGGCGTGTGTAATGATAGAATTCATGCTATTGATGAAAGAGTTAGCATAGAAGAGCTTGAAAAATTGTATTTGATTTTTAAAGATTTGATAGAGAATTTTAACTAGGAAATATTTTTGAAAATGCATAATAAAGAATTTAGAGTAGCCTCTCATTTAAGAGTACCTCGCAACTGACGGCAAGTTAGCCCTCTAAACTTCTGAAATTATAACATTAGTTTTTTAAAATATGATTAATAGGAATTAAAATGTCTTTTGAGCTTGATGTAAGTAGTTATGAAAAAATAGAAAAATTATTTATAAATTATAATTTAAAAAAAGACTTTAAATTTAGAATGATAAAAGGAATTAATGTCTTACATTTTGGTTATTTATGGGGAGCCTGTAAAGAAGCACAAAAAATTTTAGAAAAAAATCAAGAATGTGAAGACTTGTTTGAGTTGATTATGAAAATTTATTCTAAAAGGCGTAAAAATCATCAAGCAAATTTTTTACTTTTGCAATGTTATGAAAATGCTCTAAGAAGCACTTTAGCTGTAAAAATAGCAAATTTATACAATGAATTAGAAGATAATTGGTTTAGATTTGGTAATAATGATGTTTTTAATTTTGCATTAAAAAATCTTTTAAAAAAGGTCAAAAATAGATGTCAAAAAATAGATGATTATAAGAATACTTGGCAAATTTTTGATAATTTTTGTTTGATTGATTTAGAAGAGATATTAATAGATCATTGGAAAGAGTTTGCTTATATATTTAAAGATAAAAAAATATATAAAAATCAAATTTTACCAAGTTTTGGCACAAAAGAACATCTTAAAACAAAGTTAAGCCAAATAAGAAAAGCTAGAAATGAAATCTTTCATAATAAACCTACAAAAATAAAATTTAAAAAAGATTTAGAAATTTTGCTTTTAAGACTTGGTTATAATTTAGAAGATGCTATTGATATTGGAAACATAAAAGAAGCTATTGTTTTAAAATTTAATTATAATAATATAGGTAATTAAAATATTTTTAAGCAAATAAAGGTTTTAAATGATTATTAACGGGCAAAAGCTTGAATTAAAAGAGCTTAGATTTATGGATTATGTTAAAGAAAAGCAATTAAAAATAGAATTTATTGCTTTAGAATTAAATGGAGAAATTATCCCAAGGGATAAATTTGAAAATCTAATTTTAAAAGAAAATGATAAAGCAGAAATTGTTACTTTTGTAGGGGGTGGTTGATGAAAATTAAATTTAATGGTAGTATGGTAAATACAGCTTTTAAAAACACTTTGGAATTTTTTCAAAGTGTGAGTAAAAATGAAAATGATGTGTGGATAGTCAATGGTTTTGCGACAAAAGAAAATTTAGATTTAAAAGAAAATGATGAGCTTTTTTGTATAGAAAAAAACACTTTGCCCCCTTATGAAGCTCTTGATGCGATGATGAGAGCAAGACATACTCCAAAATTGCATGATAAATTAAAAAAAGCAAGTGTGGCAATTTGTGGGCTTGGTGGACTTGGCTCGCATATAGCTATAAATTTGGCAAGAAGTGGGGTTGGTAGGCTTCATTTGATTGATTTTGATGTAATTGAGCCAAGCAATCTTAACCGCCAAGCTTATATGATAGAAGATTTAGGCAAATTTAAAGCTGAAGCTTTAAAAGAACAAATTAGCAAGATTAATCCTTTTATAGAAGTGTTTGCACAAGTTTTAAAAATAGAAAAAGAAAACATAGCCGAGCTTTTTATAAATGATGATATAGTTTGTGAAGCCTTTGATAGTGCAAAATATAAAGCCCTTTTAGCACAAAATTTTCATAAATTTTATCCACAAAAACCATTAATTTGTGGTTCTGGTTTAGCAGGTTATGGAGATAGCAATAGCATACAAACAAGAAAAATAGCAAAAAATTTTTATGTGTGCGGGGATTTAAAAAATGAAGCAAAAGTAGGCAATGGACTTATGGCTCCGCGTGTAAATATTTGCGCAGGACATCAAGCAAATTTAGTTTTAGAGCTTTTAGTGGGTGAGTAATGGATAAATTAAAAATAGGAAAACATGAGTTTAATTCTCGTTTTATTTTAGGTTCTGGAAAATTTTCTTTTGAGCTTATAAAATCAGCCATAGAAGAAGCTAAGGTAGAAATCATCACTTTAGCTTTACGCAGGGTAAATGATAAAGGCATAGAAAATATACTTGATTTTATCCCAAAGCACATTAAGCTTTTGCCAAATACTTCAGGCGCAAGAAATGCTAATGAAGCTTTGCGTATAGCAAAACTTGCAAGAGAGCTTGGTTGTGGGGATATGATAAAAGTAGAAGTAATTGGCGATAGTAAGTATTTATTGCCAGATAATTATGAAAGCATTAAAGCTACTGAACTTTTAGCAAATGAGGGTTTTACACCTTTAGTTTATATGTATCCTGATTTATATGCAGCCCGTGCTATGGTTAGTGCAGGAGCTGCTGCTATAATGCCACTTGGATCACCCATAGGGAGCAATAAAGGCTTAAAAACTAAAGAATTCATACAAATTTTATTAAATGAAATTGCTTTGCCTATTATAGTAGATGCAGGTTTAGCAAACCCTGCACAAGCAAGTGAGGCTATGCAAATGGGAGTAAGTGCGGTGATGGCAAATACTGCTATAGCACAAGCTAAAGATGTAGCTTTAATGGCAAAAGCTTTTGCTTTGGCTATAAAAGCAGGAAGAATGGGGTATTTAGCAGGTTTAGCAAGTGAGGCTATGCCAAGTGCAAGTTCGCCTTTGAGTGGATTTTTAAGGGATTAAAATGCAATTTTATCCTCACATGCAAAAAATTGAAAGTGAAATTTTAACCAAGGTTTTTGATGCACTTAAAAATTTCGATGAAAGTAAAATCAAACCTTTAGATGTTAAAAAAGCTTTGAGTAAGGATTATTTAAATTCAGAGGATTTAAACATTTTACTTTCAAGCACAGCGCAAGATTTTATAGAAGATTTAGCACAAAAAGCAAATTTAATCACCCAAAGGAATTTTGGAAATTCAAGAAGTATTTTTACCCCCTTGTATTTGTCTAATTTTTGCAATAGCAAATGCACATATTGTGGCTTTCAAAAGGGTAATAAAATCAAACGCGCCAAGCTAAATGAGGCTGAAATTCACAAAGAAATGCAAGAGATTAAAAAAAGTGGCTTGGAAGAAATTTTACTTTTAACGGGTGAGGGTAGAGAGTATGCTAGTGTGGAGTATCTTGCTAAAGCTTGCAAGATAGCAAAAGAGTATTTTAAAGTCGTTGGAGTTGAAGTTTATCCTATGAATGTAGATGAGTATGCACTGCTTCATGAAAAAGGTTGTGAGTATGTAAGTGTTTATCAAGAAACTTACAATATCAAAAAATATTCTAAAATTCATATTGAAGGTGAAAAAAGTGTTTTTGAGTATCGTTTTGATGCGCAAGAGCGTGCTTTAAAAGCAGGTATGAGAGGGGTTGCTTTTGGGGCTTTACTTGGCATAGATGATTTTAGAAAAGATGCTTTTGCTACGGCTTTGCATGCGTATTTTTTACAGCAAAAATACCCTCATGCTGAAATTTCATTATCCACTCCAAGATTAAGGCCTATTTTAAATAATAAAAAAATTCATCCCAAAGATGTAAGCCAAACAAGACTTTTGCAAGTATTGTGTGCTTATAGATTATTTTTGCCATTTGCAAATATCACCATTTCAACGCGAGAAGATGCAGATTTTAGAGATGGGGTGATTAAATTTGTGGCTACGAAATTAAGCGCTGGAGTAAGTGTGGGCATAGGAGAACACCAAGGCAATAAAAAAGGCGATGATCAGTTTCAAATCAGCGATATACGCAGCGTTGATGAGGTTTTAGCTATGCTAAAAAATGCAAATTTGCAAGCTATAATGAGTGATAATATCTATGTGGGATAAAAAAATTATTGCCATTAGCACTGATTTTAGCACTCAAGATGATGCTATAAATTTTGTTGAAAAATTAAGTAAAAGCAGTGTTGATGCTCTAGTTTTAAGGCAAAAACAATTAGATGAGGATGGTTATTATGCCTTAGCAAAAGAAGTTTTAAAAATTTGTGCGAAAAAAAACCTTCATTGTATTTTGCATAATTTTTATAGGCAAAGTTTAAAATTAAATCATCGTTTTTTTCACGCGCCTTTAAATTTATTAAATCAAGAACCAAATCTTTATAAATATTTTCATAGTTTAGGCACTTCCATACACTCTAAAGAAGAATTAGAATTAGCTTATAAATTTAAAGTTAATTATGCTTTTTTTGGCCATGTTTTTCAAAGTGCATGCAAGGCTAATTTAAAGCCAAAGGGTATAGAAGAATTAAAAGCTATGCTAAAAATCTCAAAAATTCCCCTTTATGCTATAGGTGGGATAAATACTCAGACTATATTGCAATTAAAAAATTTAAATATAGCGGGTGTATGTATAAGAGAAGCTTTTTATAAAAGTGAAAATTTAAAAGATTATGTTTTAGAATGTAAAAATCTTTTAACCCAAAAAAGGGTTAAAAGATTAAAGCCAGAAGAAATATGCAATTACTGCTAAAGCTACAGAGCAGAAAATATTTAAAACTATTCCTACTTTTACCATTTCTTGTTGTTTGATATGGCCTGTTCCAAATACTATAGCATTTGGCGGTGTTGCAACTGGTAGCATAAAAGCACAAGAAGCGCCTATAGCAATGATTAATGCAAGTCCTAAAGCAGGAACCCCTAAAGTCTCTGCTATAGATATAAATAAAGGCACAAGCAAAGCTGCTGAAGCGGTATTTGAAGTAAATTCTGTTAAAAATACTATAAAAAGGGCTACTATTAAGCCTATGATAAACAAATGTCCATTCTCTATAAAAGAAATCATAGTATCAGCCATTACTTTACTTGCTCCTGAATCTTTTAACACAATACTTAGCGTTATACCACCACCAAAAAGCATCAAAACACCCCAATCTGTATTTTTTTGAATACTTTTCCAATCAATAACCCTAAAACTACAAACTAAAATAGCAGCTAATAATGCAATGATTGAATCAAGGTTTGCTATTTTATGTCCAAAGATACTTGTGATAATTGGGCTAATTTTGCTACTAAAAATCCAAGATAATGCTACAGCTAAAAAGATAACCAAAGTGATAATTCTAGGTCTTGTTAATTCTATATGTTCAGTATGAAGATTTACTTGCATATTAAATTTAGGTTTAAACATAAAATATAAGATAAAAATCATTGCAGGTAAAAAAATCAAAACAATAGGAATTCCATATTGAAGCCATTGTGCGAAGCTAATGTGTAATTGAGTAGCAACTATAGCATTTGGAGGAGTTCCTACTATAGTTCCTATACCACCTATACTAGCACTAAAGGCTATACCTAAAAGTATAAAAACATAAGTATTTCTTTCTTTTTCAGGATCAAGTGAAGCTAACATACCTATGGCAAGTGGAAGCATCATAGCAGCTGTTGCGGTATTACTCATCCACATAGATAAAAATGCAGTTGTTATGAAAATATATAAACTTGATAATCCTAAATGTCCCTTTGCTAATGTAAGAATTTTATGTGCAATCATTTTGTCTAGTTTTTGATGATGCATTGCAGCAGCTAAAGCAAAACCCCCAAAAAACAAAAATATATTAGAATCAGCAAAGCCTGCCAACGCTTTTGGTGTAGGCAATAAACCCAAAATAGCAGCCAAAACAGGAACTAAAATAGCTGTAATTGTAACATGCAAGGCTTCACTAAGCCAAAGTATTGCTATAAAAATTAGCAAAGATAAACCTTGATTAACCTTGGTTTCTCCAAAAGGCGAAAAATAAAGCAAGGCAATGAAAAGCACCAAATCTGCTATAACGATCAGTGTTTTTGTATTTGAACTCATTGAAATTACTCCTTAAAAAAATTGTAGTTTTGTAACATATTCTAGATGAATTTTCTTTTAAATATCAACTTTTTATTTAAATTTTTTATTTAATATCAAATTATGTGAAAAAAAGTAAATTTTTATTTAAATTTATTTTTTGGTATAATTTTTGCTGTTTTATATTTTAAATTCTTTTAAAGATTAAAATTCGAGGAAAAATTATGATAAAAAAAATACTTTTATTATTTTTGGTCTTATTTTTTAGTGCATGTGCGATAAATTCTAAAAATCAAGGTGTTGCAAGGGTAAATGAGGTTATAAAAATTCAAGCTCAATGCTATAATCCTTCAGACTCTAAAGCTTATGAAGCTAAAATTCAAGGGTTAAGATATATTAGCGATGTAGGATTAAAATATTGCTCCAATAAAAGAACAATAGACAAAAGTGCTTCACTAAAGAAAGTTTATATACATAGAATTTATGACTTAAATGAAAATTTAAAATATTCATCATCAAATGGAAAAAATTATTATATTAATGAAAATTTTAATTATTATTTTTATGTATTTTTAAAAGAAGAGTTAGAAAATAGAGGTATTATAGTGGTTGATGATACTCAAAATTCACCTTATATTTTAAGAGTAGATTTAAGTTTTAATGATTTTTATTCTAAATTTGATTCTAATTCGCTTTTTTCTATTGTAGCAAGCCAATTAGAGCTTAAAGATATTAATACAAATAAAAGAGTTAATATAAAAACAAAACAAGAAGTGCAAGGTTTTAACAAAATTACTGATTTGCCTTTTTATACGCAATTACTTATAAAGCAAGTGGCAAATAAAGCTGCTGATATTATTAGTTCTTTGTGAGATGTTTTAATTGCCATGGATTTTCTTTTGCAAGCTTTTGTCCAGCTTGCAAAGAAGAACTTTTGGAGTATTCTTTAGGTATTAGAGAACTTGAAGATGGATTAAAGGTTTATTATTTTTACCAATATGAGCAAATAAAACATTTGATTTATTTTAAACATAAATTTCAAGGATACTTTGTCTTAAATGCCTTAGCAAAATTAAGTTTTGCTAAATTTAAAGATTTTTTTAATCCACAATGTATGATTAATGCTATAGCTTTAGATGATAAAACATATGGAAATTATTCTCATACAGCTATATTAACACATCATTTAAAAACTAAATTTATAAAGCCTATGTATTTTACCTTGCAGGCTAGTTCTAAAATAAAATATAGTGGTAAAAATTTGCAATTTCGTAAAGAAAATAAAAGACTTTACAAACTTTTGAAATTTCCAAAATATCCAGTTATTTTGATAGATGATATAGTTACAAGTGGAAATAGCTTAATGGAGGCTAAAAAAGTTTTGGAAGAAAATAATATAGAAGTTCTTTTTGCTTTAGTTTTAGCTAATGCAAAATTTGATACAATTGGGTATTAATTTTAAGGATTTATATGGAAAATATTTTTAAAAAAGATATGGATATTGAAAATATCGATATAGAAAATTCTATAAAAAGTAGTTATTTAGATTATTCTATGAGTGTTATTATAGGCCGTGCTTTGCCTGATGCAAGAGATGGTTTAAAGCCTGTTCATAGAAGAATTTTATATGCTATGAATGATTTAGGCGTAGGAAGTCGTAGTCCTTATAAAAAATCAGCGCGTATAGTCGGGGATGTAATAGGTAAATATCATCCACACGGAGATGTTGCTGTTTATGATGCTTTAGTTAGAATGGCTCAAGATTTTTCTATGCGTTATCCAAGTATAGATGGTCAAGGTAACTTTGGATCTATAGATGGAGATGGTGCTGCTGCTATGCGTTATACTGAAGCTAGAATGACGATTTTAGCTGAAGAACTTTTAAAAGATTTAGATAAAGATACGGTTGATTTTGTTCCAAATTATGATGATTCTATGAGCGAGCCTGATGTCTTGCCAGCCCGTGTTCCAAATTTATTGCTAAATGGATCAAGTGGTATAGCAGTTGGTATGGCTACTAATATACCACCACATAGTTTAAATGAATTAATTGATGGGCTTTTGTATATTATAGATAATAAGGAAGCATCTTTAGAAGAAATAATGCAATTTATAAAAGGCCCTGACTTTCCAACCGGTGGAATTATATATGGTAAAAAAGGCATAATAGAAGCTTATCGCACCGGCCGTGGTAGAGTAAAAGTAAGGGCTAAAACTCATATAGAAAAAAGAGCTAATAAAGATATTATAGTAATAGATGAACTTCCTTATCAAACCAATAAAGCAAGATTGATAGAACAAATTGCTGATTTAGTAAAAGAAAAACAAATAGAAGGAATTTCAGAAATTAGAGATGAAAGCGATAGAGAAGGAATTCGCGTAGTTATAGAATTAAAGCGTGAAGCTATGAGTGAAATAGTTTTAAATAATTTATTTAAATCTACTGCTATGGAAAGCACATTTGGCGTTATAATGCTTGCTATTTATAATAAAGAACCAAAAGTTTTTTCTTTGATAGAGCTTTTAAAATTATTTTTAAATCATAGAAAAACCGTTATCATAAGAAGAACTATTTTTGAATTACAAAAAGCACGTGCTAGAGCTCATATTTTAGAAGGTTTAAAAATAGCTCTTGATAATATAGATGAAGTAATTGCTTTGATTAAAAATTCTCCTGATAATCCTAGTGCAAAAAATTCCTTAATGCAAAAATTTGGCTTAAGTGAACTTCAATCTAATGCTATTTTAGATATGAAACTAGGACGCTTAACAGGTCTTGAAAGAGAAAAAATAGACAATGAATTAAAAGAATTAATGCTAGAAATTCAAAGACTTGATGCTTTGTTAAAAAGCGAGCAATTATTAGAGAATTTGATAAAAGATGAATTAAAAGAAATAAAATCAAAATTTGATGTTCCAAGAATCACTCAAATAGAAGATGATTATGATGATATAGAAATAGAAGATTTAATACCTAATGAAAATATGGTAGTAACTATAACTCATAGAGGTTATATAAAAAGAGTTCCATCAAAACAATATGAAAAACAAAAAAGAGGTGGTAAAGGCAAATTAGCTGTTACTACTTATGAAGATGATTTTATAGAAAATTTCTTTACAGCAAATACTCACGATACTTTAATGTTTGTAACTGATAGAGGACAGCTTTATTGGCTTAAAGTTTATAAAATTCCAGAAGGTAGTAGAACAGCAAAAGGAAAAGCTGTTGTAAATTTAATAAATTTACAAGCTGATGAAAAAATTATGGCAATAATCCCAACTACAGATTTTGATGAAAGCAAATCATTATGTTTCTTCACTAAAAATGGTATAGTAAAAAGAACCAATTTAAGTGAATATCAAAATATTAGAAGTGTTGGTGTAAAAGCTATAAATTTAGATGAAAACGATGAGTTAGTAACTGCTATTATAGTAACGCGTGATGAAAATGAGTTGTTAAATAATGATGAAAACATTGATGAAAATAATGCAATTGATGGCAGTCAAAACGATGAAATACCTGAAAATTCAGCAGGTAAAATGCTTTTTGCGGTTACGAAAAAAGGTATGTGTATTAAATTCCCACTTGCTAAAGTAAGAGAAATAGGGCGTGTAAGTAGAGGGGTCACAGCTATTAAATTCAAAGAAAAAGATGATGAGTTAGTAGGTGCTGTAGTTATAGAAAATAATGAACAAGAAATTTTAAGTATTAGTGCAAAAGGTATAGGAAAACGCACCGATGCAGGTGAATATAGACTTCAAAGTAGAGGTGGCAAAGGTGTAATTTGCATGAAGCTTAATGCAAAAACAAAAGATCTAATAAGTGTTGTTATAGTAGATGAAAGTATGGATTTAATGGCTTTAACATCAAGTGGTAAAATGATTAGAGTAGATATGCAAAGCATTAGAAAAGCGGGTAGAAATACAAGTGGTGTAATAGTTGTAAATGTGGAAAATGATGAAGTTGTAAGCATTGCAAAATGTCCAAAAGAAGAAGATGAGGACTTAGAAAACGAAGCTAATGCAGATTTAAATTTAGAATAGTAAAATATTGGAATACTTTTTGCTATTTTAAAAAATATTTTAATAAATTGAAGGTGTAAAATGAAAAAATTTCTTTTAATGTTATGTTTGGTTTTTGGTTTTAGTGCATGTGCGCTAGATCAAAGAGGTTTGAATGCTACTCAGCCAAAAGCAGCTACTCAAGCAGCTAGTTCTGATGTTGTAATTCAAAAGGTAGACAAAGAGGATGTGCGTAATATCATTAGAGAAGAAAAAATGCTAGCTAATGATACAAGCACTGATAATGATTTAACATTTACAGCAGTTGGTGAGGGCATTGCTCCTTTAAATACGGTTTCTGTAGGACAAGCTTTAGCTTTAGCAAAAAGAGCAGCAATTACTGATGCTTATAGACAGCTAGCTAGTAAGTTATATGGGGTAAGAGTAAATGGTAAAGATACCGTTAAAGATGCTATGCTTAAAAGTTCAACTATAACAGCTCAAGTAAATGGTCTTATAAAAAATGCTAGTGTTGTTGATCAAGATTTTAAAGATGGTCTTTATAGAGTTAATGTAGAACTTAAAATTGATGCTGACAAGTGGAAAGAATTGTTTGCTTATTAATCCTTGTAATTTTTAAGGCTTTTGCCCAAGATGAATTTATATTTTGGGCTGAGCTTTCTAATAAAAATTTCATTCTTTATCATCAAAACGAAACTATATCTATTGCTATGACAAAAAGCAAAGATAAAAAGCTAGAATATGCCTGCGAACTTCTTTATACTTTAAGTGATTTAGAAAAATTTATTTATGATAGTTTTGGCAATATTGATGAAGAAAAAATGACAAAAATTGATAAATTTAATTTTTTAAACTCACATAAAAACGATTTAGTTGATTGCTTTTTAAATTCTAAAATAGATGTAAAAGATTTTACAAAAACAAATTTAGCAAGTGCTCAAAGTGAAACTTATGTTAGAATTTTACCTTTACGCTTTATAGTTGAATTTCACTCAAATAGTGCAATTGTATATTATTTAAAATAAACACAAAGCTTTTTTTTATACAAAAGTAGTTAAAATAATCAAAAAAATAAGAGTTTAAATGCATAAAAATATACCGCGTTATTTATTGTTTAAGTATCTTCGTTTTGATAAAGAACAACCTTTTATTATGCTTTCAAAAATTTTAGCATTTTTAGGTGTTAGTATAGGGCTTTGTGTGCTTTTAGTTGCAATGGCTATTATGAATGGATTTGATAAAGAATTTGAAAAAAAGCTTTTTACTATGAACTATCCTATTACAATACTTCCTCGCTTTGGAGCAAGTGTGGATGATAAATTATTGCAAGAGTTGAGAAATAAGTTTCCTAGTTTACTTTTTAGTCCCTATATTCATACGCAAGTTATAGCTAGAAATGATTTAAAACTAGAAGGTGGAGTGCTTTTTGGAGTTCATTTTGAAGATGAAAGAAAAATTAATGAAGTAGTTGATCAAGCATTAAAAGAAAAAAAACTTGATAGCTTTGATATTTTGATTGGAAATGGTTTGAAAACTGAATTTAATCTTGATTTTGATGATAAATTGACTTTAATTTTTTCTAATTTAGATGCAAGTGGATTTTCTTTAATTCCAAAAGTGAAGCGTTTTGATGTAAAAGCTTCTTTTTCATCAGGTTTGCTTGCTTATGATAAAGCATATATGTATGTTGATATTAAATCTTTAGCTAAAATTTTATCTTATCCAAAAGGTGTTTATGATGGTGTACATGTATATTCTAATAAACCTTTTGAAGAAATTAAGCAAATTGAGAATTTTTTAGGGCCTAAATTTGCTAGTATAGGTTGGTGGGAGCAAAATGGCAATTTTTTTGCAGCATTAGCTTTAGAAAAAAGAGCATTATTTATAGTTTTAATGCTGATTATTTTAGTGGCAAGTTTAAATATAGTAAGCTCCTTGCTTATGATAGTTATGAATCGTCGTAGCGAGATAGCTTTATTGCTTTCATTGGGTGTTAGCAAACTAGAAATTAAAAAAACTTTTTTTTCTTTAGGATTTTTAATAGGTGGTAGTGGAATTTTTGCTGGTATAGTGCTTGCTGGTATAGCTTTGTGGGTGCTTGGTAATTTTGATATTATTTCTTTACCAAGTGATGTTTATGGTATGAGTAAATTACCACTTGAGCTTTCTGTATTTGACTTTCTTGCCACTATTTTTGGGGCTATTTTAATAGTGAGTTTATCTTCTTATTATCCTGCAAAAAAAGCTACTCAAGTAGATATTTTAGACACATTACGCAATGAGTAAATTTAATAATTTACTCATTTAAGAATTTTTGTATATCATTGTAAAAATTTTCATAGCTTATATCGCTGATTGTTTTGACATAATTGCCTTTTTCATCGATTAAATAAAATTCTCCACTATGTGCTATAGAATAACCCATAGCAGAATCTTTGAGATTTATTTTTTCGTATACAACCCCATAATTTTTTGTAATTTTCTCTAATTCTTTTTCATCTTTTGCTACCAAAGCTGTAGAATCTGGATAAAAGTATTTTACCCATTGACTAGTTTGAGTTATGTTATTATCTCTTTGCGGATCTAAAGATATAAAAAGTACATGAGCTTTATCTTTATTTTTCATTTTATTTAACACATTGCCAATTAAAGCAAGTTCAGTTGGGCAAACATCTGGGCAGTAAGTATAACCAAAATATACTATTAACTTTTTGCCTGCAAAATCTTTTAAGCTAAGAATTCCTTTTTCAGAATTTAAATGAAAGTCGTATTTATTTTTTTGAAAATATTGTGTAGAAATAAAAAAAACACCAACCAATACCAATAAAAATAGACTAATTTTTTTCATAGTGTTACCTTTTTACATCAAAGTCAAAATAAAAATCAAGTGGCTTATCATCATTAAAAAGTTCTATTCTAAAACGCATTATATCAAGAGTGCAAGAGCTTAATACAAGTTTAGCATGATAAGAATTTGCATCCTTTTTAAATTTTGGCACTATATCACCCATATACATATTTAATCCATAAACTCTAGCGTTTAGTTTTTTAAAATCTCCAAGATTGGTAATGTTTAAGTCTAATTCTACCATAGCAGCTATAGGTTTTGGGTTTAAATTAATTAAAACTTGTTTTCCTCTAAAATCATAGCTACAATCTTGTAAATTTAAATCACACTGCAAAGGAGGAAGTGTTGTAAGTAATTCTCTTTTTTTTCCTAAAGTGTATGAAAAATTAGTGTAAAAATAAGCTCCTGCTATTGCTAAGACAATAGCAAGAGTGAAAAAAATAAAATTTCTCATTATTTTTTTATACTTTTTGAATTGATATTTTCTAATTTGATCGTGCTATTATCATCAAAATAAAGTGTTAAATTTGCTTTAGTATCTTGAGTGATATTTTGATTTAAGTTTAACACCATTATATGCATTCCACCTGGCTGTAAAATAGCACTTGAATGTGCTTTTATGGTAATTTGTGGAATTTGAACCATCATTTTTTTACCATTTTCCATTATATGATCATGAATTTCTGTTGTATCGCTTAGTGAGCTTTGTGCTTTAATTAATTTTACATCTTTATTAGAATTATTTTTAATCTCCATAAAAAAAGCTGTTGTTTTAGAATTAGGCGGAGTTTGTCTTACATATGGATCGTTAATAGTAATTTCATTTGCTAAAATGAAAGAACTTAATACACAAAGGCTTAGTATTTTTTTCATAATTATTCCTTTAAATTGAAGTTTTAATCATTAAAAATTATACATTTATAAAATTAAAAATTTATTTATTGTAAAAATATTATAATTTTGATTTTATTATTTAAAAATCACAGAAAGGTTTAAGTTGTTTAAAATTATATTAGCTTTACTTAGTTTGGTTATATTTTCCAATGCAAGTAATCTTGCAAAAATTTATCTTAATGATGGCATAGAAGCTGTTGAAAAAGTCTTAGAACAAGAATTAAGCAAAAAAGATTTTTGGCTAGGAGAATTAAAAGATAAAAATGTTAGTTTGGGTTATTATGATGATAATGTTGCTATTGTGCTTACAAATAAAAGCGATAAAATAATTAGAGTTTATCATTATGATGATGGAAAGATTAAGAAAAAATTTATACAAAAAGATGTTTTAACTGGATTAGCAGGAGATAAGGAAGTAGAAGGAGATTTAATTACTCCTATTGGTTTTTACGAGTTAGGTAAAAAATTTGATCCAGGTGATCCTTATTATGGTCCTTTTGCTTTTGCAACGACTTATCCAAATGTTCTTGATAAAACTTTAGGAAAAACAGGTGGCGGAATTTGGATACATGGATATCCATTAGATGGAACGCGTTTGGATACTTATAAAACTAGAGGTTGTATTGCAGTTCAAAACAATTTATTGGATGAATTTAATAAATTAGTAGCAGATAGAAAATCTTATGCGATGACAGAGGATAAAGATAAAATAACAACTAATGCAAATGAAGTTGCCACTTTACTTGCAAATTTATTTGCTTGGAAGGAAAGTTGGCAAAATAACGATATAAAAACTTATTTATCTTTTTATGATCAAAATATTTTTAAGCATAAAAATAAATACGCTTATGAGCAATTTGCAAAAACAAAAACAAGAATTTTTGCCAAAAATGAAAAAAAGATTATTAAATTTTCAGATTTAAGCATTAGTCCTTACCCAAATATAAAAAATGAAAAAATCTTTAGAATAGGTTTTTATGAGGATTATCGCACGGCAAGTTATAAATTTAAAGGAGAAAAAGTTATTTATGTCAGATTGCAAGATGATAAAATACAAATTTTAGCTGAGCAATAATGGCTTATATAAAACTTGATCGCTTAGCATACGAGTATAATCTTGATATGATTGCTAAAAAAGCTGGCGGATATAATAAAATCATATGTGTTTTTAAAGATAATGCTTATGGCCATGGAGCTAAACTTTTAGCTCCTATAGCTAAAGCAAAGGGTGTTGATTTTGTAGCAGTTAAAAACGAAGAGGAAGCAAGAGAATTAAAAACATTCTTTAAAAATATTCTTATTTTATCGCATCTTCCAAATTCTAATGAAAGTAAAGATTTTTTTTACGCTTTAAATGATAAAAATGATATAAAAAAATTTAAAAAAAATACCAAAATTCATTTGGTTATAGATACTAATATGCATAGAAATGGTATTGCGATTGATGAAATTGAAGAGGTTTTAGTTGCTTTAGAAAAACAAAAGCTACAACTACACGGAGTTATGATGCATTTTGCAGGGAGTGATGAAATTGATGGAAGTTATTTTGTTCAAAAACAAAAATTTCAATTAGCAAAAAATAAAATCTATTCTTTGTTAAAAGATAAAGCAAAAAATCTTATTTTTCATTCTCATAATTCTGAAGCTTTATTTCGCTCAGATAAACTTGAAGATGATGAATATTGCAGAGTAGGGTTAGTGCAATTTGGTTATGCATATTTTAATAAGAATTTGCATAAAGTTTTAAGTTTATGGGCTAATAAATTAAGCGATAGAATTTTAAAAAAAGGACAAAGTGTCGGCTATGGTGGTGTGTATAGTGCTAAAGAGGATATCCATATAGCTACATACGATTTAGGCTATGCAGATGGTTTATTTCGTTATAATGGAAAAAAAGAATTTTTTTTACCAAATGGTAAGAAAATGCTAGGAAAAATGTCTATGGATAGCTTTTCGTGCGAATATAGTGGAGATGAAATTTGTGTTTTAAAAGACGCAAATGATATGGCTAAATTTTTTCATACAATTAATTATGAAATTTTGGTTAAATTATCTCCATATTTAAAAAGAATTGTAATTTAAGCTAAAAGGTATTAAGATAACAAAAAAGGTGAAAATATGGCATTTTTAAATTGGATTATTTTGATTTTATTTTTATTTATTGTATTTTTGCTTATTAATCGTTATGAGAGAAAGATTAAAATTTTGAATAAAAATATCGAAATTTTAAAAAATGAGTGTAAAAAAAATACTGAAAATATAGAGAAAAATAGAATCTTAATAGAAAAAAATAGATCAAATATAGAAGAAATAAAACATCAAGATTGATTTAATCTTGAAGAATTTTTGCTATTAATTCTAAAGGATGTAGAAATTGAGTAGGAATTTTTTTATACTCTAAGGCATTTGAAATTTGCATTCTACATGCTGAACATTCCGCACTTATAATCTCTATATCACTTTTTTGTATATTTTGTGCTTTTTTTATACCAACTTCTAAGGCTTTATCATAATGCTCTGTTTGCATGCTAACACCGCCAAATCCACAGCATTCGTTAGAATTCAAAAGTTCTTTGAAATTATAATTACACTTAAGCAAAGCTCTTGGTTCTTTAAAAACACCTTGCATTTTTCTAGCATGGCAAGGATCATGGTATGCAATTTTTGTCATTATTCTTTTTTTGGTTTTTAAAAGTTCTTCTAAATTTGTATATTCGTATAAATATTTAGTGGCAAGTAAAATTTTTGATGAAACATTTTTAGCTCTTTGGGCCCATTCTTCATCACCTTGCATTTTAAAAAAATGTTCATAATCTATATTTAACATCGCTGAACAAGTTGCCTCAGGAACTATAATATAATCTAATGTTTTTAATTTTTCTTCAAAGTAAATAATATTTTTTTTAGCTAAAACTTCAACACTTTTAAAGTCACCAGTAAAATAATGCGGAGCACCACAACATGCTTGTTCTTTTAATAAATCTACATTGATTTTTAAATGCTTGCAAATTTCTAATAAGGCAAAACCAGTATTTGTGTAAGAATAATTTGCCAAACATCCTATGAAAATTCCTATATTTTTTTCGCCTTGATTATCGATAAAGTCTTTGCATGAATTCAAAAAACTTTTTTTAGATAAAGAAGGTAACAAGCGTTCTTTTTTAATTAAAGCAAAATTAAATTTAGCTTTCATGCCTAAATTTTTATTTTGTAATTTAAAAGCACAACTTTGAAAAACATAGCCTAGTTTTGCTAATAAGTCTAAAATCTTTCTTTGTCTTAAGAGAATAAATGCAATTTTTTTATACCATGCAATACCAAATTTTTTTGCTATATCAAAACGCATTTTTTCAATGGCACTATCTACTCTTAAATGGTTTGGGCAAGCTTCGACGCAATTAGTGCATAAAAAGCATGATTCAAAAGTTTTTTTCAAATTTTTATCAAGCTCTAATTCTTTATTTTCATAAGCACTAATTAAATCTAAAAAACCACGCGGAGATGTACTTTCATCGCGATTTATATCATGTATGGTGCAAACTGGAATACATTTACCGCATTTTACACAAGCATTAGAAATCTCAGAAATATTTAGCATAATCAAACCGTTTTAGAAAAGACTTTTTTATCTTCTGATATTTTCTTAAGATATTTATCAAAACACATGGCAATATTGCGTATTAAAAGCACACCTGTTTCATTAACTTTTATAAATTTTTTATCGATTTCTATAAATTCTTTAAGCTCATTTAATTCTTTTAAATCTTGCTTGAAATATTCAAAGAAATTTATCTTAAAGTTTTGTTCTATTTTTTCTATATTAAGTGCAAAATTGCTCATAAGTTCCATAATAACAGCTTTTCTTAGCACATCATCTTCATCAAGCATAATGCCTTTTTCACATGGTAATTTTCCTTCATCTATAGCTTTTTCATAACTTGGCATATCTTTGAAATTTTGCATATAATGCTTTTTTCCTTCGCCTATACTAGTTAAACCAATACCAATTAAATCTGTTCCACCTTTAGTGGTATAACCTTGAAAATTCCTATGCAATGTTCCATTTTCTAATGCCTTAAAAAGTTCATCTTGTGGTTTTGCAAAATGATCCATTCCTATCATTTTATAACCATTTTGAGTTAAAAATTTTTCACAATATTCTAAAATTTGAAGCTTGATATCAGGACTTGGTAGGGTGTTTTCATCAAATTTTCTCATATTTTTTTTAAGCCAAGGAACATGTGCGTAATTAAAGATTGCAAATCTATCCGGATTGATCAAAAGTGCTTTATCGAGTGTTTTTTTAAAGCTTTCTAAATTTTGATAAGGAAGTCCATAGATTAAATCCATATTAACAGAGCTTATACCCTTTTTTCTTACCATATCTACTGCATTTTTTGTAAGTTCAAAAGGTTGAATTCTATGAATTTCTTTTTGGACTTTTTCATCAAAGTCTTGAACACCAAAGCTTATACGATTAAAGCCATTGTTTATTAAAACATCAGCTTGCTCTTCGTTTAAAAATCTTGGATCAATTTCGCAACTTATCTCACTTTCTAAACTGAAATTAGGAAAAACACTTTTAATTTTTAAAATCAAATTTTCAAGCTGTTTTGCAGAAAAAAAAGTAGGAGTTCCCCCACCAAAATGCATTTGCAAAACACTTCTTTGTGTGTTGATTATTTTGGCTAATAAATCAAGTTCTTTAAAAAGGTAAGCTAAGTATCGTTCTTTGCTTTCTTCTTTGGCAGTATATATGACATTGCAGCCACAAAAATAGCAAGCACTTCTGCAAAATGGTAGATGAAAATACAAAGACAAAGGTGCTTTTTGTTCTTTTAAAGTTTGCAAATATTCTTCATAATTAAAATTTGTATTAAATTCAACAGCCGTAGGATAAGAAGTGTATCTAGGACCTGCTTTAGAATATTTTATAAAATTTTTATAATCTTTCATTGCTTTTACCTTTTTGTAACATTTGTTTGATATCTAAAAAAAGATTTGGATATTGTTTGTGTATATTGTTTACAAGTTTATCTAAGTCAATATTAATTTCTTTTACGCCATTTGATAATTGATTTTTTATTTCATCCATAGCCACAACCCATACATCGTTAAAGTCAATGGGAAATTTTTGATATATAGCCTTTTCTAATCTTAATTCAAAATTATTCTGTTGAATTTTTTGTGCATGTTGAAAAAAATCAGCTAAAGTTTTAACATAAAGCATTATTTTAACTTCATCATTTTCATCTACTATAAACCATGGTTCTAAAGTTTCTTTTGTATTAGAATTTGCTAAGCTTAATTTTATCTCATTTTCATTGATATGGCTTAGATGAAAAATATTTTGCTCTTTTTTGTTAATCCCCAAATATTTTGACAATTCATCAATTATTTTTTGTGATTTTTTTTTACTTATATTGCTCAAATTCTACCTTTGTTTGTGTTTAATAATTTTGCTATTTCTTTTGCATGATAAGTGATTATAAGTTTTGCACCTGCTCTTTTAAACGCAATCATAGTTTCAAGCATTACTTTTTCATAATCAATCACTCCAGCTTTTTGTCCAGCTTTTAATAAAGCATATTCTCCACTTACATTATATACACATAGTGGAAGTTTAGAATGATTTGCTATATCTTTTACTACATCTAAGTAAGCAAGTGCAGGTTTTACCATTAAAATATCTGCACCTTGTTTTTCATCTTCTAAACTTTCACATAAAGCTTCTTTGGCATTAGCAAAATCCATTTGATAAGTTTTTCTATCTCCATAACTTGGGGCAGAATCAGCTACATCTCTAAATGGTCCATAGTATGCTGAAGCAAATTTGGTAGAATAAGCCATAATAGGTAAATTTTCATAACCATTATCATCTAAAGCTTTTCTTAAAGTATGTATAATTCCATCCATCATTCCACTTGGTGCTATGATATCTGCTCCATTTTTTGCATGAATTAGTGCTTGTTTTGCTGAAATTTCTAAAGTTAAATCATTATCTACGCTTTGTGTTTTTGGATCTATAATCCCACAATGTCCATGATCGGTATATTCACAAAAACATAAATCTGTAATGATGATTAGATTAGGAAATTTAGCCTTTATTGCTCTTAAGCTTCTTGCAATCAATCCATCATCACTTAGTGCATCGCTACCACAACTATCTTTTTTATCATTTTTTAATACACCAAATAAAATTATAGCTTTTATATTAAGTTTTATAAGTTCATCACATTCTTTTAAAATTTCATCTAAACTCATTTGATATACACCAGGCATAGAAGAAATTTCATTTTTTACATTTGATCCTTCAACAACAAAAAGCGGATAGATTAAATCATCTACATGGAGAGAATTTTCTCTTACTAAATTTCTAATATTCTCATTTAATCTTAATCTTCTAAAGCGTTTAAACATAAATTTCCTTTTTGTTTGTTAAAATTCTTTAAATTCTAACATATTTTTTGTAAAAAAGGTAAGTAATAATGACTATACAAATTTCTGATATAGCAAAACTTCCTACGCATTTTGGTGAATTTAATATCCAAAGTTTTAAAGAAAACAATAAAGAGCATATTTGCATTTTTAAAGGAAGTTTTGAAAATGAAGTCAATATAAGAATACACTCAGAATGTCTTACAGGAGATGTTTTGGGTAGTTTAAAATGTGATTGTGGAGAACAGCTTGAATTTTCTTTAAAATACATCCAAAAACATGGTGGTATGATAATTTATTTAAGACAAGAGGGTAGGGGAATAGGTCTTTTTAATAAAATTAACGCCTATGCTTTACAAGATAAAGGGTATAACACTATAGAAGCAAATCATCAACTTGGTTTTAAAGCAGATGAGCGAAGTTATGAAGTAGTAGAGTTTATATTAAAACATTATGGAATTTCAAAAATAAATCTTTTAACCAATAACCCAGAAAAACTAAATTCACTAAAAGATAAAGTTGTTTTAAGGGTTCCAATTTTAATCAAGGCCAATCGTTTTAATAAAGACTATTTAGAAATAAAATACAAGCAAATGGGGCATTTAAGTTGAATTTATATTATGAAAAGTTAAATTTTATACAAAATACTCCAAATGATGATTTTTTTAAAAAAATTCAAATATATAAAAACTTACTAAATAAATTTAATGCTATCCATAATTTAACTCATCTTGCTAATATAGACGAAAATATCATTGATAGTTTAAAAATTTTAGATTTTTGTAATATTAATCATGCAAAAAAAATAATTGACATTGGAAGTGGAGCAGGTTTTCCTGCTGTGTTTTTGGCTTGTATTTTACAAGAAAGTGAGTTTTTTCTTTTTGAGCCTAATGCAAAAAAGGCTGCTTTTTTAAGAGTGATTAAAACAGAGCTTGGTTTAGATAAAATAACTATTATCAAAGAAAAAATACAAACTTATCCTAAATTTAAAGTCGATATTATTACCTCAAGAGCCTTAATGGATGTAAAACCTTTAATCAAAATTGCTAAAGGTTTTTATGATGAAAAAACATTGTTTTTACTTTACAAAGGAAGTGAAATTTATAAAGAAATTCAAGGTTTAAGCGAATATAAAATATATAATCAAGGCTATAGAAATTATTGCCTTATAAATGTAAAGGAATGAAATTATGTTAATTTTTGGTCATAGTTTAATAAAAACGCAAAAATTTGTTAAGCTAAAAGATGATTTTGATAAAACTAGTGTAAATTGTTTTGATTATAATGAAAAAGAAATTGCAAAAGCCAAAAAATTACAAATAGATTTTGCTATATTTGCTAAAAATGAAAATGAAATAATACTTTCCAATGCTTTGAATGCAAAATACATTTTAATTGACAATGAACAACTTGCGACAATAGCTTCAAAATTAGCTGAATTTTATTTATTTGATGCAAAAATTTTATTATTAGTGGATGATTTAGAAAATTTAATACATGCACATAAGTTAAAAGTAGATGGGGTTTGTTTAAAATCATATATTAGATAAAGTTAAACCCAAATTGGGTTTAACTTTCACTAAAATTTCTTCTTCTTAGCATCCTCTAAGATATCATTAGCAATTTTATTAACATTATCAGATATTACTGCACTATCATTAGCTATTTTTAAATTCTCTTGAGTTACATGATCAATTTGTGCTACTGAATCATTTATTTGAGTAATACCTGTAGTTTGTTCTTTTATACTCTCACCCATTTCATTAATAGATTGTACTAAGATATTAGTATTAGCTTCAATCTCACCTAATGATTTTTGAGTTCTTTCTGCTAAGTTTCTAACTTCATCTGCAACAACAGCAAAGCCTCTACCATGTTCACCAGCACGTGCAGCTTCAATAGCAGCATTTAATGCAAGTAAATTAATTTGATCAGCAATATCTCCAATAATAGAAGTAACATTTTTAATCTCTTCACTTTGAGCTATTACTTCACTAGTTTTATGAGAAACATTTTGCATAGAAGAAGTAATCTCTTCTAATGCAGCTGCTGTTTCTTCTAAAGAAGAAGCTTGAGAAGCTGAAGAATCTGTTAGGTTTTTAACAGCACTTTGTAATTTAGCACTTTCTGTAGCTAAAAGATTAGCAAATTCAGAAGATTGTCTTAACATACCTACTATTTCTTGACCTAAGACATTAGTAGTAACTTCTACTCCACCTTTAGCATTTTTAACTTCTGTAGTAAAGTCTAATGCTTTATAGCTATCAAATACTCTATTAATTTCATTCATATTAGAACCAACTTTTGCTTCTAATACATTAAGCATTTCATTTAATACATTCTTTAATTCTATTAATTGAGGATTAGCAGGAATTGCTGTAATTCTTGCTGTTAGATTACCACTTTCTATTTCTTTAGCAGTTTCTACTGATTGTTCTACTGCTTTAGTATCTTGTTCTAATGCATTTTTAGTTTTAGTGATGTTTTCATTAATGGCTTTAGCCATAGCTCCAAATTCATCATTAGTTTTTACATTGATTAAAGCAGAATCTTTTGTTTTATGATTGATAAAATCAAAGAAAGAATTTAGGCCTGATTGGATAATGGCAATTGGTCCAAGTAAATATGTAGCAAAAATTTTAACTAAAATTAAAGCAACGATTAGTGTTATAATTCCAATAATAAGTTGAGTTTTTAAAGCTAAATTACTAGCTTCTTCATAAGTATCACTTTCAATCATAGCACAAATGTTGATATTTGGATTTGGAGTTTTATCACATAAAACCGCTTGGGTTACTCCTTTATCATCTTTAGCATAAAATAAAGTATCGATATTATCTGGATCTAATAAACCAGGATCATCTGTGATTGCCTTAGAGATGTTTAATCCTAAAGTTGTTTTGGTTAGTATAAGGTTAGGATCTTGATGAAACATGGTTGTGCCATCTTGAGAATAAACAGCAGCAAATGAATTTTCAGTTTTTCCAAGTTCAAGTGCATCTGATGAGTATTTTTCTAAGCTATAAACACCTGCTACAACCCCTATAAATTTTCCATTTTCAATTAAAGGTGCAGAGTATGATATACCAAATAATCCCAATGTGATTGATTTATAAGGATCGCTTGTATATATTTTCATATCCTTTTTAGCACCCAAATACCAAGGTCTTGTTCTTCCATCAAAACCACCATTAGCATAGCGTTTTTTGCCAGAACTATCATAAGTTACCCCATCTTCTGTTGTTAAAAACACTATTTCAAAGCCGACAAATTTTTCTGTTAATTTTAAAGCGTTGTAAATATCACTTTCGCTATTTAAAATATCATCATTGATTACAGTTTGAGCTAGCGTTTCGATAGCTGCTTTGTTATCAGCCTCGTATGTGTTAAAAATATAACCAACATCGAATAAGACTTTATTGTGGTTTTCTCTTAGATACTCAAAACTACTTTGTTTTGTTTGAAAATAAGCTACACTTCCAATTATAACAATAGTAGCAACAAATAAAATACCAACTAGTATATTTACTTTTGAAACTATACTATTAATTTTCATAGATAAATCCTTTTATTTTTATTAAACCTCTAATTATGTGATAATACATTAAACATAAAAACCAATATAAATAAATAGAATATAATAAAAAATAAATAAAAAGAGATAAAAAAAGTATGATATAAAAGTATAAGAATAACTAGCAAGTTTTTAACTTGCTAGTTTAATTAACTAAAATTTCTTCTTCTTAGCATCCTCTAAGATATCATTAGCGATTTTACTTACATTATCAGCAACCAAAGAGCTATCATTAGCTATTTTTAAATTCTCTTGAGTTACATGATCAATTTGTGCTACTGAATCATTTATTTGAGTAATACCTGTAGTTTGTTCTTTTATACTCTCACCCATTTCATTAATAGATTGTACTAAGATATTAGTATTAGCTTCAATCTCACCTAATGATTTTTGAGTTCTTTCTGCTAAGTTTCTAACTTCATCTGCAACAACAGCAAAGCCTCTACCATGTTCACCAGCACGTGCAGCTTCAATAGCAGCATTTAATGCAAGTAAATTAATTTGATCAGCAATATCTCCAATAATAGAAGTAACATTTTTAATCTCTTCACTTTGAGCTATTACTTCACTAGTTTTATGAGAAACATTTTGCATAGAAGAAGTAATCTCTTCTAATGCAGCTGCTGTTTCTTCTAAAGAAGAAGCTTGAGAAGCTGAAGAATCTGTTAGGTTTTTAACAGCACTTTGTAATTTAGCACTTTCTGTAGCTAAAAGATTAGCAAATTCAGAAGATTGTCTTAACATACCTACTATTTCTTGACCTAAGACATTAGTAGTAACTTCTACTCCACCTTTAGCATTTTTAACTTCTGTAGTAAAGTCTAATGCTTTATAGCTATCAAATACTCTATTAATTTCATTCATATTAGAACCAACTTTTGCTTCTAATACATTAAGCATTTCATTTAATACATTCTTTAATTCTATTAATTGAGGATTAGCAGGAATTGCTGTAATTCTTGCTGTTAGATTACCACTTTCTATTTCTTTAGCAGTTTCTACTGATTGTTCTACTGCTTTAGTATCTTGTTCTAATGCATTTTTAGTTTTAGTGATGTTTTCATTAATGGCTTTAGCCATAGCTCCAAATTCATCATTAGTTTTTACATTGATTAAAGCAGAATCTTTTGTTTTATGATTGATAAAATCAAAGAAAGAATTTAGGCCTGATTGGATAACTTGGAGCGGAAAAAGCAATTTAGCTGAAAATAAATAAATTGTAAAACATGCAATAAACAACACAATTATAGATAAAATTATTTGTTTATATGTTTCTTGAATAACTAATTTTTCTAAGTCCTCTTGCTTTTGTGTTGTGCAAGCTATATAATCAACTTTAGCTTTTGGGCTGTTTATATTTGAGCATATTCCAAATCTTTTTTCATCTGTTCCAACGCTTAGGTATTCAAATGTTTGATAATCACCAAGTTCTTTGTGGTGTTGTTTGAGTAATTCTATATTAGGATAAGGCTTTAAAATCATTGATTTATTATTAGATGCAAAAGGTATAGAACTTGCTGTGTCAAATACAAAGACATTTCCTGGTAATTTTTCAAAAGTCTTTTGTAAAGAAGTTAATAATAAATCCATTCCTAAGATTCCTATTAATTTACCATCTCTTTTGATAGGAACAGAATAAGTAAAACTTGGAAGCTTAGTTACAGAATCTTCATACGCATCACTTATAAATACTCCATCATTTGCTATTGCACCTTTATACCAGTCTCTAGTAGTTGCATCATATTCTGGATCATCAAAGCTAGTGATTGCTCCACCTCTTTTTCTATAATTAACCCCTTGTTTATCAGAGACAGCATCACTAACTATCATTGAGCCATTTGCAAAACCTATATAAAGTGCTAAAGTATTGGAACCTTCTTTAAAAATTTTTAGATTATCTCCAAGAGAATTAGCTATAGTATCAAAATTAGCTAATTGCTCTTTTGGCATAGCATCAATATGTTTTTTAATGGCTAATAATATATCAACATAGCTATTGATATAGTTTTCAACTTGTGTGGTTGTTACGAGTAAGTAATCTTCATTTGCGTTTTTGCTATTTGATATAAGATTATCTCTACTAGAAATAAAAGCCATAATGGTAATGGTTAGTAAAGCTAAGAGGACTATTGTCCCAACGATGAGTGAAAGCTTGTTTTTTAAACTTTTCATAGATTGTTTCACAATGTTCTCCTGATTAATTTATAATTAAAATTAATCAATTGTCTAATAATACATTAAACATAAAAATCAATATATATAAATAAAATATAATAAAAAATAAATAAAAAGAGATAAAAAAGGTATGATATAAAAGTATAAGAATAACTAGCAAGTTTTAACTTGCTAGTTTAATTATCTAAAATTTCTTCTTCTTAGCATCCTCTAAGATATCATTAGCAATTTTATTAACATTATCAGATATTACTGCACTATCATTAGCTATTTTTAAATTCTCTTGAGTTACATGATCAATTTGTGCTACTGAATCATTTATTTGAGTAATACCTGTAGTTTGTTCTTTTATACTCTCACCCATTTCATTAATAGATTGTACTAAGATATTAGTATTAGCTTCAATCTCACCTAATGATTTTTGAGTTCTTTCTGCTAAGTTTCTAACTTCATCTGCAACAACAGCAAAGCCTCTACCATGTTCACCAGCACGTGCAGCTTCAATAGCAGCATTTAATGCAAGTAAATTAATTTGATCAGCAATATCTCCAATAATAGAAGTAACATTTTTAATCTCTTCACTTTGAGCTATTACTTCACTAGTTTTATGAGAAACATTTTGCATAGAAGAAGTAATCTCTTCTAATGCAGCTGCTGTTTCTTCTAAAGAAGAAGCTTGAGAAGCTGAAGAATCTGTTAGGTTTTTAACAGCACTTTGTAATTTAGCACTTTCTGTAGCTAAAAGATTAGCAAATTCAGAAGATTGTCTTAACATACCTACTATTTCTTGACCTAAGACATTAGTAGTAACTTCTACTCCACCTTTAGCATTTTTAACTTCTGTAGTAAAGTCTAATGCTTTATAGCTATCAAATACTCTATTAATTTCATTCATATTAGAACCAACTTTTGCTTCTAATACATTAAGCATTTCATTTAATACATTCTTTAATTCTATTAATTGAGGATTAGCAGGAATTGCTGTAATTCTTGCTGTTAGATTACCACTTTCTATTTCTTTAGCAGTTTCTACTGATTGTTCTACTGCTTTAGTATCTTGTTCTAATGCATTTTTAGTTTTAGTGATGTTTTCATTAATGGCTTTAGCCATAGCTCCAAATTCATCATTAGTTTTTACATTGATTAAAGCAGAATCTTTTGTTTTATGATTGATAAAATCAAAGAAAGAATTTAGGCCTGATTGGATAATGGCAATTGGTCTTAGATTTTTAATAATAGCAAATCTAATTAAAATTAAAGCTATAACAATAGCTATAATAGCAATGATGATTTGTTGGAATAAAACTTTATTTATAGCATCTGTATATACAGCATTATCTGTAATAGAACATACCATATATTTAGGATTTAAACTTTGCACACAAGTTGCAACTTGTGTTTTTCCGTTTTCATCTTTAGCATAAAATAAAGTATCTTGTTTATTTGGGTTGATTAAATCAGGGTTTGATTTTACAGCATTTGCTATGTTGATACTTAAATCATTTTTGGTTAGCATTTTTTTATTATCTTCGTGAAAGGTGATTGTTCCTTCCTTATCATATACTGCTGCATAAGAGTTGCGTGTTTTTCCTATAGCTAATACATCTTTAGAGAAGGTATTAAGATTATAATCTCCACCAACAACGCCTATAAATTTAGAACCAATATAAATTGGCATAGCATAGGTGATTCCTACTTGAGAAGTAGAAGCTGAAACATATGGTTCTGTAGTGATTACATCACCTTTATTTGCTGCTTTGGCTTCTTTATACCAACCTCTATTTCTTGTATCATATCCTTTAGATAAATCTAGTATTTCTCCATCTGATTGATAGTTTTTACCGCTATCTTCAAAGCCAATATATACTAGCTCAAAATTAGCAGATTTTGCTATAGTTTTAACCAAATCTAAAATTTCATTTTCTGATAAATGAGGATTTGATGCAATTTGTTCTTGCAATGCAACTATGGCAGATCTTTTAGCACCTGCATAAGATTCAAAAAATTTCGCAACATCAAACATGGTTTTAATTTGGATTTCTTCTAAATACGAACTTGTTGAATTTTTAGTATTATAGTAGCTAATTGTATTTACAATTACTAATATTGCAATAATTAGCGAACAGGTTATAAAAGTAAATTTGCTTGATAAACTTTTAAAATTAAACATTAATAAATCCTTTTTTAAAAAATTTCAAAACGGATATTATAGTATTAAATAAAAATAAAATCAAATTTCAAATTTATTTTAATAGTTGTAATAGATTTAAACAAGAGTGAGAAAGTATGCGATAAGTTTCATCAAAATCACCACTATACCATGGATCAGGAACTTCATCATATCCTAAATTTAAAGCATAAGAAGTAATTTTTTTAATTTTTTCTTTATATTGTGGAAAATTTTTACTTACTTTATTGAAGTTAGCATTATCCATTACTATAATATAATCATTTTCTTCACACATTTTTGCATTAAGTTTTTGACTAGTAAAGGGATTTGAGATGATATTTTTACTTTTTAATAAAGCTTTTGTTTTATAATGCATATCTTCTCCATCATGATAACCTGAAGTTCCAGCACTAGTGATGATGAATTTTTTGCTTAAATTTGCTTTTAATACAAGATCTTTCATAATAAATTCAGCCATAGGGGAGCGACAAATATTGCCTAGGCAGACAAAAATAATTTTAGTCATAAAAATCCTTGAAATTTTGTGTATTTTTTTCAAAATTATAGCAACAAAATAAAATATTTTTTAAGATTAGTTAAAACTAAGATATAATTTTTTTTCAGCAAATGAAGCATTTTAAAAAGAGTTTTGATAAATAAAACTTTTGATTTTATAATAAGGTTAAATAATGATACAAGCAAAAACTAAGAATAAAATTCCTATTTTAACTATAGCAGGAAGTGATTGTAGTGGAGGAGCTGGTATACAAGCTGATTTAAAAACTTTTAGTGCGCATAATTTATTTGGTATGAGTGTAATTTTAAGTGTGGTAGCTGAAAATACCGCTAGGGTAATTTCTTGTTTTGATATACCTACAAAAATCATTGATGAGCAAATGCTAGCTGTGTATGAAGATATAGAACCAGCTGCTGTGAAAATTGGCATGCTAGGTTCTAAAGAAATTATAACCTGTGTAAAAGAAAATTTATTAAAATTTAAAGCTAAAAATGTTGTGATTGATCCTGTGATGTTTGCAAAAAATGGTTATGCATTAATGCCTTTAGATAATTGTCAATTTTTTAAAGATGAAATTTTGTCTTTAGCTGATGTGCTTACTCCAAATATACCTGAAGCTGAATTTTTATGTGATTTTAAAATTTCTAATGAAGAGGATATGAAAAAAGCAGCTATAAAGCTTTGCAATGAAGGTGCAAAAAGTGTTTTGATTAAAGGTGGACATAGCAAAGAAAATACAAATGATGTTTTTTATGATGGAAAGGAATTTAGTATTTTTAAAGCAGAAAGAATTAATACTAAAAACACTCATGGCACAGGTTGTACTTTAAGTTCAGCTATAGCTAGTAATCTGGCTTTAGGTATGGAAAAACATGAAGCTATAAAATTTGCTAAAGATTATGTTTATGGAGCTATTTTAAATTCTTTAGCATTGGGTAAAGGTTGTGGCCCAACAAATCATTTTTATAAATTTGATAAGGAATAAAATGACAATTAAAAAAATAAGACAAGAAAATCCTTTGGTTCATCATATAACAAACTATGTTAGTGTAAATGATTGTGCAAATGCAACTATAGCAATGGGAGCAAGTGCTGCTATGGCTGATTTTTATGAAGAACAAGCTGAATTTGCTAAAATTAGCTCAGCTTTAGTATTAAATACAGGAACAATCAACCAACTAATAGCAAATTCTATGTTAAAAGCTGTTAAAGAATATATGCTTTTAAACAAACCTATAGTTTTTGATCCTGTTGCTTTAGGCGTGAGTAAAGCAAGAGATGGGATAAATTTTGAGTTATTAAATTTAAAAGGGATAAATATTATAAAAGCGAATGCATCTGAGATGGCTGGCGTTATAGGTTTAGATGGTAAAGCAAGAGGGGTAGATAATACTTTTAAAATTAATGAAGAATTTTTAGAAAAAGCTATGGTATATGCTAAAAAAACTAAGCGTGTTTTAGCTATAACAGGGGAGCTTGATTATATCATTGGTGAAGATAAGATTGCTAAAGTTTATAATGGATCGTTTATGGCTACAAAAATTACAGGAGCAGGATGTATGTGTGCTTCTTTGTGTGGAGTTTTTGCAGCAGTGATAGAAGATAAATTTCAAGCAAGTTTATATGCTTTGCTTAGTTTTGCTATAGCAAGTGAAATAGCGCAAGAAACTTGCAAGGGTAGTGGTAGTTTTAGAGTAAATTTAATGGATGCTTTGAGTAATTTAGATGATGATGATATAAAAAATAGGGCTAAATATGAAATCATTGAAAATTTATCTTGTTGCAAGTAAAGGTTCTAAAACTCAAGATGAGTTTTTAAATACCATAGAAGCAGCTTTAAAAGCTAAAGTTGATATTTTACAACTTAGAGAAAAGAATTTAAATACTTTAGAATTTTACAATCTTGCTTTAAAGGTAAAAAAACTTTGCGATAAATATGATAGTGCTTTTGTGATTAATGATAGAATAGATATTGCTATGGGTGTTAATGCAAGTGGTGTGCATATAGGGCAAAAAGATATGCCTTTGAAAAAAGCAAGAGAACTTTTGGGTAAAGATAAAATCATAGGACTTACAATTAATCATAAGCATGAGCTTATGCATACACAAGGAGCTAATTACCTTGGAGTAGGGGCTGTTTTTTCAACTCCTAGTAAAAAAGATTGTTCTGTGCTTGGTATAGAGGGTTTAAAAGAAATTGCAAATTTAAGTTCTTTGCCTATCGTTGCTATAGGTGGGATAAATGAGAATAATTTATCTTTGCTAAAAGAATGTAAGATTCAAGGCATAGCGGTAATTAGAGCTATTATGGAAGCTAATGATCCTTATATGGCTACTTTAAATTTAAGAACCTCTTTTGATAGTATGTTTATGGGAAAATAATGGTATATTTTATAGGAGATAAAGAATTTGATGGGGTTAAAAATATTAAACTAAATGAAATTAAATTTTATGATTTTGAAATAGATTTAAAAGATTTTGATTGTTTAATTATCAGTTCTAAGAATGCTCTAAAATCACTCATGCAAAGTAAAAGTAAAATTGATTTTAATATTAAAGTTTTTGCAGTAGGTATTAAGAGTGCAAATTTAGCTAAAGAATATGGTTTTAAAGATGTTAGTTATCCTAGTAAATCCTATGGGAAGGAATTGGCAAGTGAATTTTTAAGTGAGTTTAAAAATAAGAAATGTTTATATTTAAGAGCAAAAAAAATCAGTTCAGGGCTTAATGAGTATTTACTAAAAGAGGGGATTTATTTAAAAGAACTCATTGCGTATGAAAATATAGCTTTAAAACCAAAAGAAAAGATCATTTTGCGTCATCCTGCTGTTTTTGTTTTTAGTGCACCATCTAGTGTTGAGCAGTTTTTGAAATTTTATCAATTAAACAAAGAAGATAAAGCTGTGGTTATAGGAGAAAGCACAGCTTTAAAACTTAATAAATTTAAAAACTTATATATATGCAAGGAACAAGATTTAAATTCTTGTATTAAATTGGCTAAGAATTTAGATTTTTAAAAGTTTTTACAAGTAAAAATGCAATAACAAAAACCATTATAAAATCTGCTGCAAATGGAGCCAACCAAACTCCATTTAACCCTAAAAAAATCAATAAAATATGTAGTAATAAAAAAGGTAAGATTAAATTTTGCGCCATAGAAACAATGAAAGAATAAAAAGGCTTGTCTAAGGAAGTAAATACAGAGGTTCCAACATCTCCAAACCAATTAAGCAAAAAGGAAAAACAAAAAACAAACAAAGCATTGCTAGCTAGGGTTAAAAATTCCTCATCGTTGTTTTTATTAAAAAAAGAAACAATGCCCTCATGATAAAAAAAGCTTATAAAAAATATACTCAAAGAAAGTAAAGCTGAACCAAAAAGCATTCTTTTAAAAAGCGTTTTAATTCTTTCTGTGTTTTTAAGCCCATAATTATAACTTAGTGCAGGTTGCATAGCATCGCACATTGCCAAAATAAGCATATAAGTAAAAGTGCTTAAATAAAGTATGATGGAAAAAGCAGCAACGGCTGTATTTCCTGAAATTTCTAATAAAACTTTGTTAGCTAAAATAGTATAAATTGAGCTTGAAATATTAGAAAAAAATTCAGATGAGCCATTGTAAATAATATTTTTTAAAAGTTTAAGTTGAATACTTGGTTTTGTAAATTTTAAAATCAAATCGCCAAAAATAAAAGGGATAATTCCAAGCACTACTCCACAAAACATACCCAAACAAGTTGCCAAAGCAGCTGAAAAAAGTCCCCAACCAAAAACAACAATAAAAAGCCAATCTAAAAAGATATTTATCAAAGCCATACTGATGTTTGCAATCATACTATAATAAGTCTTGCCACAAATCCTTAAATAATTATCAATAGCAAAACCTATGATAGTAACAGGAGCAAAAAGTGCAAACACTTGCATGTATTGGGTGCAAAGTTCTTGTAAATTTGTATCAGCACCTAAAAATACACTCAATTTATTTGCTAAAAAATACCCTAAAATTCCCATTATACAAGATATAACAAAGATTAAGCATAGACAAAAAGAAAAAATACGCCTTGCTTTGTTTATTTTTCCTTTTCCAAGATTGATAGAAATTTGCACAGAGGAGCCTATGGCTATCATATCAGCCAAAGCAAAGCTTATCATGATAAAAGGCATCATTAAATTCATTGCAGCTAGAGCATTTGCACCTAGGTATTTTCCAACAAAAATTCCATCAACAATAACATAAAAATACAAAAAGGCCATGCTAGCAACATTTGGCAAGGCACATTTTAAAAAAAGTTTAGTAGGGTTTGATGTAACATAAAACTCATGTATAGACATAATTTTCCTTTATTAAAAATATTTTAAAAATTAAGTTTTTATAAAATAATCTAATAAAGAGATTCTATACCTTCGATAGTGTCTTTAAAATACGGATCAACAATAATTATGAAAAAATCTTTAAAAAGCATTTATATCACCTAAATTTTAAAAACTTGTAATTGATTTTTAATTATATCAAATTTTTGCCTTGAAAAACTGAGTTAAATCATAGCTTTAGAATGGATATTTAAATTTTTGAAAATTTTAGACAACAAAAATAAGGCAATAAATATAATCAAAACATCTCCTATTAAAGTTGCTAGCCAAACTCCATTTAACCCCAAGAAATAAACAAGAATGTTTAGAAATATAAATGGAAAAATAAGACTTTGCGTAATAGAAATTCCTAAAGAAAACAAAGGTTTATCAAGTGCTGTAAAAAAAGAGGCGCAAAATTTTCCAAACCAAGAAAATAAAAATGAAAATGAAAAAAGTATAGATGCATTTTTTGCTATATCTATAAATTCTTGGTTGTTATCTTTATTAAATATAAAAATAAAATAATCATGATAAAATTGAACGAGTAAAAATACAATTATACCAAGCAAAGCTGAGCCAAAAATCATTTTTTTAAAAAGCACTTTGATTCTGTCTATGTTTTTAAGTCCATAATTATAACTTAGTGCAGGTTGCATAGCATCGCACATGGCTATGATTAGAGCAAAAGTAAAAGTGCTTAAATAAAGTATGATAGAAAAAGCAGCAACGGCTATATTTCCTGAAATTTCTAATAACACGCTATTTGCCAAAATAATATAAAAAGAACTTGATATATTGGAAAAAAATTCAGATGAACCATTGTAAATAATATTTTTTAAAATTTTAAACTGAATGATTGGTTTTGTAAATTTTAAAATCAAATCACTAAAAATAAAAGGAATAAAACTTAAAATAACCCCAGTAAGTATTCCTATACAAGTTGCCAAAGCAGCTGAAAAAAGTCCCCAACCAAAAACAACAATAAAAAGCCAATCTAAAAAAATATTTACTACAGCCATGATAATATTAGCAACCATACTATAATAAGTCTTGCCACAAATTCTTAAATAATTATCAATCGCAAAGCTAATAATGATAAATGGAGCAAAAAGTGTAAACACTTGCATGTATTGGGTGCAAAGTTCTTGTATATCATCATTTGCACCTAAAAATACACTCAATTTATTTGCCAAAAAATACCCTAAAATTCCCATTATACAAGATATAACAAATATTAAACATAGACAAAAAGAAAAAATACGCCTTGCTTTGTTTATTTTTCCTTTTCCAAGATTGATAGAAATTTGTACAGAGGAGCCTATGGCTATCATATCAGCCAAAGCAAAGCTTATGGTTATAAAAGGCATCATTAAATTCATTGCAGCTAGAGCATTTGCACCTAGGTATTTTCCAACAAAAATTCCATCAACAATTATATAAAGGTAAATAAAAATAATGCCGGTCATATTTGGCAAGGCACATTTTAAAAAAAGTTTAGTAGGGTTTGATGTAACATAAAACTCATGTATAGACATAATTTTCCTTTATTAAGATATTTTAAAAATTAATTTTTTATAAAATAATCTAATAAAGAGACTCTATACCTTCTATAGTATCTTTAAAATACGGATCAACAATGATTATGAAAAAATCTTTAAAAAACATTTATATCACCTAAATTTTAAAAATATATATTTATTATAATGTAATTGCAATTATATAAATCTTAATATAAATTTTAAAAAGTTTTAACCGATTTTTATACACCCACAAAAAAGGAGCAAGGATGCAAGTAAATTCGTATTCTCGTGTGGCAATGGAGTCGCAAATTAGCAATAGGAAGGCTGATTTGAATACAAAGCATGAAGATACCAATACCAAAAGTGCTAATAGCACTAAGGATATTGATAAAGATAAGCTTAGTAAGCTTGCTAGCATAGGTGGTAAGGGCATTACAGAACTTTATGCAATAAGTTT
Source organism: Campylobacter peloridis LMG 23910 (assembly GCF_000816785.1). NCBI lineage: Bacteria > Pseudomonadati > Campylobacterota > Epsilonproteobacteria > Campylobacterales > Campylobacteraceae > Campylobacter > Campylobacter peloridis. The sequence goes on along the minus strand of NZ_CP007766.1, from coordinate 1,250,506 downwards.
TATGCAAGAAACTTTTAGTATGAGTTCAGCAAATGCTTTTTCGCAAGCTGGCGTGCTTGGTATGGCTGATTCTTCTAAGGAGTCTTTATCGGCTATATTATCTAATGTAGATTTTAAAGCTATAGGATATGAGGGTAAGGATATTCTTAGTTTAAATGCAGATGAAGCTAAGGAACTAGTTAGCGAAGATGGGTTTTTTGGTGTAGCAAAAACTTCTCAAAGATTGGCTGATTTTGTTATAAATGGAGCTGGAGAAGACATGGATAAGCTTCAAAAAGGCTTAGAAGGTCTAAAAGCAGGATTTGCGCAAGCGGAAAAAATGTGGGGTGGCAAACTTCCTGATATCAGCTATGAAACCATTGATAAAGCTATTGAAAAGGTAACTCAAAAAATCAATGAATTGGGTGGAAATTCTTTAGATATCAATGCATAAATAATCCCTAGTTTTACTAGGGATTAGTCTATTTTTAATACACTCAAAAACGCTTCTTGTGGTAAATGAACTTTCCCTATGGCTTTCATTCTTTTTTTACCTTCTTTTTGCTTTTCAAGCAATTTTCTTTTTCTAGTTATATCTCCACCATAACATTTTGCGGTTACATTTTTTCCCATAGATTTTACATTTTCTCTAGCTATTATTTTATTGCCTATACTAGCTTGTATAGCTACTTCAAAAAGCTGTCTTGGAACTATTTCTTTCATAGCTTTTACAAGCTCTCTACCTTTGCTTAAAGCTTTTTCATTTGGCACTATAATGCTTAATGCATCTACATTTTCTCCAGCTACTTTTATATCAAGTTTTACAAGATCACCAACTCTAAATTCTATAGGCTCATAATCAAAGCTAGCATAACCTTTAGTAAGTGATTTTAATTTATCATAAAAGTCCATTACTATTTCATTTAAAGGCAAATCATACTCAAGTAAAACACGCTGTGGTGTAATATAATCCATTTTTATTTGTATGCCTCTTTTTCTGCTTAAAAGCGTTATTAAATTTCCTAAAAATTCACTAGGTGTTATAATGGTAGCTTTAACATAAGGTTCTTTGATGTGATCGATTTTATTTACAGGTGGTAATTCGCTTGGATTTTGAATTTTTAAAACTTCCCCATCAGTTTGATAAATTTCATAAGTAACAGTTGGTGCAGTAGCGATTAAGTCAAGATTAAATTCACGCTCAAGTCTTTCTTTGATAACTTCCATATGCAAAAGCCCTAAAAATCCAACCCTAAAGCCAAATCCTAAAGCCAAAGAAGTCTCAGGCTCATAAGTAATAGAACTATCATTTAATTTTAATTTATCAAGCGCATCTCTTAAATCTTCAAATTTATCTGTTTCTATAGGGTATAATCCTGCAAAAACAAAAGCTTTTGCTTTTTCAAAACCACCAATAGCTTCTTTAGCCTTGTTTTTGCTTAGTGTTATGGTATCGCCTACTTGAACATCGGCTACATTTTTAAGCCCAAGCACTATAACTCCTACTTCACCTGATTCTAATTTCTCAGTTTTTATAGGACTTAGTGGATGTGGGTAAAAAAGATCTTGCACTAGGTGCTTTTTTTCTGTGCTCATGATTAAAACTTCATCATTTTTAGCAATAAGCCCATCATAAACCCTAACTAAGGCTAAAGCCCCTAAATAATTATCAAACCAAGAATCATAAATCAAAGCTTTAGTAGGTGCATTCTCATTTAGTTTTGGTGTGGGAACTTTAGTAATGATAGCTTCGATAAGCTCTTTTATACCTTCTCCAGTTTTAGCACTAACACAAATTGCTTCAGAACAATCTATACCTATAATATGCTCTATTTCGTGTTTTACTTTTTCAACATCAGCTGATGGAAGATCTATTTTATTTATCACTGGAATGATTTCAAGATTATTTTCCAAAGCTATATAAACATTTGCTATAGTTTGAGCTTCAACTCCTTGAGAAGCATCAACTACAAGCAAAGCACCTTCACAGCTTGCTAAAGAACGACTTACTTCATAAGAAAAATCCACATGCCCTGGGGTATCGATTAAATTTAAAATGTATTCTTCGTTGTTGAATTTGTAGTTTAAACGCACTGATTGAGCTTTGATGGTTATTCCGCGTTCTTTTTCTATATCCATAGTGTCCATAACTTGATTGCTCATTAATCTATCGCTAATTGCCCCACATTCGCTTATTATTCTATCAGCTAGTGTGCTTTTACCATGATCAATATGAGCGATAATGGAGAAATTTCTAATGTTTTTCATCATGATTCTCTCATTTTTCTTTTTGCCAATCCAATTTGCTCATAAGCATCTATTTCTTTTTTTAATCCTTTATATCTTTTTTTTAATTCATTATTTAAAAAAGAAATATTTTTAGGAGTGGAATTTGCATTTGCAGATATAGCACTAACAAAATCAAGTTTTCTTTTAGTTGCACTATCTTTTGGGTTGTTTCCAATTTTTTGTGTATTTAGAAAATGTAAAATTAGCTCTTGAATATCTTTTGAATTTTTTGTGGAATTAGCTTTTGCTATGAAATCTTCTATATTGTTTATTTTAAGAGAGTTTTTAGAAGCACTTGTTGCTTTTGTTTTATCTTTTTTAGTAAAAAATATAACAGCGATAATTCCTAGGACAATAAAGACAATTAAAGCTATTATTAAAAAAATTAAAAAAGAATTACTCATTGTATTTTCCTATAATTTTTTTGCATAAGATTTTTTAAAATAACTAAGCAAACTTAAAGCTACCATTGATAAAAATCCCCAATAAACATAACTTGGTATATTTACAGAATCACCTGCTGCATAAGAATGCATACCTGTTAAAAAGTAATTTACTCCAAAATAAGTCATTATAATCGCCCAATAAGCAAACATAGAGCATACAGCAAAAGTGTATTGGTTTGCCCATTTTGGAACTAATCTTATATGTAAAATTGCTGCATATACTAATATACTTATTAAAGCCCATGTTTCTTTAGAATCCCAGCTCCAATATCTTCCCCAGCTTTCATTAGCCCATATAGCTCCTAAAAAATTTCCCACAGTAAGTAAGCACAAGCCTAGTATCATCGCCATTTCGTTGATTCTAGTAGCTTCGGTTATGTTTCTTAGAATATTTTCATTGTGTTTTCCATTATTTTTTAACATTGTCAATAATACTAAAACAAAAATTCCAAGTAGGGCACAAAGTCCTAAAAATCCATAGCTAGCAGTGATTACTGATACATGTATAGTGAGCCAATAAGACTGCAATACAGGAACTAAATTTGTAATTTGTGGATCCATTTGACTAAGATGAGCTACACCTAAAGTTACCCCTGCTAAAATAGAAGTTAAAGAAAGAGCAATAGGGCTTTTTCTTGAGAAGAAAATTCCAGATAAAGATAAAGCCCAAGCTATATAAACCATACTTTCATAAGCATTGCTCCATGGAGCACGACCTGCGATATACCATCTTAATGCCAAGCCTAAAGTATGAATAAAAAATGCAAAGATATTAAAAACATAAACGCATTTAAAAACAAAGTCAATGCGAATTTTTGGCATAAGCATTTTAATAAAGACAATAATTAAAAGTAAAAACCCAGCAAACAAATACAATGGGGCAAGATTAACAAAAATTTCACTTTTATTGAAAAAGATTTCTGTGCTTATTTTGTTTGCACTAGGCATTACTTCATGTCCGTATTTATCTTGATAGTTTTTAATTTCGTTTAATGCTGTATGAGCACTTTGCCAATTATTATGCACGATAGAATTTGACACAGCATTAAAGTAAGTTTCTAATAATTTTCTAACTTCATCTCCTTCTTTATCTTTTAAACCAACAAAAGCTTGATAAGGAGATATCCATTGATTATTTGAGCTATTTTGTAAAGGTATAAATTTGAAAATTTCGCCTGAAAAAATTAAATTAAGTATATTAACTCTTTCATCTAATTTGATGATTTCTTTATCAAAAACACTTCTACGATTAGGATTTTTTCTATTTGCATTTTCAACATATTTTTGTAGCTTATAATGCTCTTTAGTAAAAAAGTCTTCAAAACTAGCATATGCAGAAGGTGTAATGCCTAAAATTTTAGAAATTTCTTCATTGATTAATTTACTTGTTGGCATAAAAATAACTTTTTTATCATACCAAGCACTACCATCAAAAATCATGGATATAATGGTGGCTTCTGCACTTTGGTTTTGATATTTTGTATCTTTATAAATTTTTTCCAATACTTCAATAGCTAGGGTATTAAAAGGAACCATTCTTCCATCTGGTTTTTGAACTATTAAAGAGGCAAGTTCTTGGGCATGATTTTCATCTACTTTTATTGGTTCTTTGGCATAAATATTTTGAGTGTTAAAAATACACAATGCTAAAAATAATGCTATTGTAGTTTTTTTCAATGCATCTTGATTGATTAATCTTGCTAAATTTCTAAATCTTGAATGAGGATTTAAAATATTTAAAAACATACCCAAGGTTAGTAAAAAATACCCTATATAAGTTGGTATTTTTCCTGGATCTTTATTTACCGAAAGTATAGTTCCTTGCTCATCTTGGTCATATGAACTTTGATAAAATCTATAGCCTTCATAGTCTAATACATTATTCATAAAAATTTTATAATCAAATTTTTCGTTTTTATTATCAATTTCAACATAACTAGCATAAGACATTGGTGACATTGAACCAGGATAGCGAAGTAGTTCAAAATCTTTTAAATACATCTCAAAAGGCATTTCTATACCTTTAGGGCCCCATCTTAAAAAGAAAGGTTCTCCTGCAATATCTATGCGTATTGGAGATGCATATTCTACCAAGAAAATATTTTTTTTCTCGCCTTTATAATTAAGCTGTAATTCTAAGGCATTAATAGCATTATCTGAAAGCTGTGTTGGCATATATTTAGTGCTTTGTGCAAAGTCTTTAAAATTATTAAGTAAGGAGTTATTCCAGTATTTTGGTTCACCAAAAATTGTAATCAAAGCATTTCTTCCAAGTTCTATCCAGCTAGTTGCAAACCATGTAAAAAAGCTTTCATCTTTTGGAGTGTTAATTCCTTCTAAGGTTTTCTTACCATGCAATGAAGCAAATTTAACCACTAAATTAATATCATTAAAAGAATATAATCTTTGATCCTTGGCATCAACTTTGTTTAAGGATTTTAAAATTCCTTCTTTTCCATCACTCATTGACATAAATTTTAAGTCAAAATCTGCGCTAAGTTTTAAATCTTTATCGATTTTTATATAAGGACTTGGAACATCATCGTTTAAAAATGCAATGTTGATTCCATTAATGTTTTCTATATCTCCTGCTTGAAAAATTAATTCTTTTGCGTTGTTATTTTGAGAAATCATTAGTGATAAAAGTGCTGAAGAATTAGAATCTTCTTTATAAACTTCCTTAGCATCAAGTATGAGATTTTTATAGGTAATATTTATTTTATCATCAGGTAAAAGTAAGTCAAATGAAAAATGATTAGCAAAAGGCAAAGTTGCTATGTATTCAGATTTAGCAGCGCTATAGACTTTATCATCTTTTAAAGTAGCTATATATACATAACTTTTTGAAGTTTCTATTATATTGTTTTTGTCATTTTCTCTAATATGTAAATTTCCTTCAAATCCCATATATCTTGTCATAGCAGAACCCAATAAAATAAATAAAAATGAAATATGAAATATAAATAAAGGAAGCTTTTTTTTGTTAAACATTTTGTATTTAAAAAGTGCGACAAAAAGGTTTATTCCTAAAAGGAATTGCAAAAAACCAAACCATGAACTTCCATAAATCATAGCCCAAGCAGTTGGTGTATTGTAAGCACTTTCTATAAAAGTGGCCAAAGCACAAAAAAGGGCAAAAATTAAAAATAAAACTATAGAAATTTTAATATCTCCAAAAATCAAGAGTTGGTTTTTCATAATTTTTAAGCTCCTAAATATTTTTTTCTTATTTCATCATTACCAATGAGATCTTTTGCAGGTGCATGCATAGCTATTTTTCCATTTTCTAAAACATAAGCATAGTCACTTATTTTCAAAGCTGAAAATGCATTTTGTTCAACTAAAAGTATGGTAATACCTTCTTCTTTTAATTTAACTATGATATCAAAAACCTCACCAACAATTTTTGGTGCAAGTCCTAAAGAAGGTTCATCTAACATTAAAAGTTTTGGTTCACTCATTAGTGCTCTTGATATAGCTAACATTTGTGCTTCACCTCCACTTAGAGTTCCAGCAAGTGCATTTTTTTTGTCTTTTAATCTTGGAAAAAGTCTATACATTTGATTTTTTAAATGCTCATAATTTTCGCCATTGTTAAAAGCACCAATTTTTAAATTTTCTTCTATGGTTAAATTGATAAAAACTCTTCTACCTTCAGGAACTAAGGCTATGCCTTTTTGCACTAAGGTATGCGGTAAGTGTCGTTGTGTATCATAACCCAAAAAACTTACTTCGCCAGTTTTTTTTACACAATTTAACATTGCATTTAAGGTTGAAGTTTTTCCTGCACCATTAGAACCAATTAAGCTAACAATGCTCCCAGTTTTAATGGTAAAATCAATTCCCTTAACTGCTTCTATAAGACCATAATAAACATGTAAGTCTTTAACAACTAGCATTGAAATCTCCTAAATATGCACTAATTACCTCAGGATTTAACACAGCATCCATAGGCTTGCCTTCAAAGATTGTTTTTCCATAATCAAGCACCATAACTCTATCACAGAGTTTATTTACAAATTTCATATCATGTTCTATTAATAATACGCTAATTTTTTTATTATCTCTAATATCAAAAATCAATTTTGCCAAATCATCACTTTCAGTAGAATTCATTCCAGCTGCAGGTTCATCTAATAATAAAAGCTTAGGTTTTGTTGCTAAAGCTCTTGCTATTTCAACTTTTCTTTGTTGTCCATAACTTAAGCTTGTAGCTTTTTCATCGGCTAAATGTGCTATGTTTAATTGTTCTAAAATTTCATATGCTGCTTTTTTGGCATTTTTTTCTTCTCTTGAAAATCTTCCCAAGTGCAAAAAAGCTTCAAAAATTCCATATTTTATACTTTGATCAAAACCGATTAAAACATTTTCTAAAACACTCATGCTTGAAAAAAGTCTAATATTTTGAAATGTTCTTGCTATACCCATATGGACTATTTTATGTGGTTTTAAGTGATCAATTTTTTTTCCTAGAAAAAAGACCTCTCCACTACTTGGCTTATAATTTCCAGTGATAATATTAAATAGAGTTGTTTTTCCTGCACCATTTGGCCCAATGAGACCAAAAATTTCACTTTCTTTTATAGCAAAAGAAGTATTAACTATAGCAGTAACTCCACCAAAATTTTTATGAATATTTTTAAGCTCTAAAATCATTTTTTATTCCTTTTAGAAAACTTAAACAAAATATCTGTTAATTCTTTATCTCCCATAATACCTCTTCTTGCAAATAGCATTACTAAGATTAATATAACAGAAAATACTACCATTCTAAGTCCAGGCATAGCAGGAGTTTCATAACCAAAAATATTCATACTCTCATCTAAGAATCTTAAATACTCACTTCCACCAATTACCAAAATAGCTCCTATAATAGCTCCACTTGTAGAGCCTAAACCACCTAAAACAATGATAATTAAAAGTTGAAAGGTAAATAAAAAGTCAAATTGTTCAGGTGAAACAGAAGCTAAAGCACAGGCTAGCAATCCTCCGCCAACACCTTCTAAAAATGCTGATGTGCTAAATGCTAGTGTTTTAACATTAAAAGTATTAATACCCATTGCTAATGCTGCATCTTCATCATCTCTAACAGCTTTCATAGCTCTACCAAATTTAGAACTTACGATATTTAAAATGATAATTACAGAAAATATTGCAATCCCACCACTCCAGTATAAAGTAGTATGCTTTGGAATATCATTTAAACCTAATGAGCCATTAGTAATAGAAGCAAAATTAATTGCCATTAATTTTATGATAATCCCAAAACCTAAAGTTACAATAGCTAAATAATCCCCTCTAACTCTAAAAACCGCAAAGGCTAAAATTAACGATAAAATCATAGCACAAAAGCCAGCAGCTAATAAAGCTATGATAAAACTAGGTGAGTGAATCATCAAAATAAAACTACTAGGATCTTCCAAAGAAAACTGATCTATTTTGCTTTCGCTTGTAAGTAAGATTAAAGCTGCAACATAGGCTCCAATACATACAAAACCATTTGGTTCTAAAGAAAATTGACCAGTCACGCCATTGATAAGATTATAGCTTACTGCTAAAATAATAAAAATAGCAATATTGCTTAAAATTCCTATTTTATAATCATTGAAAAAATAAGGCGATATAAAAATAAAAGCAAGAGCTATAATAAAAAAACTCAAGTATGTAATTTTTTTTGCAATCATATTAAAACCTACTTTTTTCAAAATTTATACCCAAAATTCCAGTTGGTTTAAAAAGTAAAATTAATACTAAAAATATAAAAGCAAAAGCGTCTTTAAACCCTGAAAGATCTGGAAAAATAGCAACTACAACTACTTCTGTAAATCCGATAATTAAACCACCTAATACTGCACCAGCTACTGAACCTATACCGCCTAAAACAGCTGCTCCAAATGCCTTAAGTCCAATAAGAGTTCCCATACTAGGATCTACTGAAGGATAACTTACTGCCCAAAAAATTCCACCAATAGCAGCTAAAGCTGAACCTAGTGCAAATACTATAGCTATAATGCGATTTGCATCAATTCCCATTAAATTTACAGTGTGTATATCAAAAGCTAAAGCTCTAATGGCAATTCCATATTTGCTTTTATAAAGTATAAAAAGCACGATTAGTAAAATAAAAAAAGTCAAAATTGGAACTAAAATACTATTTATACTTATGCTAAGATTATTAAAATTAATTATAGTTTCAAGATAGCTAGGAACAGGAAAATATTTAGGAGTTGAACCAAATAAAACATTAAAAACATTTTGTATTAAAAAACTAATTCCTATGGCTGTAATTAATAATGAAATTCTTGGTGCTTTTCTTAATGGCTTGTATGCAACTTTATCAATAGCTATACCTAAAGCAGCAGCAAAAAGCATTGCTAAAGATAAAGCCCCTAAAAAGGGAACATTCATATTTGTTACACAAAATAAAGCTGCATAAGCACCTACCATCATGATATCACCATGAGCAAAATTTATAAGTCTTAAAACTCCATATACCATGGTATAGCCTATGGCAATAAGCGCATACATGCTTCCTAAGCTAAAACCATTGATAACTTGCTGTAAAATTAAAGAATTATCCATTTGAACCTTTGAACCTTTTATGGAAAAATTATGTCTTTATAGACTTGTTTTTGATTTTCTATGGATTTTATAACAATAGAACGCGTAGCATTCCCGCTTTTATCTATACTGATAACACCACTTACACCCTCAAATTTGGAAGTAGAATGGATATTATTGTTAATACATTCTGTATTAAAATCATTAATGCATTTTTGCATAGCTTCAAAAATCACAAAATAAGCATCTGCTCCCATAGCACTGAAATTTGGAACTTCTTTGCTTTGCTTTTCTTTCTCATAAGCAAGAATGAAATCTTTAGAAAGTTGTGTTGGTGGGTTATGATAATCAAAACTATCAGTAAATATATATCCTTCAGCTGCATCTTGTGCTAAATTGATAAAAGTTTCATCAGCAACTCCATCTGCTGAACCCATAGGAATATTTAAACCCATAGATTTAGCTTGGCGTACAAATAAAGAAGCTTCAGTGTAATAAAGAGGAAGATAAATAAAATCAGGATTTAAAAGTTTTATTTGTGAAATAATAGCCTTAAAATCTTTATCTCCTGCAGTAACTCTAAATTTATCTAAAATTTTTCCGCCTTGTTTGCTGAATTCTTTTTCAAATGCTTTGGTTAATCCTAAAGAATAATCTGCACTTTGATCGCTAATGATAATGGCTTTATTATAATTTAATTTATTTTTTACATAGCTTGCTAAAGAAGAGCCTTGAAAGCTATCCATAAAACACACTCTACTTGCATACATTTTTTTATTTAAGATTTTATCTGCAGTAGCTGCTGGAGCTACTACGGGAACCTTTTTTTCTTCGCCGATTCTTATTACTTGTAAGGTATTTGCTGTTAGCATTTCACCGATTAATGCATAAGCTTTATTTTGAGAAACTAATCTTGTGCTTGCATTGGCACTTTCGATTTTATCCCCTTTTGTATCTACAACTACAAGATTGATTTTATCACCATTGCTTAAGGTGTTTTTCATAGAATTGGCAACTTTTATGCCATCTAAGGCACTTTGTCCATAAGCAGCGGTCGATCCTGTTAAAGGAAGAACTACGCCAATGTTGATTTCTTTTGCATGGATGATATTGGCAGCTATAATAGATAATATAGCTATGCTAATTTTTTTCATAGTTTAGCCTTTCAAGGATTAATAATAGTTTTATAAACTTGTTTTTGTTCTTGTATTTCTTTAATAACTACAGAACGACTCGCATTACCACTTTGATCTATACTAATAACACCACCCACACCTTCAAAATTTGATGTCGTATGGATTTTTTCATTTATGCATTGTGCGTTAAGATTGTTAGCGCATTCATTCATCGCATTTACCATTACATAATAAGCATCTGCCCCCATTGCTGAAAAAGCAGGAAGTTCTTTGGTTCCATGATCTTTTTCATATGCTTGTATGAATTTTTTGGATAAAGATGTAGGAGGGTTGTTGTAATCAAAACTATCTGTAAATACCACACCATTAACTGCATCTCCACCTAATTCTATGAAGGTTTTATTATTTACACCATCACCTGCACTTAAAAGTTTGTTAAAACCTACAGCTTTAGCTTGTCTAGCTATTAGTGCTGCTTCTGGATGATAAATTGGCATATATACAAAATCAGGATTTATATTTTTAAGTTGAGAAACGATAGCTTTGAAATCTTTATCTCCTGAAGATATAGTTAATTTTTTAAGAACTTTTCCACCATTTTGTTTAAATTCTTTTTCAAAAGCTTTAGCAAGTCCTAAAGAATAAACATTACTTTGATCAACAATCACTACAACGCTTTTTAAATTTAAATCTTTATAAGCATAGTTTGCAAATTTATCTCCTTGAAAACTATCCATAAAACATACTCTACTTGCATAAGTTTTTTTATCTAAAAGTTTATCTCCTGAAGCTACTGGAGCAATTGCTGGAATTTTTCTTTCTTCTGCTATAGATAAAACTTGCATAGTGTTTGGTGTAACAGCCTCACCTATTAAACCTAAAACTTTATCTTGGGATATAAGCCTAGTAGTAGCATTTGCAGCTTCTATTTTATCACCTTTTGTATCGATAGTTATAATTTTTATATCATCACCATTTTTTAATTTTGGATTTAAAACATTGGCTAATTTTATACCCTCATATACATCATGTCCATAAGCTGCCAAACTCCCAGTTAATGGTAATACAACTCCTATTTTTACTTCTGCGCTATAAATTGAGCTTACGCAAAGCATGCTAGCTAGTAAAAGACTTTTTTTCATAATTTAACTCCTTTTTTTGTTATTTTAAAAATGTATTATGCTTTGTTTTTGGTGCAGGTTCTTCTTCTAATAAATCCTTTTGATTAAGCTCTATAGAAAAATTTTGACCTTTTAAATATGCAATGATGTGATTAATATCGTTATCACTTAGCTTTTTTGCGTAAATTCCCATTTGGATATTTTCAGTATCATTGTTTTTATAATAGCCATTTGCATAATCTTTCAAAGAACCCTTAATCTGAGCAGGTGATAAATCTTTTATAGCCCTTTTATTGAAAGAAGTTTTTTCTCCATTATCACCATGACAAACATTACATTTGTTTTGAAAATATATATTTTTTGCTTTTTCTATATCATAACTAGTATTATCATTAAAAGTATAGGTTAATAATGATTTAACATTAAAAGCCATAAGCGAGCTTATAAATAAAAAACTAGTCAAAATAATACGAAACATGGTATTACCTTTTTATTAAATATAAATAAACTCCGATTATATCTAAAAAAAATAAACAAACCCACCTAAGTTTTATTTTTTTAAAAAATTCTAAAATATTAAGTCATTATGCTAAAGCTTATAGAGGTAAGATTTTAAAAATACTAGCATTACATGATATACAAACAAAAGAAGAATTATTTAATAATCTACCAAATGAGTTAAAAATAAAAGATATAAAAATACAAGGATTAAAAGAAGAGATAGTTTTAGAGATATTATAAGCTAAGCCTATAAGGCTTAGCTTTTGTAATTAGAATTTATATAAAGCTTCAAGTCTGATGAATTGATCATCTTTATCGCTTGTACCAGCTGTATTGAAATCTTCTGTTAAATAAGAATAGAATCCACTAAATGTAAGTTTTGGACTATAAGCATAAGATACACTACCTACAAATTCGTTTTTGTCTATATCATTTTTATTTGTTTGCTCAGTTTTACCACCAATATAGTCAAATCCTACTCTTAATGTTTCAGCAAAAGTATAACCTAAACCTGCAAAATAGAAGAAGTTTTCACCATATACATGAGTTAATTGGCTAGTATTTTTAGCATAGAAAATTTGTTGACCTGGAGCGATAACTCTACCTGTATCTTCTAAAGTAACTACAGTTTGTTTATCTTTATCACCATAGCCTAATAAACCTGCTTGGAAATCAAAAGCAGAGATTTGTCCGCTAAATTTAGCAGCATAGAAGTTACCATTGTCTACACCATGATTGTAGAATTTTTCAAAATCGCTATCTAAGCTATTTCCTAGGTATTGACCTTGGATTTTGAAGTTCATATCATTGAATGCAAATTTATAGCTAGCATCTACTGCATATAAGAATGCATTATTAGCTGAATAAGCTGCCCATAATTGGAAAGCAAATGGATCAAAATCACCTAATACAGCAGCACCATATAATGATGATTTAGGTAATTTTGTATCTGTATAATCACCATCATTGTTCCAGTTAAATGCATCAAACCAATAACCTGCGAAAGTTAAACCTTCTATAGAATTATTTACAACTTTAGCACCTGTTCCTACAGCATCATCAGTCCAAATTGAACCAACTTCCATTTTACCGAAAGTTAAGCTTGTAGCATAAGCTTCGTTAGTGTATTCTAAGTAAGCTTGGTTAACAACAAAAGGACTTTTAGTATCTGTTCCTGTTGTTCCTTGACCAAAACCATAGTCAGTTGTTTGGCCATATTGGAATTGAACAAAAGCTTTGAAGTTATCATCTAAAGCTGCTTTGAAATTTAATTGAGATTTAAATTTGTGCTCGTTGTTTTTAGAGCTGTTGTAACCATCGCTAATTACATTACCTTGCTCTTGTCTATCAGATTGGAATCTGTATCTAAACATTCCTGATACATCAACATCTTTTATAGCTTCTTCAAGTGAAACAGCGTTAGCTGCTGAAAAAGCACCTGCAGCTAAAGCTGCTACTAAACTAAGTTTAACTAGTTTCATGAGAATTCTCCTTATTAAAATTAAAACTATGGAGAGTATTATAGCATAGTTTTATATAAGAATTCTTAAAATAAAGAAATATTTATTAATTAACTAAAGAAAATGTGTAGCTTAGTTAGTTTATATAGACTTATAGCTATATAAATCTTTAAAGATCTAGAAAAACTAGATCTTTAAAAACTAAGGAGTTATCTATGAATGTTTGCTTTTACAAATGTAATTATGCTCTTTGAAGGTAAATGTTTAGAAACGAAAGAGGGTGGTTAACATTTTAGCTTTTTAATGATAGAGTCAAGTTTTTGATATTTACCATCTTTAAGATCTTCTAATGCTTCAATTGCTGGTGCAAAATCTTCCATTTCATCAAGATAATTTTCTAAAGCATCTCTTAGAATTTGTGATTTTTTCTTTTTTGAAAATTTTGCTGTTTGATCTAAGCGTTCATAAAGTTCTGTAGAAAGAGTTAATGTATAGCGTTTTGTTTTCATGATGTTTCCTTTATTTTAATTTTATATATTCTTGGCAAGTTTTGCATTTATATTGTGCTTTGCTTATTTGTATTTTTTGATGAATTTCATCTGTTACCTTATGAATTTTACCTTTGCATTTGCAAATATAATCATAGTTTTTATCTTGCTTTTGCGTAGGGTTGTTTGCGTTTTTTAATTTTTGCTGATGCCATTTTTCTATTTTCATATCCTCTTGCAATATATGCTCTAACAGCCATTTAGAAGCTATGATATTTAATTTTTCTTTTAAGTCGTTTGTGCTTTTTATGTTTTGTATAAGATCAATCATGGATTGAATAATACTTTTGTGTATTTTTTGGTGATTGGCAAGTTCAGGATAGCCTATTTTTGCCATATATTTTTCTTCATCGGCAAAATGTTCTTTCATATAGTTAAAAAAATCAGCTAGCAAAAATTTGACTTGACCTTTATGTATAGGTTTATCAGAAATCATTTCAACATTGGCAGCAAGTTCAAATAATTTTTTATGTTGTTTGTCGATAGCATCATTATGAATGCTATATTTATCACACCATTTTGGTAGCATATTTCAACCTTTAGTATAATTTTTTAAAAATTATATTTAACAAATTTTAAATTAAAATAAATTCTTAGTAAAATAAAAATTTATTCTTTAATATATTTTAAATTACAATTACATTCTTTACATTTAAAATTTACTTTCGTGTATTGAATTTTTAAATGAATATCATAAGGAACTTTGTGTTTTTTCTTTTCACAATTGCAATGATAAAAAAATACAGCTGGTTTTTGCTTTTCTACGCTTAAATCCTTTTCGTCTTTTTTTTCTTGACTTTTTCTCCAGTGTTCTATCATCATATCATGTTGTAATATATGCTCAATAAGCCATGAATTTACAACTATATATAGTTTTTCTTTTAAATCGTTGGTTGTTTTAATCTCTTGTATGAGATAAATCATGGATTTTGTTATTTTTTGGTGCATTAATTTATGTTGATTAAGATAAGGATAATTAAGTTCTTTCATATATGCTTCTTCTTCATGGAAGTGTATTTTTATATAGTTGAAAAAATCAGCAATAAGTTTTTTTAATTCTATTTTATATATAGGCTTATCAGACATTTCTTCAACTTTTGCAGCTAATTCAAACAATCTTTTATGCTGATGATCTATTTTTTCATTATTAATACTATATTTTTGCTCCCATTCTGGTAACATGTATTCTCACTTTTTGTGGTTTAAGCTTAATTAATATTTTATAAATAATAGTCTTTAATTCTAATAAAAATTCACTTTAAATTTATACAAAAAAAATATAATTTATTGATTTTATTATTTTCAAGGATTAAAATGTCTACAAAAATTCTTTTATTAGAAGATGATATAAATTTAGGTGAGATAGTGAGTGAATTTTTAGAAGAAGAAGGTTTTGATGTTACTTTGGTTGAAAATGCTCAAGAAGCACAAGATAAAGCATATGAAAAAAATTTTGATTTATGGATTTTAGATGTGAAAGTTCCACAAGGTGATGGTTTTAGTGTGCTTAAAAATTTAAGAGAGTCGGGTAAATATACACCAGCTATTTTTATGACTTCATTGAACACTACGATGGATTTGCAAAAAGGTTTTGAAAGTGGTTGTGATGATTATATTAAAAAACCTTTTGAATTAGAAGAGTTGAAAATAAGAATTAATGCTATTTTAAAACGCTCTTTTGCACATAAAAATGAAGATTATGAAGATCTTGGTAATGGTTTTAAATTTGCACTTATTTCTCAAACTTTATATCATAATGATAAAGCTTTGTCGTTGCCATTGAAGGAGTTAAAGCTTTTAGCCTTGCTTTTAAAAAATAAGGGTAAATTTATAGATACTGCGTATATTTTTGAAGAAATTTGGGAATATGATCAAGAACCAAGTGAGCTTAGTTTAAGAGCTTATATAAAAAATTTGAGAAAAATCTTAGGTAAGGATAGTATAGTTAATCAAAGAGGAAGAGGGTATTGTTATGTATGAAGCCAAGCGTGTTGCGTGGCAAATTCTTTCTTTGTATTTAGTAAGCATAGGAAGTGTGCTTGTAGTGCTTTTTGGAATATGGTATGCAAAGTTGATTGAAGAATTGGTTAATGAGCATACTATAAAACTAAGACAAGAGCATCGCTTTATAATTTCACAAATGGAGAAATCTCGTTTTGAGCCTATAGAAAAAAGTGCTAAAAAAATCGCTCAAATTTCAAAGATTAAATTTGCGATTTTTGATAGAACAAAGGTTTATTTTTCTAATCTTAATTTACCCGCTCAAACTATATTTTTTAATTTTAATAATACAAAAATATACAATAACAACACACTTATTTACATAGCAGATGTAAATTTAAATAGCTTAATGCTAAATAACACTCAAACACAAAATGCTTTAGAAATTTTAGGAGATGTAAATCGCTTGCGTGTATTAATACAAGGTGATGATATTTCTAAGGAACTTGGCTTTATCAGATTTAAAGTAGCTTTAGCTATGGTTTTTTCTTTAATTTTTGTAAGTATAGTTGGATACTTGATACTTAAATTCGCACTCAAGCCTTTGGAGGTGAGAATAAGATTTTTAAATAATTTTATTAAAGATACTACCCATGAGATTAATACCCCAATTAGTGCTATATTAATGAGTATAGAAAGTTTAGAAAGAAAGAAGAATTTTGAAGAAATTAAAGCATTAAAGCGAGTTAAAATAGCAGCTTTAACTTTAAATCATTTGTATTCTGATTTAACTTTTATGAATTTTTCTCAAGCTTATGAAGCTAAAAAAGATTGGATATTTTTGAAAAATTTGATTATAGAAAGAATGGAATATTTTAAAATATTTTTAGAGCAAAAAAATATAAATTTAGAACTTCACTTGGATAATGAAGGAAAGATTTATGCTAATAAAGAGCAATTTTTTAAGATGTTTGATAATCTAATTAGTAATGCTATTAAATATAATGTAAAAAATGGCCAAATTAAAATAACACTTTTGGAGCAAAAACTTATAATAGAAGATAGTGGTTGCGGGATAGCAAAGGAAAATTTAGTAAATATTTTTGAGAGATATTCAAGGTTTAATGAAAATCAAGGTGGTTTTGGTATAGGACTTTCTTTAGTAGATAAAATTTGTAAAGACCATCATATAAAGATAAAAGTAGAAAGCGAGTTAAATAAAGGAACTAAATTTATTTTAACTTGGAAAAATTAGTCTTATTTGTTACTCATTTTGGCTTTTTCTTTGGCGTTGATTAGTGTATTAATAAATGTTTTAAGTTCTTTGGTGTCGTTTTTACTTAGGTTTTTTAGATTATGATTTAACATTTGAGTAACTAATGCTTCGTTGCTTAAGTCGTTATCGCCAAATTCTTTGGCCTTTTGCAAAATTTTTAAAGCTAGTAAATTTTTTACTTCATACATTTTAATCCTTTAAATAAATTGCACTAACAATGCGTTTTGGGGTTTGATTTTTTCTATAAGAAAAAAATCTCTCATCATCAAAAGTACAAAGATTAATATCAAAAATATCTTTAATTTCTAATTCTTTTGCTTGAAATTTAACTAATGCTTTTAAATCTAATTTATTTTCATGTAAAAAAGGTGCAAAATGTTTTTTACTATAAGTTAAAAGCTCTCCATTAAGTTCATAGTTTTTAGCACCAATTCCTGCTGAGATGATAAGTTTTAAATTTTTTGTTTGAGTGTTGAAATTTTTTTGCATTTTTAAAACAGCTTCTTTTAGGATATTTTCAAAACACCCTTTTCTTCCAGAATGTAATGCTGCTATGGTTTTGTTTTTATTATCATATAAAAGTAAAGGCAGGCAATCAGCACTTAAAATACACAAAGCTGTGTTTTTCTCACTGCTAATAACCCCATCAGCATTAAAATGAAAGTCTTTATTGTAATGAGTGATGATATTAGAATGAATTTGATTTAAAAAGATGCATTTTTTTATAGATTTTTCCCAAGGAAAGACATTGGAGTGAATTTTTGCTCTAAAAATATTATAATCAAAACCAAAAGCAATAAAAGCTTTCATAAAATCATTTTCTAATAAAGTGATATGATTTTGTCTACTTGTTGCCATGAAATTTCTTTTTTATAATTTAGTTGTCTGTGTATGTATCTTGCTAAAAGATCACTTTCTATATTAACACGCCTTCTTATAGTATAAGTTTTAAATAAAGTTTCTTTAAAAGTTATAGGAATGATAGTCAAGCGAATACCATCATTTAAAACTTCATTTATGGTTAAACTTACACCATCTATAGCTACACTTGCTTTATTTGCCATAAAAATTTGTAAATTTTCAGGACATTTGATATAAAAGTCTACTCCATTTTCTTTTTTTACGATGTTTGTGATTTCTCCTATACCATCAATATGTCCTTGCATTAAGTGTCCATCTATTTTATCACCATATTTTAATGCAGGTTCAATATGAACAAAGTCTTTTAAATTTTCTACAGCTATATGGGTTCTTGTTTCATAAGAAAGCTCAAGATTAAAACCATCATCAAAAAGCTTTGTAACACTCAAACAAGCCCCATTTACTGCTATGCTATCACCCAAATTTGGCTTGTAAGTAGCTTTTAATCTTAAAGTATTATTTTGATATGATTTAACAAAGGCTAATTCGCGGATTAATCCATTAAACATTTAACACCTTTAATTTTTATGAGATTTTATCTAAAACTTTTAAATTTCAAAAAGTATTTTTAGTGTTTTATTTTAAAAAATATTATATAATTTTTGCCTTTTTTAGTAAAAATGAGGGTGAAATATGTATGATATAATCGTAATAGGCGGTGGGCATGCTGGCGTTGAAGCTAGTGCTAGTGCTGCTAGAATGGGTAAGAAAACCTTACTTTTAACAACCTTAATCGAACAAATCGCTGCTGCAAGTTGCAATCCTGCAATAGGAGGTTTAGCAAAAGGACACTTAGTAAAAGAGTTAGATGCTATAGGTGGACTTATGGGAGAAATTACCGATGAGGCTGGAATTCAATTTAGAATTTTAAACGAAAGCAAAGGCGTTGCAGTGCGGGGAAGTAGAGCACAAATTGATATGGATATGTATAGAATTTGTGCTAGAAATAAGCTTTTAAAGCTTGAAAATTTAGAAATTTCTCAAGAGCAAGTTTTATCTTTACTTATAGAAAATGATGAAGTTAAGGGTGTTAAAACCAATTTAGAAAATACATATTTTGCCAAAAAAATCATACTTACAACAGGAACTTTTTTAAATGGACTTATCCATGTAGGCCAAACTAAGCTTCAAGCAGGTAGGGTAGGTGAGCTTGCTTCTATAAATTTGGGTGATTTTTTAAAGCAAAGTGGCTTAAAAGTAGGGAGATTAAAAACAGGAACTTGCCCAAGGGTAGATGCTAAAAGTATTGATTTTAGTGTTTTAGAACTTCAAAATGGAGATGAAAACCCTAAGGCTTTTAGTTTTAAAACTAAAAATTTTAAACCCAATCAACTTCCTTGTTATATTGCAAGAACAAATCTTACCACTCATGAAATTATAAAAAATAATTTTTATCGTGCTCCACTTTTTACAGGGCAAATTGAAGGTATAGGGCCAAGATATTGTCCATCAATAGAAGATAAAATCAACCGCTTTGGCGATAAAGAAAGCCATCATTTATTTATAGAGCCACAAACTAAAGACGCAACTGAATACTACATTAATGGATTTTCTACTTCTTTGCCTTATGAAGTGCAAATTGCAATGCTAAGAAGCATAAAAGGCTTTGAAAATGCTAAAATTACGCGTTTTGGTTATGCTATAGAGTATGATTATATCGATCCAACAGAACTTAAACACACTTTAGAAACAAAAAAAATTAAAAATTTATATTGTGCTGGGCAAATTAATGGAACAACAGGTTATGAAGAAGCAGCTGCACAAGGATTTATGGCAGGGATTAATGCGGTTTTAGCAATTGACGAGAAAGAGCCCTTTGTATTAAGGCGTGATGAAGCTTATATAGGGGTATTGATTGATGATTTAGTGATTAAAGGTACAAAAGAGCCTTATAGAATGTTTACTTCAAGAGCTGAGTATAGGTTGCTTTTAAGAGAAGAAAATGCGATTTTAAGGCTTGGTGAATATGGCTATAAATTTCAACTTTTAAGCCAAGATGATTACGCTTATATTAGCAATATTAAGCAAAATGTAAATAAGGGGCTTGAGTTTTTATTGCAAACTACATGGACACCAAGCAATCAAAACAATGAATTTTTACAAAGCATTGAAGAGGAAAAGATCACTTCAATAGTGAGTTTGCAAAAAATTGTTGCAAGAGCAAGTTTTAATATAGAAAAATTAAAAAAATTAGATGCAATGTTTGCAAATATGGATGAGTATTCTTTAAATGAAATTTTAAATGAGGCAAAGTATTATCATTATATAGCAATGCAAAAAGCTCAGATTGAAAAAATGAAAACTTTAAGCGAAATAAAAATTCCTGAAAATTTTGATTTTAAAAGCGTGAGTGGTTTAAGCAATGAAGTAGTGGAAAAATTACAAAAATTTAAACCGCCTACTATTTTTGCTGCTTCGCAAATTAGTGGTATAACTCCTGCTGCTTTGGATATTTTGCATATTTATATAAAGATGAAAAAGTAGTTTATAATCATTAATAAAATATTTTAAAAAAGCTATATTTTAGTAAAAGAAAAAATTTATTATTTTTACGATAAACTACTATCTTTTACAATTATAAATCAAACAAAAGGAAGTAAAATGGCTACATCTGAAAGTAGACGAAGCTTTATGGGCTTTGCCTTTGGAACGGTAGCTGCTGTGGGTGGTGCTTTTTCATTAGTTGCAATGAAAAAAACATGGGATCCTCTCCCTAGTGTTAAAGCAGCAGGTATTACTACTGTAGATCTTTCTGGTATGAAAGAAGGGGAATTAAGAACTATTGAGTGGCGTAAAAAGCCTATATTTATCTTAAAAAAAGATGCGGATATGGCAAAAGATAGCAATAGAGATGTTGTTGTTGGTGATGTTGCATATACTGTAGTTATTGGACTTTGTACGCATTTGGGTTGTATACCAGCTTATGCTCCAAGTGAAAAATTATTCAAGTGTGCCTGTCATGGTGGTGAATTTGACACTAGCGGTAAAAATGTATTTGGTCCTCCTCCAAGACCTTTGGATATTCCTCCTTTTAGAATTGATGGAACAAAACTTGTATTAGGTGAAGAAGGTCCAGAATATAAAAAAATGATTGCGGAGGCTTGATATGGCACAAATTAAAAAAGCTAGTGGTATTATAGATTGGCTTGATCAAAGATTAGCTGTAAATAAGCTTTTTAATGTTTTAATGGCTCAATATTGGATACCAAAACAGATTAACTTCTTATGGGCAATGGGTGTTATTTTGACTACTCTTTTTGCTATTTTATTTATTTCAGGTTTATTTTTAGTAATGTATTATAAGCCAGATGTGGCTTTAGCCTTTGATAGTGTTAATAAAACTATCATGCAAGAGGTTGAGTATGGTTGGCTTTGGCGTCATATGCATGGTGTGGCTGCTTCAGTTGTCTTTTTAATCATATATATTCATATGCTAACAGGGATTTATTATGGCTCTTATAAAAAGGGTCGTGAAATGATTTGGATTAGTGGTATGCTTTTATTTGTTGTATTTTCAGCAGAAGCATTTAGTGGATATATGCTTCCATGGGGACAAATGAGCTTTTGGGCTGCTCAAGTTATTACTCAACTTTTTGGTGGAATTCCTTTTATAGGTGATGCTTTGGTTATTTGGATAAGGGGGGATTTTGCGGTTTCTGATCCAACTTTAACTAGATTTTTTATGTTGCATGTATGTTTATTACCAATTGTGATTTTAGCTATCATAGCTTTTCACTTTTATTCTTTAAGAATTCCTCATGTAAATAATGAAATTTCAGAAGAAATTGATTTTGATTTAGAAGCAGAAAAATATTTAGCAGGTGATACAAAAGGCTCTAAAGTGATTCCTTTTTGGCCAGGATTTTTAGCTAAAGATTTCATGTATATTTCTTTATTTATGATTTTTTTCTTTTATTTGGTATGTTTTAAATTTAATTTTGCAATGGATCCAATTAACTTTGATCCAGCAAATTCTTTAAAAACTCCTCCTCATATTTATCCTGAGTGGTATTTTTTATGGAGTTATGAAGTATTGAGAGGATTTTTCTTTGATGTTGGAAGTATAAAAGCTTTTGATATAGGACTTGCAGCCTTTGGTATAGCACAGGTTATATTCTTTTTACTTCCTTGGCTTGATAGAAGTGATGTAGTAAAACCAGCACATGAAAGACCAATGTTTTTTATATGGTTTTGGGTATTATTGATAGATTTAATTGTATTAACAGTTTATGGAAAGCTTCCTCCAACAGGTATTAATGCTTGGATAGGATTTTATGCATCTATGGTATTTTTACTATTATTATTAGTAGTGCTACCAATTATTACTATTATGGAAAGAAAAAGGGGCTAATAATGAGAGAATTAAAGATATTTTTTATAGTTGTCTTTTTCACAGGTTTGGTGTATTGGGGGGTTGAACCTTATGCACATTCAGTAATGAATCCTCCTTCAACTCCAGTTAATTTTGATTTTGCAAAAGCTGATGAGGAATTTAACAAAGCTGAGGTAGCTTTAAAAGAAAAAGCATTATTAGATGCTAATGCTTCAGGGAATGAAAAAGCCATAACTAATGCACAAAAAGCATTAGAGCTTGCTAAAAACCAAGAAGAAGCTACTAAACAGCTATGGGAAAAAATAGCAAAAATAGATTTTAGTAAAGGTAATGCTCAAAAAGGAAAAGAACTTTTTGAAGGAAATTGTATAGCTTGTCATGGTGTAAAAGCAGCTGGAATTCCTGCTACTATCACTGATTCTTCATTGGGTGTAACACCACCTGATTTAAGTGATGCAGGTTCTATTTATGATGAGAAATTTTTAGCTGCATTGATTGTTGATCCGGTTAAGGCTTTGCAAATTTCACATAAATTTAATGATGAAAATCCATTTTTAATGCCTGCTTATCCTTTAAGTGGTGATGAAGTACAAGATAGTCAAGATTTAGCAGATTTGATTGCATTCTTTAAAAATACAGCTAATGATTACGAAAAAGAATTTGATACAAAATTAAAAGCGGATTTAGAAGAAAAATATGCTAAAAATCAAGAATTATCAGAACAAGTAAAAGCAGCATTGATTACAAAAGAATTTAATTTTATGAAAAATAAACACACTTTTGAAAATGCTTGTGGAAGATGCCATGATGTAAAATATGATAATTTTGTTTCAAGTTCAAATATGAATGATTTGAAAAATTATCTTGGCATGACTCCTCCTGATTTATCTATGATGATTCGTTCTAAAGGTGCGCATTATCTTGAAATTTTCATCAATGAACCTCAAAAGAAAATTCATGGCACTGCAATGCCAAGAGTAGGTTTAAATGAAAAAGCACAAACTCAAGTTATTGATTATCTTGAAAAAGTTGGTGATAGCAAAAAAGAAGAAAGAGAACAAACTGGAATTTATATAATGATTTTCTTTGCAATTTTAAGTATTTTTGCTATAGGTTGGAAAAGATCGGTTTGGTCTAAACTTCATTAATCTATAAAATAACGCCATATTTTTTGGCGTTATTTCTTCTATAATAAGCTAAATATAAAAAAAATTTGATACAATATCGCTTCATTTCACACGCATTAATTTCCTTATTAGGTTGCTTATGGGTTAAAGAATGCGGAGGAATAAACCTAATTATTTTATTTTAAGGAGAATTTCATGGTTAGCATGAGAGATTTATTAGAATGTGGTGTGCATTTTGGGCACCAAACAAGAAGATGGAATCCAAAAATGAAAAAATTTATTTTTGGAGAAAGAAAAGGTATCTATGTAATTGATTTACAAAAAACACTTAGATATTTTAGATATACTTATAATATCGTTCGTGATGCAGCAGCTGAAGGTAAAACGATTTTATTTGTTGGAACTAAAAAACAAGCTGGTGGAGCGATTAAAGAATATGCTGAAAAATGTGGTATGCCTTATGTAAATCATAGATGGCTTGGTGGTATGATGACAAATTTTGGAACTATCCGCCAATCAATTAGAAAATTAGAAGTTATAGAAAAAATGGAAGAAGATGGAAGCATTAAACTTTTAACAAAAAAAGAAGCTTTAATGCTTACAAGAAAAAAAGAAAAATTACTAGCATATCTTGGCGGTATTAGACATATGAAAACACAACCTGATATGATTTTTGTAATTGATACTGTTAAAGAAAAAATTGCAGTGCAAGAAGCTAATAGATTAAAAATTCCTGTAGTTGCGCCTTTGGATACAAATTGCGATCCTGATTTAGTTGATTATCCAATTCCAGGAAATGATGATGCAATTCGCTCGGTACAACTTTTCTGTCAAGAAATGGCTGAAGCAATTAACGAAGGTAAAGCTTTAAGAGAACAAGATGGTGAAGTAAGTGAAGAGCAGCCAATTTCTGAAGAAGAGAAAAAAGAAGTTTTAGAAGAAGCTATGAGTGAAGAAGATTTTGAAGGAGATAAAGAATAATGGCTGAAATTACTGCACAAATGGTAAAAGAACTGCGTGAGAGTACTGGCGCAGGTATGATGGATTGCAAAAATGCTTTAAAAGAAACAGATGGTGATTTTGATAAAGCAGTTCAACTTTTAAGAGAAAAAGGCCTTGGCAAAGCTGATAAAAAAGCTGATCGTTTAGCTGCTGAAGGCTTAGTGAGTGTAAAAGTAAGTGATGATTTTAAATGCGCTACTGTTAGTGAAATCAATTCAGAAACTGATTTTGTTGCTAAAAATGAACAATTTATTGCTTTAACAAAAGATACAACAGCTCATATTCAAGCTAAAAGTCTTGAAAATGTTGAGCAGTTGCACTCAAGTGAGATTAATGGGGTTAAATTTGAAGAGTATTTAAAAAGTCAAATTGCAACCATTGGTGAGAATTTAGTTGTGAGAAGATTTGCTACTTTAAAAGCAGGAGTTAATGGAGTGGTAAATGGTTACATTCATACTAATGGCCGTGTGGGTGTTGTTATAGCAGCAGCTTGTGATAGCGAAGCTACAGCTAGTAAGTGTGGAGAATTTTTAAAACATATTTGCATGCATATAGCTGCAATGAAACCAAGTTATTTATCATATGAAGATCTTGATATGGAATTTGTGGAAAATGAATACAAGGCTTTGGTTGCTGAGCTAGAAAAAGAAAATGAAGAAAGAAGAAGATTAAAAGACCCAAATAAACCAGAGCATAAAATTCCAAAATTTGCAAGTAGAAAACAATTAACTCAAGAAGTAATTCAAGCAGCTGAAGAAGCTATTAAAGCTGAACTTCAAGCACAAGGTAAACCAGAAAAAATTTGGCCTAATATTATCCCAGGAAAATTAAATAGCTTTATAGCAGATAATTCTCAGCTTGATAGCAGACTTACTTTAATGGGGCAATTTTATGTAATGGACGATAAAAAAACTATTGAACAAGTAATTGCCGAAAAAGAGAAAGAACTTAATGGAACTATTAAAATAGTTGAATTTATACGCTTTGAAGTAGGCGAAGGTTTGGAGAAGAAAACTGAAGATTTTGCTGCAGAAGTTGCTGCTCAAATTGGTTAAATAATGATCACTTTAAAAGCGGAAAATTTAGGACATAGTTTCGATATTCCGCTTTTTAAAAATTTAAATTTTATTTTTAATGCAAAAGATTGTATAGCAATACAAGGAAGCAGTGGATGCGGGAAATCCACTCTTTTGCATATATTATCCACTCTTTTAAAACCACAAAATGGAAAAATTTTTTATAATAATCAAGATTTATATGCTTTAAACGATGATGATTTATTAAAAATTAGAAGAAATGATTTTGGTATTATTTTTCAAATGCATTATTTGTTTAAAGGGTTTTTAGCTTCTGAGAATATTGAACTTGCTAGTATCTTAAGTAATCAAAGTATGGATTTTAATCTTTTAGAAAAGCTTGGTATTGCTGATTTAATGGAACAAAAAATTACCAAATTAAGTGGTGGTCAGCAACAAAGAATAAGTATAGCAAGAGTTTTAAGTAAAAAACCCAAGGTAATATTTGCTGATGAGGCTACTGGAAATTTAGATTATAAAAATGCTTTAAATGTAATAGATATATTAATTGAATATGTAAAAGAAAATAATGGAATTTTAGTTTTTATCACTCATGATCAAGAACTTGCAAAAAAATGTGATAAGGTTTATTGTTTAAGTAATCATGGAATTTGTTAAGTATTTAGGTGATAATAATGTTGTGATATTCATGCTTTTATTTGCAAGAATG
The DNA here is from genome assembly GCF_000816785.1 of Campylobacter peloridis LMG 23910. NCBI lineage: Bacteria > Pseudomonadati > Campylobacterota > Epsilonproteobacteria > Campylobacterales > Campylobacteraceae > Campylobacter > Campylobacter peloridis. The sequence goes on along the minus strand of NZ_CP007766.1, from coordinate 1,224,119 downwards.
AGTGGTTTGATTGTTTTTTTTCCTTTTTTTTCGCATAATAGCATTCCTTTGGTAGTTAAAACAACCTTAGCTTTGTTTTTAACTATGTTTTTATATCCTTTGGCAAAGCTTGAAGGAAATTCACCTGATTCTTTTTTTATTTTATACCTTCTAAGTGAAGTGATATTTGGTATGATATCAGGACTTATTTTACAAATGATTTTTGCCATATTGCAAATGGCTGGTGAACAAATTTCATTTACTATGGGATTTTCTATGGCTAGCGTGATGGATCCTAGTACAGGTGTTAATTCCCCAGTGATTTCCCAAGTACTTAATTTATTAGCATTATTAATTTTTTTGGCCTTTGACGGACATCATCTAGTATTGCTTTTTTTATCGAATTCATTGGAATATATTAGTTTAGGTGGATTTTATCCTCATGAAAATTTAATGTTATATTTAAACAAAGCTATGGTGAATATTTTTGTGTTAGGTTTTTCTATGGCATTTCCAATTTTAGCCATTTCTTTATTGTCGGATGTGATTTTTGGAATGTTAATGAAAACTATGCCACAATTTAACCTTCTGGTGGTTGGTTATCCTATAAAAATATTTTTATCATTTGCTGTTTTAATAGCAATTTTGATTATTATGATGCAATATTTTAAAAGTTTAATTATAAAAGGTTTTGAACATATGGAATTATTATTTTTCAATATATAAGCAATAAATAATTAAAAATGTTTTACAATAAGATATTGTTTATTTTTTTTGGAGATAGATATGAAAGTTTTGCTAATAAATTCTAATGTTGCTGTATCTAAACTAGTTAGTTTGGGTGTGCAAAAATTAGGTTATGAATTTACCGAAATGTCAAATTTGGATGAGGAAATAGGTTTTTATGATATTATTATTGTTGATCATGAAATGGAAGTTGATTTAGAAAATTTACAAACAAAATGTGAAAGATTGATTTATTTATTACCAAGAAATCAAGAAGGCAAAGAGGGTTTGGAGTGTTTGCATAAACCATTTTTACCTACAGATTTCATTGAACTTTTAAATGGTGATAATGCTATAGAAAATTTAATTTCTCAAAATACAGATACTGCAGATGAAGAAGATAATAAAGAAGAAGATTTTAATGAAGATTTGTTAAATTTTGATGAAGAAAAAGAAGATGAATTGCTTATGGATAATACTCCTTTAGATGGAAATGAATTATTAGAAGGTATTAATATAGAAGAAAATATAGAAGAAAATATAGAAGAAAATATAGAAGAAAATATAGAAGAAAATATAGAAGAAAATATAGAAGAAAATATAGAAGAAAATATAGAAGAAAATATAGAAGAAAATATAGAAGAAAATATAGAAGAAAATATAGAAGAAAATATAGAAGAAAATATAGAAGAAAATATAGAAGAAAATATAGAAGAAAATATAGAAGAAAATATAGAAGAAAATATAGAAGAAAATATAGAAGAAAATATAGAAGAAAATATAGAAGAAAATATAGAAGAAAATATAGAAGAAAATATAGAAGAAAATATAGAAGAAAATATAGAAGAAAATATAGAAGAAAATATAGAAAAATATAGAAGAAAATATAGAAGAAAATACCGCGGCAATGGAAAATTTTGAAGAAGAAATTCCTAAGGTAGAAGAAATTGCAGAAAAAGAAATAAATTTTGACGACTTACCTCAAGATGCTCAATTTATAGGTGAGTATAATGAAAAAATAGAAGCTGAAATCGAAAATGAGCCTCAAGTTGAAGAATTATCAATGGAAGATAAAAGCGAAAAAATGGAATTTGAGGATGAAGAGTTAAGCACCCAAGATAAAATAAAAGAAGAACTTGCGGCTATTGATGAACTTGATGAGGAATTTAGTAACACAGATGAAAATTTAGAACAAGAGCTAAATATAGAAGGTGAAGATAATAATGAAGAATTAGATTTTGATGAAAGTATTTTAGGTGAGGAAAATATAGAGGAAAATATAGAGGAAAATATAGAGGAAAATATAGAGGAAAATATAGAGGAAAATATAGAGGAAAATATAGAGGAAAATATAGAGGAAAATATAGAGGAAAATATAGAGGAAAATATAGAGGAAAATATAGAGGAAAATATGAGCGCAGTTTTAGAAGATGATAAAGATGAATTTGCAAATTTAAATGAAAATGATATTAAACTAGCTTTAGGTGAGGAAATTGTAAATGAGGAAAAAAATACAATAAGCCTTATAGAAAAAGATGAATATGCGATTGATGAAACACAAACCAATCAAGAGGATGAGATGGTAAATGAATTAAGCAAAAGTATAGCACAAACTATCACATCAAGTATTACAGATGATACTTTAAAGGCAGCCTTAAAAGGTATGAAAATGAATATAAACATTAACATAAGTTTTGATGAGAGTAATAAACATTGAGTGGTCAAATTTTAGTAATTTCAGGTCCAAGTGGTGCAGGTAAAAGCACTTTGCTTCAAAGGCTTTTTAAGGAAAAAGACAATATTTATTTTTCTATATCAAGTACAACTAGATCTCCAAGAGCTAATGAAAAAAATGGAGAGGATTATTTTTTTGTTAGTGAAGATGAATTTAAAAAGGGTATAGAAAAGGGTGAATTTTTAGAATGGGCCTTGGTGCATAAAAATTATTACGGGACTTCTTTAGTACCCGTAGAAAAAGCATTAAAAGAAGGTAAAAGTGTTATTTTTGATATAGATGTACAAGGTTTTTGTATAGCTAAAGAAAAAATGCCTGAATATATCACTTCTGTTTTTATCACAACTAAAAACAAAAATGAGCTTGAAAAAAGATTGCTTAAGCGAAATACTGATAAAATAGAAGATATTAGCAAAAGATTGGAAAATGCTAGTGAAGAAATGGCTTATTTGGATCAATATGATTTTTTAATCATTAACGATGATCTTGAAAAAAGCTATAAGCAATTAGAGGCTATTTTTGAGGCCTCAAAATTAAAAAGTAAAAAGTATAATTTAAAAAAAATCCAAAATCAATGGAATAAAGGAGATTAAAATGCATATGCCAAGTGGAACTCAATGGTTGATTATACTACTTATTGTAGTGTTACTTTTTGGAGCAAAAAAAATTCCAGAGCTTGCTAAGGGTCTTGGGAAGGGTATTAAAACTTTTAAAGATGAAATGAATACCGAAGATGATAAAAAAATAGTGCAAGATGATGCACAAAAAATAGAAAAAATCAATGAAAAAGATATTCTTGCAAAAGAAAATGAAGAAGTAAAAAAAGCTTAAGGTTTATATTTTGAAGACTTTGGTTTATCAAAAAATTAAAGAAAAATTAGGAAAAGAAATTATTTTAGAAAGTCCTAAAAATAAAAATTTAGCACATTTTGCTACGCCTTTGGCTTTTTCTTTAGCTAAAGAATTAAGACAAAATCCTATGATAATAGCTAAGGATCTTGCTGAGAAATTAAAAGATTGTGATTGTTTTGAAAGCGTAGAAGCGCTTAATGGGTATGTAAATTTCAAGCTTTCAAAATCTTTTTTGAATTCTTTGGCTACTAAAGCTTTAAATGATGGTGAAGATTTTGCTAAAGATGATAAAAAAGAGCAAAGTTTTTTACTTGAGTATGTGAGTGCAAATCCAACAGGCCCTTTGCATATAGGCCATGCTAGGGGAGCTATTTTTGGTGATACTTTAAGCAGGGTTGCAAAGCATTTAGGATATAAATTTGATACAGAATATTATGTTAATGATGCGGGTAATCAAATTTATCTTTTAGGGCTTTCTATTTTGCTTGCACTCAAAGAACATTGCTTAAATGAAGAAGTAGTTTATCCTGAGGAATACTACAAGGGCGAATATATCATAGATCTTGCAAAAGAAGCTTTTAATGAATTTGACAAAGATTTTTTTATAGAAGAAAATATTTCTAAACTAGCCATTTGGGCTAAGGATAAAATGCTAAAAATTATTAAGCAAAATTTAGCTGATGCAAAGATTTTTATCGATACTTATGTGAGTGAAACTAGTTATTATGATGAGTTAGAAAATACTTTAAAAGCTTTAAAAGCTCACAATGGTATTTACGAAAAAGATGGAAAAATTTGGCTTGCATCTACTCTTAAGAGTGATGAAAAAGATCGTGTGATTATTAAAGATGATGGCAAGGGAACTTATTTAGCCGCTGATATAGTTTATCATAAAGATAAAATGAGTCGAGGTTATGATAAGTGTATTAATATTTGGGGAGCTGATCATCATGGTTATATAGCTAGGATGAAAGCGGCTATGGAATTTTTAGGTTTTAATAGCAATAATTTAGAAATCATCTTAGCGCAAATGGTGTCACTTTTAAAAAATGGTGCTCCTTATAAAATGAGCAAGAGAGCAGGAAATTTTATCTTAATGAGCGATGTTGTTGAAGAGCTTGGAAGTGATGTGCTAAGATATATATTTATTAGTAAAAAGTGTGATACGCATTTAGAATTTGATATAGATGAGTTTAAAAAAGAAGATAGTTCAAATCCTGTGTATTATATCAACTATGCACATGCAAGAATTCATCAAGTTTTTGCTAAAGCAAACAAAAGCGTTAATGATGTTATAGATGTTAAGATTGAAAATTTAAATGAAGATGGTATGAATCTTTTGTTTGAGAGTTTGAATTTAAAAGCAGTATTAAATGATGCTTTTGAATCAAGGTCTTTGCAAAAAATTCCTGATTATTTAAAGAATTTAGCTTCTTTATTTCATAAATTTTATAATGAAAATAAAGTTGTAGGTTCCACTAATGAAGATGAGCTTTTAAAACTTTTTGCTGTGTGTGCTTTGAGTATAAAGACAGCTTTTTCTTTGATGGGGATAGAGGCTAAAAATAAAATGAATCACAATTAGTATTAATTGTGATTTTTCTTTTTAATACTTCTTGTCATCATAAAACTTTGTTCAAAAAATAAAAGCAATGTAACGCTAACACCTATTGCTAAAGCTAATGTTACTGAAAGTGTTGTAAAAAAATAGTCAAAAAATTGTATTAAAAAATTAGTTTTTTCATTTATATTTTCAGATCGTATGAAAGAAATCAAATACAAAATAGCTTTATAAGCATAAATTCCAGGTATCATAGGAATAAGCGCTGGAAAAGCAATAATCTCGGCAGGGGTTTTAAAAATTTTTGCTAAAATCAAGCCTAAACATCCTATACTAAAAGAGGCAATAAAAGTAGCAATCGCCAAAGTTTGAAATCCAAAGTAGCCCATAAGAGTAAAGCGTAATCCATGAGCAATAGCAGCTAATAAAGCTGAAAGTATAAGGGTTTTAAATGGAGGATTGCATATATAAGCAAAACCAAATCCTGTTAAAGCCGCAAAAAACATATCCCAAAGTATAGAAGAATAATCAATCATCTTAAAATTCCAAAATCACTAATACTTAATGTAGTATAAATTCCAATAGCAATACAACAAACTAATATCACCACACTAATAATACGACTAAGTCCCATTAGTATATGATCTTTTAAAATATCAATAATAGAATTTATAAAATAAACTCCAGGTATTAAATATAATATACTAGAACCCAAAGCAACGCTTGCTTCTTGTATGAGTTTTAAATCTACTCCAAAAAATACAATAAAAGAAGATAAAAAAGAACAAAGAATGTATTGGATTCTTAAATCAATTTTTATTTTAGTAAATAAAACTCTTAAACTAAATCCTATTAAAGTGGCTAAAAAAACAAATAAGCACCCATAAAAGTCTCCACCAAAAAGTTTGCAAAAAGCTGAATTTGCAATAGATACTAATAATAAACTAGCAAAAAAAGGAGTTTTTTTAGTTTGAATTAGCCTGTTAAAAGATTCTTTGGCTTCTTCAAGATTAAATCGATGATCATGAATTTGCCAACTTAATGCGCTAAGTTCTAAAATAAGTTTAAAGTTAATATGATTGTGTTTATTAGGTATAATGTAAGTTCTTTGTATGGAATTATCATCTTTATCAAAAATATTTAGTGTGGTATGATGGAAGAAAAAATTCATATTAATTTCATAACCATAAGCATTAGCTATTCTTCCAACACATTTTGAAACTCTTGCTGTGTATGTTCCTGCACTTAAAAAAACACTGATATAGTCAATTAAAAAATTAGTTAAATTCTGAATAGATGGTTTTTTCATAAATTTACTTTAAAATAATTTTCTCAAGATTTTATCAAATTTAAAATATAAAGTATTATAAATTTGAAATATTTTTAGAAAATAAAAAAGATTAATTCTCTTTAATTGCTTGTATTGAATAAAAAAAGTTAAAATTAACTCTTAAAGCAAGGTAACTTATGTTAATTTTAACTTATGGTATTATTTTTCCTTTTTTGAATGTAAAAATAAATAACTAAAATCGCTCCAGTAAAGACAATGCAAGCAATGATAACTAAATGTAAATATTCTTTGATTAAATCTTCATTTTTACCTAAAATATATCCTAGTATGAGTAAAATTAAACACCAAATTCCAGCTCCTAAACTTGTGTAAAATATAAATTTTTTTAAATTCATTCTTGCAAGTCCAGCGGGTAGGGAGATATATTGTCTTAAACCAGGGATTAATCTTCCACTAAAAGTGGATATTTCCCCATGTTTGTTGAAAAACTCTTCAAATTTGGTAAATTTTGCTTCATTAACCCCAAAATATTTGCATATTTTCAAAACTATATTGCGTCCTAAAAAATAACATAAATAATAATTTAGTAAAGCTCCTAAAAGTGCTCCGAAAGTTCCGCAAAACAAACATAGCCAAAAATTAAGTTCATTTTGATGAGCTAAGTATCCAGCAGGTATCATTACCACTTCACTAGGAAAAGGAAAAAAGGAACTTTCTACAAACATAAGAAAAATAATTCCCCAATAACCCCAATCTTTTGCAAGTGTAAGTAAAAAATCAATAATATCACCAAGCATAAACAACCTTTAATTTTTAAACTAATAATATAAGCTTAGTTTTAATGTATTAAAAATATAACATCGCTTTTGCACAAATGATTATTAAAATACATAAAATTAACGCAATTAAGTGAGATTTTAATGGATCTTTTCTTTTTAGAAATTTTGTAAAAAATAAAGAATAACAAGTTAAAATCAACATTATTGCTAGCAATAAAAGTTTGGTAAATAAAAATATACCAAAATTACTTGTAAAAAAATCCCAAAAAGAATTAATTTCATAAAAACTCAAAAGATAAATTCCGCTAAGTAAAAGCAAGATAAAAATGCTAGCAAAAATAAAAATACTTGATTTAGTATAAGCTTTTTTGATTTTATCGCAATCATCTTTGCTTTCGTGTTTATAAGCAAAACTATAAACACACACATCAAAAAACACATAAGCTATAAAAAATATAGCACAAATTATATGAATACAAATAAAAATAAAATGCATATTAATCTCCTTAAAAATCATAGCACAATTTTAAGGAGATGTAAATTTAAAGTTTTTCTAAAATTTGGATAGTTTTGATTTTATCTCCTGCTCTAATGCTATCTAATACCTCTAAGCTTTCTTTGTCTTCGGGACTTATTTGTCCAAAAATAGTATGCACTCCATCCAAATGAGGTTGTGGACTATGGCAAATGAAAAATTGTGATCCACCAGTATCTCTCCCTGCGTGAGCCATAGATAGACTTCCTCTTAAGTGTTTGTGTTTTTGATCGTCGCATTCACATTCTATTTCATAGCCAGGGCCACCTGAGCCTATACCATAAGGACAGCCACCTTGTATAACAAAATTTGGAATCACGCGGTGAAAAACAAGTTCATCATAAAAACCATCATTAGCTAAATTAGCAAAATTGCACACAGTTTGCGGTGCTTCATCAGGAAATAATTCTAATTTCATGTCACCTTTTTCGGTGCTAATGATAGCAAAATTGTATTTTTTGGCATTTTTTGTGTCGATTTTTTTAAGCATAATTGCTCCTATTCTATATTGGTATAAACTGCTTGAACATCATCATCATCTTCTAATTTATCAAGCAATTTTTCAATATCTTGAAGTTGTTCTTCATTAAAGCTTACAGGATTGTTTGCAAGGTATTCAAGTCCTGCTTTTTTAAGCACCAAACCTTTTTTTTCTATGGCATTACTAAGCTCACCAAAAGCAGTGTAATCCCCTATAATTAGCAATTCTTCATCATTTTGCTCAAGTTCTTCAAGTCCTGCATCAATGAGTTCAAGTTCAAGTTCTTCTAAATCTCCATCGTATTTTTCAAGATGAAAAACAGCCTTGTGTGAAAACATAAAAGTTAAAGAGCCATTTTGTAAAATTTCTCCACCATTTTTGCTAAAAATTGCTTTTACATTAGCCACTGTGCGTGTAGGATTATCGCTCATACATTCTACGATAATTAAGGCCCCATGTGCTGCTTTGCCTTCATAGTGGATATTTTTAATATCAGCACTATCTTTACCACTTGCTCTTTTAATAGCTGCATCGATATTGTCTTTTGGCATATTATTAGCTTTTGCAGTAGCTATGGCACTACGAAGTTTTGGATTCATATCAGGATCAACCCCACCTTCTTTTGCTGCTACTTGTATAGCCTTTGCAAGCTTTGGAAAAAGTTTACTCATTTTATCCCATCTTGCTTCTTTAGAGGCTCTGCGGTATTCAAACGCTCTTCCCATAAATTCTCTCTTTCTTATATTGTTTTAAAGTTAAAAGTATAAACTAAGAAGTCTAAATTTGATTTTAAAGGAGTAAAAGAGTGATCAGAAAAGCTAGAAAAGATGATGCCAAAAAATGCATACAATTACTTGCTTTAGCAATGGATCATTTTATTTATAAACTTAGTGGTTACAATGAACATCAAAAAGCCATAGAGGTTTTAGAAAATTTTTTCACTCAAGAAAATAATCGTTTAAGTTATGAAAATATATGCGTTTATGAAGAAGATAATGAAATTTTAGGTGCGATTTGTTTTTATGATGGGGCTTTGGCAGATGAGTTAGATAGGCCTTTAAATGAGCATTTAAAGCTTTTAGGAATTAATGAAAAAGTTTTAAAAGAATGCGAAAATGAGTTTTACTTAGATAGTATTTGCGTGGATGAAAAAGCAAGAGGAAAAGGCATTGCTAAGAAATTAATCGAATATGCTTTTAATGAAGCTTTAAAAAACGACAAAAAGCTTTCATTGATTGTGGAGGATGAAAATATAAATGCAAAAATACTTTATGAAAAAATGGGTTTTAAATTTATAAAAAATAAAATTTTTCATTCTCATAAATACGAATACAGAGAAAAAGGAGAATAAATGATTATAAAAACCAAAAATATCAATTGCCAAAGTTGTGTAAAATTAATCAAAGCTTCGTTAGAGGATGAATTTGGCACCATGCAAATAAATGTTGAAAATAAAAGCATAGAGATTGATTTAAAAGCAGAGCAAGTTGATAAATTTAAAAAACAATTGCAAGATTTAGGTTTTGAGATAGATGAAGCATGAGTTAAAATTAAAAATAGGCAATATGACTTGTGTTAATTGTTCTAATGCTATAGAAAAAGTTTGTGCAAAGATTGATGGAGTAGATGATGTAAGTGTTTCTTATGTTAATTCTAGTGGAGTGTTTTTGCTTAAAGATTTATCTTTAGAATCAAAAATCAAAGAAAAAATTAAAGCTTTAGGTTTTGAAATACTGCAAGATGAACAAAATTTATACAAGTTTAAACTTAAAGAGCTTAAAAATATGAAAACAAAGCTTATTGTGAGTATAATCTTAAGCACTATTGTGATGTATTTTGAAATGTTTGTTCAAGGAAAGATTTCTGCTTTGATACAAATGTTTTTATCTATGATAGTGATTTTTTATTGTGGAAAAGGTTTTTTTATCCATGCTCTTAAGGGGTTAAGGCATAAAAATTTAGATATGAATACTTTGATATCCTTAGGCGCTTTTACTTCTTTTGTGTATTCTTTTTTTGTGTATTTTGAGGTATTTAGCAAAGATGGTTATTTGTATTTTAGCGGTGGAGCGATGATTATAAGCTTTGTTTTGCTAGGTAAATACTTAGAAGAAAAGGCTAAATTTAAATCTTTGGAATATCAAAACAAATTAAAAAATATAGATATTAAAAAAGCAAATATAATCTTAGAAGATGAGAGTATAAAAAGCATACCTAGTGCTTTTGTGAAAAAAGATGATGTGATTTTAGCAAAAGAGGGTGAGAGTGTTGTTGCTGATGGGGTGATTATAGCAGGTGAGGCTGAGGTTGATGTGAGTTTTTTAACAGGGGAATTTTTGCCACTTTTGAAAAAACAAGGTGATGAAATTTTAGCAGGAAGTGTGTTGATTAATGGAAGTTTAAAAATTAAAGCCAATAAAAAGGCAATTGAAAGCTCATTAGAACAAATCAAAGATCTTGTTTTTAAAGCGGGTAATGTCAAAACCCCTTTAGCAAATTTAGCTAATAAAATTTCAGCATATTTTGTAGCTGGTATTATAATTTTTTCGTTTTTTGTGTTTGCTTTTTGGTATTTTAAAGAAGGAATTAACGCAGCATTTTTACATGCTTGTGCCACGCTTTTAATTTCTTGTCCTTGTGCTTTGGGTTTAGCAACTCCTATAGCCATAATAAGTGCTTTAGCAAATGGTGCAAGAAATTTTATCTTAGTGAAAAATCCTGCGGTTTTGGAGAATTTAGCTAATATAAAATTTGCTATTTTTGACAAAACAGGCACATTAAGTAAAGATGATTTAAGTATTTATAAACATAATCTTACTCAAGGTGATTTTCAAAAACTTACGCAAATTGAAAATTTAAGCTCACATCCTATCGCAAAAGCTTTTTCTAAAGAATCAAATACAAGTATAAATTTAAAAGGAAAATTGAGTATTTTAATAGGTAGTGGTTTGCTTTATGAGGAAAATGAAAATGTGTATTTAATAGGCAATGAAAAATTAATGCTTGAAAATGATATTGATATACAAAAAAGCAAGCAATTTTTGCAAGAATTTGAAGATCAAGCACCTATATGTTTGTATTTTGCGAAAAATAAAATTTGTCTTGGTGGAGTTTGCTTAAAAAATGAACTTAAAAGCGAAGCTAAAAATTTGATTAGAAATTTAGATGAAAAAGGTATAAAAAGTGTTATTTTAAGTGGGGATAATCAAAATAGTGTTGTTAAAATAGCCAAAGAATTAAACATTAAGGAGTATTATTTTAACTTAAAGCCAAATGAAAAGCTTAATTTTATAAAAGAAAAAATGAAAAAAGAAAAAGTACTTTTTATAGGTGATGGTATTAATGATGCTCCTGCTTTGAATTTAGCTAATGCTAGTATAAGTTTTTCTAAAGCAAGTGAGCTTGCTAAAAAAAGCGGAGATTTAATTTTAATAAAAGATGATTTATCTTTAATAGCTTATTGTTTTGAGCTTTCTAGAAAAACAAAAAGAATTATCAAAATTAATCTTTTTTGGGCTTTTATTTATAATATTTTGTGTATTCCTATTGCAGCAGGCTTTGTGCCGTTTATCGTTTTAAGTCCGCATTTGGCGGCTTTGGCTATGTGTTTTAGTTCTATAATGGTTGTTTTAAATTCAATAAGACTACGCTAAATTAATTTAAACTCCAAAAATGGAGTTTAAATTTTATAATTCATTAACAGCGCGATATGCTTGATCAATAGCAGCATGCATATAAGCATCCCAATCAGAATCTGAATTAGCTATGGTAATGTTTCCAAAAGGTTTTCTTGCAAGTTCTATTGTTTTTTGTGCTTCTTCACTATCATCAAAAAGACTATTCTCTGTATATGAATAGCAGTGTCCCCAGCGATTTACAACTATAGCTTTTATATCTCTTTCGTGATTAAATCCAGCAGAACCCAACATACCTTGAAGTTGATCGCGGATAATTTTTTCGTGTTCTTCAAAACTCATAGTAAATAATAAATTTCTACCTACTCTAGCTCTATCTCTTGCATCCATTCCCTCAAGATCAATTCCTTGCATAGAAGCAAACACTAAAGGTGAACATACCATATGAACGCAAATTGGTTTTTTAGGATCTCTTGGGTGGTGGTATCCTCCCATATCCACAGGATAATCAAGCTTGGTTCTAGCATAAGGCATTTTTGGAGAGTAAATTTCATGAACGCCAAGTTTTATAAAAGGTTCCCAGTTGCTTATAATAACATTTGTATGCAAAAGTGAAGTTTTTACATTTTTACTTAAAGCATCTTTTTGTTCTTGAGGAAGAGTTGGAATGATGTAAGGGATCATGCTATTATAGTTTGCCATAACTACTTTTTTAGCTTTTACTCTGTAATTTTTGCCTTTATTAACATAAGTTACTAAAGCTCCATCTTTTGTGTTTTCTACATTTATAACAGTGCTATTTAATCTTAGGCGAACTTTATTCTTAGCTAAATCAAGTTTAGAATAATCAAAATGAGCCAAAGTAACTTCATCCATATCTTTACCCTTTTTAGATACTTCAGGAATTAATCTTCTAACCATTAATCTAGCAACTGTAGCATTACCATCAGCACAATGGTGAATGTATGGCTCTTCCATTTCAGCTAATGCCTCTCCTTCTATAGGATCAAGACCAAGTTTATCAAAACCAGGTAAAAAAGAAGCTCTAGCGTCTTCACAAGAAACAGCATCAATTCCTAAAGCCAAAAAGTCATCTGTCATACCTTCAAAGAATTTTACAGCTTGTGGAGAAAGTTTAACTTTTTCTTCTAAGAATTTTTTATAGCTTGTTTTTGCAACATATTCATCTCTTTGTTGCTTATTCATGCCTTTTAAGTAGTCTTTTTCGCTTTTAAATAAAGCAATTAAATCTTTTTTGTCTTTTTCGTTTAATGGAAAATCACCGATAAAAGCTTCAACGCTTCTACCATTGTGTCTACCTTCTGGTATATCATCACAAATTACTTTTCTAGGATTGCCACTTACTATTTTATCTACTCCAAATTCAGTTTTAGAAAAATACACCCCTCTACTTAGTTTTAAATCAGGATAGAAATTTACATCAAAGCGTTTTGCTAATTCATCAATGTCAATTCCTAAAGAATTTAATAACTCTATTACTTCTTTTGAGAACAAAGCATTTGGAGATTGAAAAGTTTCACTACCACCATAGCTTAAAATAGTTCCATCTTCTAATTGTATTTCATTCCTTCTAGCATGTCCACCAAAGTCATCATGGTTGTCAAGAATTAAAATTTTTTTATCTTTGCCAAATTTATTTTGATAAAAACAGGCTGCTGCTAAACCGCTAATACCTGCTCCAACTACAACTAAATCATATTCTTGTTTTGGTTTAATAGCGCTAAAATCAAATTTTTCACCATCTCTTAACATATGAGCAAATTCATAACTTGCATTATTACTACCTCTTAATCCAAGCCATTTTGGTGGGTAGTATTCTTTAGTGAAATCTTCTATTTTAGCTTCTTTACCATAAAGAACTTGCAATGGAGTCATTCCCGCAAGTATAGTTAAAGCCATTCCGTTTAAAAAATCTCGTCTTTGCATTATTTTTCCTTAAAATTAAGATATATCAAGTCTTATTTTAAAAAAATATTTATATTATTATGCTTAATGTCTTTTACTGTTTTGTGAAAATTTAAAATGAGGTTACTTTTTTTCTCTTTTTGTGATTTTTCCATATTTTAGTGAGTAAAAACAACACAGCTATACTCAGAGCTAAAATATGTGATATTTGTGGAATTTTTGCAGATAAAAAATAATGCCAAGATGCTATTAAAAAACAAATATAAGCTAATTTTCTTATTTTTATGAGTTTATTAAAAAACTTAAAAGAACTAATAAACATTAAAGTTAGCAGAAAAAATGCTATAAAGCCACTAAATTCTAAATTTTTATTAAAAGTATCTTTTAAAAAAAATATAAAATTTAAATTTTTTCCAAAAGCAAAATAATTTATAAAATGCACTATAGCCCAAAAAAATGCATAAAAACCTAAAAATTTAGGATAATCTTTTGTATATTTGTATTTTAAAAGTGAGAATAATAAGCTTAATCCAAAAAAGATTAAGCTAAAAATTCCACTATAAAAATAAATAGATTTTACAATATCAAATTCTTGTTTAATTTGATAGAAACTATAAAATATACTTAAAATAAAAAATAAAAATGCTATGATATTGCAGTTTTTTTTACTCATTAAAAATTAACCTTTAAATCCATATCTTTATACAAATGTGCCACTTCTTTTTCATATCCATTAAATATTTGCGTAGGCTTTGTAAAAAATTCTCCCAAAGGACGCTCATTTGCTTGAGACCATCTAGGGTGGGAAACATTTGGATTAACATTAGCATAAAATCCATACTCTCTTGGGTTTGCTAGCTCCCAAGTTGTTTTTGGTTGTTCTTTGGTAAATTCTATTTTAACGATAGATTTTATACTTTTAAATCCATATTTCCAAGGCACTACTAAACGAATTGGTGCTCCATTTTGTCCAAGTAAAGGTTTTTTATACATTCCTACAGCCATAAGTGTTAATGGATGCATGGCTTCATCCATTCTCAAAGCTTCTATATAAGGATAATCAAGAGTTGGAAAAAATGAAGCTTGATCAGCAAATTGGTTTTTATCAAAAAGAGTTGTAAATTTTATAAATTTAGCATCACTTTTAACTTTACATTTTTCAATCAGCGTGCGTAGCTCAAATCCTATCCAAGGAACTACCATAGACCAAGTTTCAACACAGCGAAATCTATAAATTCTTTCTTCTAAAGGAAGGGCTAGCAAATCTTTCATGGTTAAAGTTAAAGGCTCTTCAACTTCTCCACTAACTTCTATTTTCCAATTATTGGTGTTAAAATTTTTTGCAAGTTCTACAGCTCTTTTTTTATCAGTGGAAAATTCATAAAAATTAACATAATTAGTAGCTATTTTTTCATCGCTAATTTTTAAATTATCAGTATTATTGCTAGGGGTAAAATTTAAAGCCATAAGTTTGGATTGAATCAAGCTTGTTCCCACTAAAGCACCTACGCCAAGTTTTAAAAATTGGCGTCTTTTTTTGTATAAATTTTCAGGGGTAATGTTCATAAATTTCCTTTATATGTTTTTTGCAATTAAAACATATAAAAGAAAATGTAAGGATAATTTTTATTATTTTATAAAAAATATTTAAAAAATTATTTCATTTTGCTCTGATAATATAGGATTGTTTTTTGGAAAAGGCGAAGTATTGGTGTAGTATTCTCTTTTTTTCTCAAAAAAACCTTGATGAACTCCTTTGGGAATGCTAAATTTTCTTGCACTATCAGGGTAAAGTTCTAAATATTTAGTTAAAAATTCTTTAAAAACTGGCGCGGCCGTTCTTGCCCCACCTTCTATTTGTTTCATTGGTTTATTATCATCATTTCCATACCAAATGATAGCTTCTATTTCAGGAGTTAAACCACAAAACCATGCATCAATACTTTTGTTTGAAGTACCAGTTTTTCCAGCTATTTCTATGCCATCTACTTTAGCATTACGCCCAGTTCCTTTTTGAACAACATTTTGCATCATATCATTAACTAAAAAAGCTTGACTAGCATCACTAATCCTTCTTTCACCAGAATTATATTCTACAACAACCCTGCCATCTTTATCTAAAACTTTTTTAATTAAAACAAGATCTTTTTGAACTCCATAATTTCCAAAAACAGTATAAAGTTTAGCATAATCATAAATAGAAATACCAAAGCTACCTAAAACTATGGATAAATCAATAGGTATGTTTTTAAATCCCATGTTGGTAAGCTTATCATGGATTACATCAAGCCCTAAAGAAAGTGCTAGATTGATTGTTGCTAAATTCCTTGAACCTGTTAGTGCTTCTTTTAGAGTTATTAATCCTAAAAATTTACCGCCATAATTTTTTGGTTTCCAATCTTTTTCATCTTCTTTACTTGCTTCAAAAATTCTTGAAATATCTGCAACCTTACTCATAGGTGAATAACCCAAATCAATAGCAATTTGATATAAAAAAGGTTTAAAAGAGCTTCCAGGCTGTCTTAAGCTTTGAGTGGCACGATTAAAATTACTTTTTTCGTAATTTACACCACCTACTAAAGCTAAGATATCTCCTGTTTGATGGTTTGCTACTATCATTGCTCCATTTAAAGTGCTTAAATTTGCATCTTTATCTCTTTTGATGATTTCATCATAGCCAAATTTTAAAGCATCATGTGCGATATTTTGAACATCAAGATCTATAGCAAGTTCTATTTTATATCCGCCGCTTTTTAGATCTTTAATACCACTTAGTTGTTTTAGAACCTCTTGAGTTACATAAGGAGCTGCATTTTGAGTTAGTGTATCATCATAAATTTTTGGAATTTCAGCTAAAGCATTTTGGTATTCATCGTTTGAAATCCAGCCAAGATTATGCATTCTTTGAATGACACTATTTGCCCTAGCTAAAGATAAATCTAAATGCCTAGTAGGATCATAAGTGCTTGGAGCTTTTGGCATACCTACTAAAATAGCAATTTCTTTTAAAGTAAGTTCATCTAAATTTTTTCTAAAATATCCAAGTGCAGCTGTCTTAACCCCATAATACCCATGTCCAAAAAAAATAAAATTTAAATATCTTTCTAAAATTTGTTCTTTTGTAAGTAAAGTTTCTATCCTATAAGCTAATAGAGCTTCTTTGATTTTTCTGCTTAAAGTTCTCTCAGGAGTTAATTCAGTATTCTTGATAAACTGCTGAGTAAGAGTAGAAGCTCCTTCCATGGTTTTTCCACCACTTCTTATAATCTTTATAGCTGCTCTAAAAATTGCATCTATATTAACTCCACCATGTTCGAAGAAACTGGTATCTTCTATGGCTACTAAAGCTTCTATGAGTCTTGGAGGAAGCTCTTCATAAGAAGCATAAAAGCGGTGCTGCTCAAAAACATTGGCGACTAATTTTCCATTTTTATCAAAAATTTGTGTAGTAAGTGGTGGTTTGTAATCTTTAAATGTATATTGATTAAAATCTGAATCTGAAAACAAATAGGCAACAAAAATAAAAATTCCTACTGCACA
The DNA here is from genome assembly GCF_000816785.1 of Campylobacter peloridis LMG 23910. NCBI lineage: Bacteria > Pseudomonadati > Campylobacterota > Epsilonproteobacteria > Campylobacterales > Campylobacteraceae > Campylobacter > Campylobacter peloridis. Next base: position 1,207,079 of record NZ_CP007766.1, on the reverse strand, counting down.
AACTATACAAAAAGAAATAAAAATTTTTAATATTTTCATCATAAGAACGCTTTCAAAAGTTCTATATCAAGCCCTAAAGCAGTGCTTTCATGGCCTATCATTTTTTTAATGTATTTTTTGTGAAAACCCTCACACATTATCGCACCTGCTTTACCTTGGTAAAGCTTTGAATCAATGTATTCTTGCATATGTTTATGATCAAAATGATCTAAGATTAAATCACATTTGCTAAGAGAAAAAAGTTGTTTGTGTTCTAAATTTAATATCATTGCACTTAAAATACTAACATTTTTTCCACTTTGCAAATTTAGCATTTCAAAAGCTTGTGAGTCGTTTTTTGCCTTGGTAAAAATTGCATTTTCAATACAAACTATACTATCTGCAAATAAAACATTTTTAAAATCAGGATATTTTGTAAAAAACTGCCTTTGTTTTTCTAAAACAATTTTTTGCACATAAGAGCTTGGATTTTCTTTTTTTACCAAACTCTCATCATAATCTAAAATGATTTGTTCAAAAGCTATATTTGCTTTTTTTAACAAAGCAACGCGTGAGGGCGAACTTGAAGCTAAATAAAGCATTAAGCAAGACTTTCTTTTATGATTTTTTCAGCATGAATTAACGCTTGATCTATTTTGCTACTATCCTTACCTCCAGCAGTAGCAAAATCATCTCTCCCACCGCCATTTCCACCTAAAATTTGAGCGATTTCTTTTACTAAATTTCCTGCTTTTAAAGGAGCTTCTTTAACACCTGCTGCTATAAGGATTTTACCTTCTTTTTCTTGTAAAAGTAAAATCACAGCTTTATTAAATTTATTTTTAAACTCATCTATCATGGCTTTTATATCGCCATTATCAATTTTTTGCACACAATAAGTAGTTTTATTAAGCTCTTTAGAATCTAAATTTGTTTTGCTTGAATTTTTTAAATCATTTTTTAAATTCGTGATTTCATTTTTTAATTTTGCAACATAATTTAAAATATCTTGGGTTTTTAATTCTTCTTTTACTTGGTTTAATTCTTTTAAATTTTCATTCACATAATCAAGCGCAGCTTTACTTACAACTGCTTCTATTCTTCTAACTCCAGCACTAACCCCGCTTTCTTTGATGATGTAAAAACTTCCTATTTCAGAACTATTTTTCACATGGGTTCCACCGCAAAGTTCCTTACTAGTTCCTAAGGTTAAAACCCTTACTTTTTCTTGATATTTTTCGCTAAATAAAGCTATAGCTCCACTTTTTTTGGCCTCTTCTAAATCTAAAATTTCAATTTTAGCCTCATTTGCTTGCATGATGTAAGCATTTACTAAAGCTTGTATTTGGTTTAATTCTTCATGATTTAACGCCTTTGGATGAGTAAAATCAAATCTTAATTTATTGTATTCTACTAAAGAGCCTGCTTGGCTAATGTGTGAGCCAAGAATTTCTCTTAAAGCATGGTGCAATAAATGCGTTGCACTATGATGTCTTGCAATTTGCTCTCTTTTTTTAGTATCTATACAAGCTATAACTTCATCATTTGTTTTAAGATCTTGTTTTAATTTTACTTTGCTTAGGTTAAGTTCAAAGAATTTTTGTGTATCTAAAACCTCATTTTCATTAATAAAGCCTATATCAGCACTTTGCCCCCCGCTAGTTGCATAAAATGGAGTTTTTTCAAGCATTAACCATGCTATATCTCCTGCTTTAGCTTCGGTTATGATTTTAAAATCTTCATCTAAGATAGCTAAAATTTTAGTTTTTTCTTCATAATTTTCATAGCCACTAAAAGTGTTTTTGCCAAATTTTTCTAATAAAATTTTAAAATCTCCGCTAATTGCCTTATCTCCACTTCCTTTCCAAGAAGCTTTAGCTCTATTTTTTTGTTCTTGCATAAGTTCATTAAATTTAGCCTCATCTACACTAAGATTTTTTTCTCTTAGCATATCTTGGGTTAAATCAAGCGGAAAACCATAAGTATCATAAAGTTTAAACGCAACTTCACCGCTGAAAACATCTTTAGTATTTTTTAATTCTTCATTAAAAATTTCTATACCATTTTCAATGGTACTTAAAAATCTTTCTTCTTCTAGTTTAATTTGCTCTTTAATAAATTCTTTTTTCTCATTTAAGTAAGTATAATGCCCGCCCATTAATTCACAAACCACATCTACAAGCTCATACATAAAAGCTCTTTTAAGACCCAGTAAATATCCATGTCTTAAGGCACGACGCATAATTCTTCTTAAAACATAACCCCTACCTTCTTTATCAAAACCAACCCCTTGAGCAAGCAAAAATACACTCGATCTTATATGATCAGCAATTACTCTATAACTAGCTCCACTTTCATAAGTATAAGTTTTGCCACAAAGTTTTGCAATACTCTCAATAATTGGCATAAACAAAGAACTATCAAAATTGCTAAATTTTCCTTCTTTTATAGCACTAACCCTTTCAAGCCCCATGCCTGTATCAATACTTGGCTTTGGCAATGGGGTAAGCGTGCCATCAGCACTTCTTTCATATTGCATGAAAACTAGATTCCAAATTTCTAAAAATCTATCTCCATCACCACCCATATAATCTTCACTAGAATTAAAATGCTCAGCACCTTGATCATAAAAAATTTCACTACAAGGCCCACAAGGTCCAGTATCGCCCATTTGCCAGAAATTATCTTTATCGCCAAATTTGTAAATTCTTTCTTTTTCTATGTGCTCTTGCCAAAGCTCATATGCTTCATCATCGTTTTCATGGACACTTACATATAATCTTTCTTTAGGTAGTTTTAAAACCTCAGTTACAAATTCCCAAGCATAAGCAATGGCTTGTTTTTTAAAATAATCTCCAAAACTAAAATTCCCAAGCATTTCAAAAAAAGTATGATGGCGTGCTGTATAGCCCACATTATCTAAGTCATTGTGTTTTCCACCAGCTCTTATGCAAGTTTGACAGCTTGTTTTGCGTGGAGGATTTGGGCGTGGGATTTCTCCTGTAAATATGCTTTTAAAAGGCACCATACCTGCATTGGTAAAAAGTAAAGTCGCATCATCAGGTACTAAAGGGCTTGAAGGGGTTATTTCATGTCCTTTTGATTTAAAAAATTCTAAATATTCTTTTCTAATATCCATGGATTTTCCTAGCTAATTTTTTGCTCAAAATAATACCAAAAATACTTTAAATTAAGTAAAACTATCTTATAATCACAATTTTAAATTTACAAGGTTATACAATGAATATTCCTTTTATAGACTTAAATGCTCAATATAATGCGTATAAAAATGAAATTGATAAAGCTATTGGCGAGGTTTTGCAAAGTGCTTCTTTTATTGGTGGTGCAAAATTAGAAGAATTTGAAAGCAATTTGGCTAAATATGTAGGTATTAAACATGCTATAGGTTGTTCAAGTGGTACAAGTGCATTATTTTTGGCCTTAATGGCTTTGGGTGTGGGTAGGGATGATGAGGTAATAGTGCCAAGTTTTACCTTTATAGCTACGGCTGAAATGGTGGCTTTAATTGGTGCTAAGCCTGTTTTTGTAGATATTGATTTTAAAGATTATAATCTTAGCTTGGAAAAAGTTCAAAGTGCTATCACACCTAAAACTAAGGCTGTGATTGCTGTGAGTATTTTTGGACTTATGCCTGATATGTTTGCTCTAAAAGAACTTTGTAAAAGCCAAAACATTGCTTTGATAGAAGATAGTGCACAAAGTTTTGGAGCCAGCCAAAAAGGCGTAAAATCATGTGCTATAGCTGATATATCTTGCACTAGCTTTTTTCCATCTAAGCCTTTGGGTGCTTATGGAGATGGCGGGGCGGTTTTTACCCAAGATGATGAATTAGCACAAAAAATTAAAATTTATTTAAACCATGGGCAAGTACAAAGATATAAACACAAATACATTGGTATTAACGGAAGGCTTGATACTATCCAAGCAGCTATTTTAAATGTGAAATTGAAATATCTAGATGAAGAGATTAAAAAAAGAGAAGCCATAGCAAAAATTTATGATCAAAATTTAAAAAATTGCATTTTACCGCCAAGAAAAGATGGTTTTATGAGTGCCCAGGCTCAATATAGCGTGCGTGTAAAAAATAGAGAAAATTTCATACAAAAATTACAAGAGCAAGGCATACCTACTGCGGTGCATTATCCTTTAGGACTTCATTTGCAAGAAGCTTTTGCTTATCTTGCTTATAAAAAGGGTGATTTAATCAATACAGAGCTTTTGAGTGATGAAATTTTATCCTTACCTATGAGTGCATTTTTAAAAGAAGAGCACCAAGCTAAAGTGATTAAGGCTTTTGAATGAAAATAGGGCTTATAGGTCTTGGTAAAATGGGAAAAAACCATTTAAAAGAACTTGAAAAAAATCCAAATATCAAAGAAATTCATTTATATGATCCTTTTTGTAAAGATGAATTTAAACACTTTTTTCATAAAAATTTTGATGATTTTTTAACACAAAATCTTGATGGTGTGATTATTGCTACTCCAACTTCTACGCATTTAGATATAGCTTTAAAAGTTTTTACTCAAATAAAAAATGTTTTAATAGAAAAACCCTTAGCTTTAAATTTAAATGAAATTTTAAAGCTACAAAATCAAGCTATAAAAGATGGAGTTAGAGTAGGGGTAGGATTTTGCGAAAGATTTAATCCTGCGATTTTAACCTTAAAAGAAAAGCTTTTAAATGATGAAATAATTAGCATAAATATACAAAGAATTTCTGCTTATCCGCAAAGAATCAATGATGTAGGGGTATTAAGTGATCTTAGTGTGCATGATCTTGATTTGATTTATTTTTTAACGCAAGAGAAAATAATAGATGTAAAAATTAATAAAACACATCATCATGCTAAATTTGAAGATGAGGTGATGATTAATTTAAGATTAGAAAATGTTTTAGCGTGTATTCACAATAGCTGGAATGCTAATTTTATCATAAGAAAATTTATTGTTTTGGGTAAAAATTATAGCTATGAGCTTGATTTGAAAAATTATGAACTTTTTATTAATTCGCAAAAAATTGCCAATTTATATAATAACTCCCCTTTATATGGTGAGCATGAGGCATTTTTTGAGCTGATAAAAAATGGAGAAAGTAAGAATTTAGCAAGTATTGAAGATGCATTAAGGGTGCAAGAAATTTTAGAAGGTGCTTAAATGAAGTATGTATTTTTTTTGAATATGGGCGGGGTTAATAAGCTTAGTGAGTGTGAGCTTTTTTTAAAAAATATGTTTAATGATCCTTATATTTTAGGGATTAAAAATGTTTTTTTAAGAAAATTTGTAGCTTTTATAATAAGAAAATCAAGATTAAAAGCTATGAAACAAAATTACGAAAAAATGGGTGGTAAATCTCCGCTTACCGAGCTTACACAAAAATTGTGCAATAAGTTAAATATTAAAACTAAAGAATATAAATTTGATTTTATTAGCTTATATGTCCCTCCTTTTGCAAGTGATGTTTTAAAAAAATATGATTTTAAAGAAGATGATGAGATTATTTTATTTCCTTTATATCCTCACCATTCTAAAACAACGGTTAGTAGTTCTTTAGAAGTGGTGCAAAATGCCCTTAAAAATGCAAATATCAAAACTAAGTTAAGTATTATTGATGTCTTTTATAAAGATGCATTTTATAATGAAATTGTTATTAAACATATTTTAGAAAAAAATAAAAAGCATAACTTTAAAACCTTGATTTTTTCAGCACATTCTTTACCACTTTCAGTGATTAAAAAAGGTGATTTGTATGAAAAACATGTAAATGAGCATGTAGAGCTTTTAAAAGAAAGATTAAAAGATGAATTTGATCAAATTTTGCTTTCTTATCAATCAAAACTAGGTCCTATTAAGTGGCTTGAGCCAAACACGAGTGATGTTTTAGCTAATTTAGAACAAAAAGCTTTGATTTATCCTATATCTTTTTGTATAGATTGTTCTGAAACTATTTTTGAGCTTGGGATAGAATATAGGCATTTGGCTAAAAATGATTATGAGCTTATTGCTTGTTTAAATGATAGCGATGATTTTGTGGAGTTTGTTTTAAATCAAGTCAAAATGTAATTATTTATGCTAATTTTTTATAGCAGTATTAAAAAACATATGATTTTTTCTTGGAATATTTTTTAAATTCCAACTTGATAATTTTTGATTGAAGTTTTTGCATCCACTAAACATACTTTGCGTGCTTATAGCACTACATTTTAACTATTTACCCAGTAAACGGTTAAATCTTTTTGTAATTGTAAAACATTTTGTTTACATCCTAAGTTTCTATACCTATAAATTTTTTCGTAGGTATAATACAACCAAAAACACAAATAAAGTTATAAATAATAAAATCCAGTATTTTAAATAAGCAAAACAAAAAATCAATGTAAAAAAGATTAATATCGTGATAATTTTATTTTTTAACATCTTGTTCTTTTATAGGTTTTAAATAATTTTCTTTAATTAAAATATTAACAGTATCTTTAAATACAGGCAAAGCACTTTGTGCAGCATAATAACTATAAGCCTTAGTTGGATTTCTTACTAAAACGCCTATGGTGTAATGGTGTGTTTCATCATTAGCAAATCCAAAAAATGATGCATTATAGCGATTAGATGTATAACCTTTTCTTTCAGCTATTCTAGCAGTTCCTGTTTTTCCACCTATGATAATACCTTTAGTTTGGGCTTTTTTACCTGTTCCTTTTTCTATTACATTGATTAGAATTTGTTGCATTTCTTTGGCAGCTTTACTAGATAATATTTTATCTTTTTTAACATCTTCATCTAATTTAACCAAGCGACCATTTTGATAAAATTTATTTGCAATTTGTGGGCTTATATAAATACCATCATTATTAAAAACATTATAAGCGGCTAAAAGTTGCATAAAAGTTGTTTTTAAACCATATCCATAGCTTAATACCGATTTTTCAATATCTCTTAAATTTTTAGGGTTTGGAATTTCACCTTTTTGTTCATAAGGTAAGTCAATACCACTTTTTTCTCCAAAACGAAAAATTCTAAGCCCTGATATAATTTCAAGATTACTTAGTCTTTTGGCAATTTTAATCATACCAACATTAGAAGAGTAAGTAATAACTTCTTCCATGCTCATTTTATTTTTTTTGTGATCATCGCGTATAGTAAAGCGTCCTAATTTATATTGCCCACCATCAGTATCAATTATTTCATTTACTTTAATTTTATCTAGCATTAAAGCAGTTGTAAAAATAAAGGGTTTTATAACCGAACCTGCTTCATACCCATATTCTATGGCACTAGCATTTAGCACAGAAAGATCTCTTCCGCGATTTTGCGGATCATATCTTCTAGAACTAGCAAGTGCTAAAATTTTTCCACTTTTACTTTCCATTACTGCAACAATAATTTCATTTGCTTTTAAATCTTCATTTCTTTGGTCAATTTCTTTTTCAAGACTTTTTTGTAGTTTTAGTGATATATTCAAGTATAAATTACAACCATCAATTTTGCGTTGCTGGTTAGAATATAAATTTAAAATTATATTACCACCTATGTCTTTTAAACCTTGAATTTTAGCATTTTGTATAGGATTTAGGCAATCATTGTAGTATTTTTCTAAACCTTTAATGCCTATATTTTTGAAAATTTCACTTTCTTCATCCATATATGTTCTTGTATAGCCAATAACTGGAGTTAAAGAATCTTTTGGCATATACACACGATCTTCTTTGTGTTCTATTATATCAAGGCCTCTTGTCTCCACTCTGCCGTTGTTGTTTGTAAAAGCTCGAAAAAAACCTTGGGTATAAAGTTTTTTTGCTAATTCTCTTAGGTAGCTAGCATTTTTAGAATTAATATTTTGTAATAAAATAAAATTATAACTTCGCTTTTTTTTTGCAAGCATTCTTTTTTTTATATCTTGCATTTGTTCATCACTCGCACCGCTATAAATTTCAAAAAGCTTTAAAAATAAATCTTTTTTATCAGGATTTAAACTCCTTAAATCAATCTCTGCTCTATAAATTTGTCTACTTGAAGTGATGGTAAAATTATCGCTTGTAATGATATTCCCTCTTAATGCTGAAAAATATTGTTCTTTTTCTGTATTAGGAATATGGCGCTTTGAAGTAAGAAAAAATGTGGAGAGTAAAAATAATACCATAAAAAATAGAGCCATACAAAAAGCAAAAGCAACTTTTGAAACTCTATTTCTAATAGTGTTTGAGAGCATATATTAAATTTGTGTTCTTGAAATTTCTTTATATGCATTTATAGCTTTATTTCTAACCTCAAGCATAAATTTCATACTTGACTCAGCTTTGCTAATAGCTATTGCTGCTTGGTGTAAGTCTTTTACTTCTCCTGTGGCAATATCTACCATAGCAGCTTCAGCAGTTTCTTGTGTTTTGTTAAGATTGTTAATTGAATTTTTCAATAAATTTGAAAATTCATCGCCAATATTTGTGTTGTTACTATTATTTGTTTTGTTATTGATATTATTTAATTGATTAATGTTATTAATAGTATTCATTTATATTAACCTCTTAATAAATCTATAGCACTTTGTGCTATGGTTTTAGTGCTTGTAAAAGCACTTACATTAGCTTGATAAGCCCTTGTTGCTTCGATTAAATCGGCCATTTCAATCACTGGATTTATATTTGGAAATGCAACATAGCCTTGTTCGTTTGCATCAGGATGAGAAGGATCATATTTCATACGAAAATCTTTATCATCTCTAACAACTTTATCAACAACCACGCTCATTATAGCAGGTTTTGCATCTTTTTGCGAAGCCGGATCATTTAGTGGGTTTTCATATTCTAAAAAATTATTATCTTTGGCAATTTGTTTATTTAAAAGCTCATTAAAATCAGTCGCTTTAAAAATTACCTCTCTTCTTCTATAAGGCCCGCCTTCTGCTGTTCTAGTAGTATTTGCATTAGCTATATTTGAGCTAATTACATTCATTCTAAAGCGTTGAGCACTAAGTCCGTATCCACTAATATCAAAATCACTTAAATAAGCCATTATCTTTCTCCTAGCCTAATTTAGAACTTGTTTCTATGATGGTTGAAAAAATATTACTTTGCCTTCTTAAAACACCATCTAAAGCAGTAATCATCATAGTATTTTTACTCATTTCTGTAGTTTCTACATCAAGATCTACGGTATTTGCATCATTTCTTGCTAAATGTCCGTCTCTTAAATAAATAGTAGATTTATTTGGATCTGGAAACTTCCAAGGTTTTTGATGGTTTATATCAGTACTTGCTAGTTCAAGTTCTTTAGTATCTTTTCTTTTGAAAATTTCATTTGCTCTATTTACTAAAGCAGTTTCAAATTCTATATCTCTTGCTTTATAAAAAGGGGTATCGACATTTGCAAGATTAGAATTAATCATTTGACTTCTTAAGTTTCTTCCAGCTAATGCATCGACAATAAGTTCTTTTGACTTAAAAGGGCTTATCATAATTTTTCCTTTAAAATAAAGCTTTTACAGAATAAAAGCAAAAATCATTCCAAAATTTTTATGTGATTTCTTAGCTATAAGTATATCTTTTTATAGTAAATTTTTGAAATTTTTAAAGCCACTTTCAAGTGAAACTTTTTCTTCAAGTAGTTTTAAAAAATCTTTTTTTAGAATTTCTTTTGCACCCATAAATTTTAAATGATCATTTGGAACTTGACAATCTATTAAAAAATCGTATGGTTTTAGTGTTTCACAGAGTTTGATTAAGGCAATTTTTGAGGCATCTTTTTTAAGACTTATCATACTTTCACCAAAGAACATTTTGCCAATAATAAGTCCATATAAACCGCCAATTAAAACATCATTTTCATAAACTTCAACACTATGGGCTAAATTTTGCTCAAAAAGTTTTGTATAAACTTGTATAAATTCTTGACTTATCCAAGTTTTTTTTCTTTTTGCACAATGACTTATAAGCGAGTTAAAATCAAAATCAAGTCTTATTTCATAAGTTTTTAAAGCTTTTTTTATGCTTTTTTGTATACGCACTTCATCAGGTAAAAGCACCATTCTAGGAGAAGGGCACCACCAAGTAACAGGATTACTAGTCCATGGAAAAAGTCCTAGACTATAAGCATGAGGTATGAAATTTACTTCTAGTTTTTCACTAATAAAAACAGGTGCATCATCAGGACTTTTTAATAATTTAGAATACAAATTCGATTTTTTCATTTTTAGAAAGTTTGAGTTTTAATTTACCACCATTTTTTAATCTACCAAATAAAATTTCATCACTTAATCTTTCTCCTAATTCTTCAGCAATAATGCGTTTTAACAATCTAACTCCAAATTCTTTATTATTGGTTTTTTTAGCAAGGAATTCTTTTACTTTTTTATCAGCATCTATAGAGATGTTTTTTAAATTAGTGGCCATTAAATCAAGTTCTTTTTGAACAATTTGCTCTAAATTCTCTTGACTTAAATCATTAAAATGTATGATTTTATCTATACGATTTATAAATTCAGGCGCAAAAAAATCTTTTATAGCTTTATTGTTTTTTTCTTTATCGCTGCTTAAAAAACCAAGTTCATTACTTTCTTTTAAGCCTAAATTGGAAGTCATAATGATAATAGTATTTTTAAAATCAGCCTTTAAACCGCTATTATCTGTCAAACTTGCATTATCAAAAATTTGCAAAAAAGTGTTAGTTAAATCAGGATGAGCTTTTTCTATTTCATCAAATAAAACTACGCTAAAAGGATTTTTTCTAATACTATTGCTAAGCAAACCACCATCTTCATAACCCACATAACCAGCGGATGTTCCTATGAGTTTACTTACATCGTGTTTTTGTGAGTATTCACTCATGTCAAATCTTTCAAGATTAAGGTTTAAAATTTGTGCTAAATTTTTAGCAAGTTCAGTTTTACCAACCCCACTTGAACCGGTAAATAAAAACACACCTTTTGGGGTATTTTTGCCTTTTAATCCTGCATAACTTTGTTTTAAAATAGAACATAAAGCTTTAATGGCTTCATCTTGTCCAAAGATGTTTTGTTTTAAATCATGCTCTAAGTTCTTAAGAATTTTACCTTGATCACTTTCATAAATTTTATGAGAATGCGTCATTCTTGCTAAGGTATTTTCTAAATCTTTTATTTTTACTATTTTTTTACTTTTTTTGTCTTCTAGGGCAAAGCTTGCACCAAGCTCATCGATTAAATCAATCGCACTATCGGGTAAAAATTTATCATGCAAAAATTGTTTTGCTAGTTTTATGCTTGTTTGTAAAATTTCATCGCTTAATTTGATTTTATGGAAATTTTCATATTTATTTTTTAAACCTTGTAAAATCAAAAAACATTCTTCTTCGCTTGGCTCATCTATATCAATTTTTGCAAATCTTCTACTTAAAGCTTTGTTTTTATCAAAGGTATTTTTATACTCTATAAAAGTAGTTGCACCTATACATTTTATATTACCATTGCTTAGTGCAGGTTTTAATAAATTTGACATATCTGCATGACTTTCATTGCTTGCACCAGTTCCTACTATGGTATGAATTTCATCTATAAATAAAATAGCATTAGGGATATTTTCTAATTCTTTTATGATATCTTTTAGTCTTTTTTCAAAATCTCCTCTATATTTTGTTCCTGAAAGCAAGCTTGCCATATCAAGACTATAAATCTTTGAATTTTTCAAATGATTTGGAACTTTATTTTGAGCGATAGCTAAAGCAAGACCTTCTATAACAGCACTTTTACCAACTCCTGGTTCACCTACTAAAATTGGATTGTTTTTTTTGCGTCTGCTTAGAATTTGCATTATTCTTTCTAGTTCAAATTTCCTACCAATAACAGGATCTATTTTTTCTTTTTTTGCAAGTTCTACCAACTCAATAGTGTGATTTTTTAGATTTTCAAATTCAGTATTTTGTAATAATTCTTTTATTTTTTCTTCTTCTATTAGGTGTTTTTTTAAAATATTATAAGAATAAGCTTTTTCTTCTTTGCAAAGTGCGATGATAAAATCAATTACACTATTTTGTTTTTTTGAATTTAATTTTTCTAATATATTTTCTAGCACAATAGAAAAAATAGGTTCTATTTCTTTTTTTAAAATTTCATTGTTTTTGGCCAAATAATTTTTTAGCTCATTTTCTAAACCTTGCAAATCTCCATCGCCAATTTCTTCAAGCAAATTTTTAAAATCATTACTTAGTTTAACTACCGCAAAAAGCAAATGCTCGCAAGTGATAAATTCATGATGATTGATAAAGCTTAGATGCTTAGCATTGGGAATAAATGAATCAATTGTTTCTTTAAATTTCATTGTTCTTCTATCCTTGTTTGAAGTGGAAAATTATTAATTTTTGCTGCCATATCAACTTGCTGTTTTTTACTAAGAGCAATTTCTTCTGTATAAATACCACAAACTCCACTTCCTTGATGATGAATTTCAAGCATAATAGCACTAGCTTTTTCAAAATCATGATGAAAGATATTTACCAAAATTTCAATAACAAAATCCATAGTGGTAACATCATCATTTAAAAGCAAAACCTTAAACATTTTAGGTTCTGCTAATTTTTGTTGCTCTAAAACTTCATTTTTTAGACTCATTTAATATCCTAGTGATATCATCTTGCATAGTTTGAGTGGAAACTTTACCAAGGTAGTATTTGACATATTTTTTTGAATCTTTATTCCAAAAATCTGTTAAATCTTGATAGCTTCCATTTTTTAAAACTACTTTAAAAGGAAGCTGTTCCATGTTTTGATAGTTTATATCTTTTAAAGCTTGAGCTATTATTCTATCATTTTCCTTAGAATTGCTTAAAAAATAATATGCACCGTATTTAATAGCAAAGTCTTTTACTGCCTGATCGCTTACATTTTCAAAATGACTAAGCCCAATGATTATAAAATTTTTAGCATTTTTTTGCCATAAGCTAGTTAGATGAGGTGCTTCTTCTTGACAAGGGGTGCAAAAGGTTCCAAAAAAATCAAACATTAAAATTTTATCCTCTTCGCCTTTGATCACAAAGCCATTTTGCGTTCTAACTAGTGTTTTTTCACCTCCATTGACACTTTTTAATAAAATTTCATCATTTATTTTGTATTCTGCAAAAGCAAAATCATTTTCTATTCTTTCTTCTGTTGAACAAGCATTTATTAAAATTGCGAAAATACATGTTAAAAATAAGTAAGTAAATTTTTTCATTTTTTTCCTTTAATAGTGATTTTTCATTGCAGCTCTTGCTTCAAGATCTGCTTGTTTTTTCTTTAAACTTTCTCTTTTATCGTGCAAATTCTTTCCTTTGGCTAAAGCTATTAAAGCTTTTACTTTATTTTTTTCATTAAAATAAAGCTCTAGTGGAACTATAGTAAATCCTTGAGTGCTAATTTTTCCAAAAAGTTTATCAATTTGCTTTTTATGCATTAAAAGTTTTCTAGCTCCTTTTTCTTCGTGTTTATAAAAAGAATGAGTGGTGCTAAGATGGGAGATGTGAGCATTTAATAAAAAAATTTCACCCTTAATAATACGCACAAAGGAATCTTTTAAATTAGCTCTAAAAGCTCTTAATGCAACTACTTCAGAGCCTTTTAGCACGATGCCTGTTTCAAATTTTTCTAAAATTTCATAATCAAAAAAAGCTTTTTTATTTTTAACTATAGTTTTTTTCATTATCTAAGCCTTAAAAACTCCACTTCCACTTCCACTTAAAAAATAAGCATTATCAAAGAAAAATTGCATTTTAGGATAAATTTTTACACAAGGAGCAAACAAGTCGTTTAAATCTGTATTTTTAAATTTTAAAAGTTCGCTAGTTTTTAATGTTTTTAATGTTTTTGCTAATTTCAAGTTGGCTTTTAAATCATATTGACTATTATCAAATGCTTGATATACTTTAGCACTTGAACATTCAATAGAAGGAAAAACGAAATTTAAATTATAAAAATCATCTTCAAAATATTCTATGATTTCTCCACAACCACTTACATTAGCGCTTTCATAACCACTTAAAAAAAAGACTAAATCAGACCCAAGTTTTTGACAGATATTTACTAAATCTTGATGAGATAATTTTAAATTCAAAGCCTCATTAATCATCAATAAAAATGTAACTGCATCGGTGCTACTTCCGCCAAATCCTCCGCCTATTGGAATATTTTTTGTAAGTTTTAGGCTTTTGTCTTTAAAAAAATCTTTCAATTGATTAGCATAGCCAAGATTTTCTAATTCATTATAAGCTTTATGTATAATGGTATCTTGTGTGAAATTCCCTATAATTTCAAAACCATCTTTGTATTTTTCATTACTAAATTCTAATTCGTCAAAAATATTTTTTAACAACACAAAACGCGATTGTAATAAATGATAAGAGCGTAAATCAAATCCAATGATTTTTAAAAAAATATTAGCCTTAGCATAAGCTTTCATTTTTTTAGCTTTTTACTTAAATCATCAAGCTTGATTCTTTCATCACTTATTGCATGTAAATTTTCACTTTTTACTTGTTCGATAAGTTCTTTGCGTAAAATCATTAGTGTTTTTGGTGCTTCAATGCCTATTTTTGCATAACCTTTGCCTGTTTGAACTACTTTTATTTCTATGTTATCTCCAATTTTTATACTCTCATTTTCTTTTCTTGACAAAATTAACATTTTATAACCTTATTTAAGTAATATTGCACTTGTTTATCTTGAATAAAAATAATAGAAAAAAAATCTTTTTCTTCTAAAATATAACTACCTTCATCTTGAATTTCTAAATCGTCCAAAAAAATTTTTTGTCCATTATGTAATTTTTGAGGGTATTTTATCGTATTTTTTCTAAGATTTAAATAAGCTAAAGGGTTTAATTCTTTTTCGTTTTCATAAATAAATTCTCCTTCACTTAGTCGCTCTAATGAGCTTAATGTAGCATTAACACCGAGTTTTCTAGCAAATAATTCACAATATGAGCGTATATAAGAACCTTCACTTACGGCAATTTCTATGGTTAAAAACGGATGGTTATAATGTAAAATTTTTGTATTAAAAATTTCCATAATACATGGTTTTAAATTTACCTCATATCCTTTTTTAGCAAGCTCATAAGATCTTATTCCGTTTATTTTTTTTGCACAATATGCAGGTGGGATATAAGTGATTTTACCCAAAAGTTCATTTTTAACTTTTTCTAAAATTTCTTTTTTAAAAGAATTTACAAGAGTGATTTCTTTAATGTTTTGATTATCAAGACTTAAAGAATGCACTCCAAACCAAAGTGTTGCTCTGTATATTTTTGGATTTTTATTAAAAAAACGAAAAAGTTTTGTGTATTGGTTAAAGGCTATAAGCAATGCTCCTTTTGCAAAAGGATCAAGCGTTCCTGAAAAACCAGCTTTTTTAATTTTGTATCTTTTTTTGATTTTATTTAAAAAAGCGTTTGAACTTATATCACTTGGTTTGTAAGCAACAAAAATTTTATTCATATAACTTTTTCCACAAAACTTGACATAATCATTCTTTCTATGCCTCCAAAATTAATAGTAAGTTTTTCTTCAGCACCTATTTTGCTTACACTTGTAACTCTACCTATTCCAAAAATTTTATGTTTAATTAAATCACCCTTTTTATAAGAACTACTTTGATAATCTAAAGTAAGTTCTTTTTTCATCACATTACTTTCACCAAAGAATCTACTTTTTTCTAATCTTGCACGACTTCCTTTATAAAATCTAGAATTTGCATAGCTTAAATAAAGTTTTTTCTTTGCTCTAGTGATTGCTACATAAGCAAGTCTTCTTTCTTCTTCTATATTGCTTGATTCGCTAGTGAGTGGAAAAAATCCTTCTTCCAAACCTATAATGAAAACATAGTCAAATTCAAGTCCTTTGCTAGCATGTATACTCATAATACAAACTTTATCTTG
This sequence comes from Campylobacter peloridis LMG 23910, assembly GCF_000816785.1. NCBI lineage: Bacteria > Pseudomonadati > Campylobacterota > Epsilonproteobacteria > Campylobacterales > Campylobacteraceae > Campylobacter > Campylobacter peloridis. Next base: position 1,191,208 of record NZ_CP007766.1, on the reverse strand, counting down.
ATCTAAACTATCTTGTTCATTGAGTAAAGATATTTCATTTAAAATATCATCTAAAGTATCATAGTTTCCATGAGAAATTTTATCTTTTAAATTAGCATATAGTTCATCTATGTTTAAAAGCTTATCTTCGGATTCTGGATTATCTTTATAAAATTCTTTGATTTTAAATTCATCTTCTAAAGATAAAATTATTCCAAGTAAGTCTTCTTTTTCTTTGATTTTATGTATGCTTAATATAAATTTTTCTATTTCTTTATCTGTTTTTTTACTAAAAAATCCACTTCCTTGTAAAATACATAAGCTTTCAAACAAAGATAAATGATTTTCTTTAGCATAATTTTCTAGTTTTTCTAAACTTGCATTGCCAAAATTTCTTTTAGGGCGGTTGATAATGCGTTTAAAAGAATAATCATCATTTAAATTTGAGAGTAATCTTAAATAAGAAATGATATCTTTAATCTCAGCTCTTTCATAAAAGCGAATTCCACTTAGTAGTTTAAAAGGAATTTTTTCTTTGCTAAATGCTTCTTCTAAAGCACGCGATAGTGCATTAACTCTATAAAGTATAGCTATTTCACTTGGATTAACTTTTGAATTTAAAAGTTTTGAAATTTCTTTTGCTACTTTAAAACTTTCAATTTTTTCATCATCATTTTGTAAAATTTCTATTTCTTCACCTTTATCCTTTGTGCAAATTAGTGTTTTTCCTAATCTTTTTCTATTATGTTCTATAAGTTCGTTTGCAGCTTGTAAAATAGCATTTGTTGAGCGATAATTTTGCTCTAGTTTGACTAATTTTACATTGTTAAATTGTTCTTTGAAATTTAGGATATTTTCTATTTTAGCACCACGCCAGCCATAAATACTTTGATCATCATCACCCACTACACAGATATTTTCATGAGACGCACAAAGTTTTTTTAGAATTTGATATTGCAGAGCATTGGTATCTTGATATTCATCTACTGTTATGTATTGATAAATTTTGCTTTGTTCTTTAGCAAAATTTTCATCTTCTAAAATTTTATTTGTAAGCATTAATAAATCATCAAAATCCATAAAATTATTTTGTATTAAAAAATTTTCATATTGCTCATAAAGATGAATAATTTCTTCGTAGTTTTTACTTTTTTCATCTTTTAAAAATTCTAATTCTTTTCGAATTTCTTCAGCATTTTTGCTTTGATTTTTAAAATTTGAAATATAAGCTCCAATGCTTGCTAATGAGTTTTTTATGTTTTCACCTGCTAAATCCTTTAAAATTTTCTTTTTATCATCAGTGTCGATAATAACAAAATTATTTGCTCTTTTGATTCTTTCACTATAAAGCCTTAAAAATAATAAACCAAATTTATGAAAAGTACATAGAAGTGGATTGTGTAAATTTTGATCTTTTAAAAGAGCTAAAGCTCTTGTTTTCATTACGCTAGCAGCTTTATTTGTAAAGGTTAGTGTGAGGGTATTTTGCGCAGGAATGCCCACATGATCAATCAAATAAGCAAGTCTAGTGGTGATAGTTTTTGTTTTTCCACTACCTGCTCCTGCTAATATAAGCATAGCTCCATCAATATGCATGATAGCTTCTTTTTGGCTATCATTTAACCCTTGAAGTAAATTCATTTTTTAAATATATCTTTGTTTTTAGGATTATTTAAAAAGGCATTCATAGACTTTTCTTTTAGTTTTTGATCATTTTGCTTTTTGGAATAATTAGAAAAATTGACAAAAATAATATTATCTTCAACTTGAATTTGAGTAATTGCTCCCAAATCCACTTTCACAAAAGTTGCAAAATCATCAGGCCCAAAACCCGCATGAAATTCTATATGTTCATTTGTTAAAACTATGGATTTAAAAGTATATCCACCAAGAGCAAAAACACAATAAGGATTTTTATTTACAACATCTAATTCTGGTGGCAAGGGAGGTTCAAGTGTAACAAATTTTGTATTTACAATGATATTAAACTCAATATCTTCTTGGGTTAAAATTTGTAAACACTCATAAATGCTTTTTTGCATTAAAGTTATGAAATTTTTATTATTTAAAATTTTATCAATCATTGCTTAGCCTTAAAAATTCATCTACTAGTATTCTAACTTGTTTTAAACCTATATTCCAAAATTCATCACTTTCTATGTCAAATCCAAACATAGCTACAAGTTCTTTTGGGCTTTTACTTCCACCACTACTTAAAAATTCAATATAAATTTGAGTAAAATTAGAGCATTTACCACTTTTATATAAGCCATAAAGTGCTAAAACTAAAAGTTGTGCATAAGCATAAGCATAGCAATAAAATGGAGAATGTATAAAATGTGGTATATAAGAATACCATAAAGCATAATTTTTACTTAAAATTACGCTATCTTGAAACATTTTTCTTGATTCTTCAAGCCAAATTTCACTTAGTTCTTGAGCGCTAAGCTCTTCTTTTTTAGCATGAAATCTACGCTCAAAAGTAGTAAAATTAATTTGTCTATAAAGAGTGGCAAAAATATCTTCAATTTTTGCTGCATATAAAGACAAAAGTTCTTCTTTGTTTAAATTTTCTTTAATATAATCAAAAATCAACATCTCAGCAAACACTGAAGCAGTTTCTGCTGTAGTTAGAGGTGTATCTTGGTTTAAAAAACCTACTTTGTAAGAAAGTTTTTGATGTATAGTGTGTCCTAACTCATGAGCTAGAGTAAAAAGATCACGCCTTTGGTTGGTATAGTTTAAAAGTATGAAAGGATGGCTTAGTGGTGTGCTTGAGTGAGAAAAAGCCCCGCTTTGTTTAAATTCTTTAGGATAAACATCAATCCAGTTGTTTTCAAAAGCTTCTTTTGTTATGGTATAAAAATCTTTAGAAAAATTTTCAAAAGCCTTTAAAACTATATTTTTTGCTTGGCTAAATTCAATTTGCATTTCCTTTCCAATAGGTGCATAGCGATCATAATCTTTTAACTTTTTATATCCTAGAATTTTTTTCTTTGCATTGTAAAATTTAGAAACAATATCAAAGCTATTTTCACTAGCATTAATAAGCGCATCAACACTTTTTTTAGAAATTTGATTTCTTATATGCCTTGGGGTTTCTGGGCTTTCATAGGCTCTTAACTCGCAAATGTTAGCAAGTTCACTTTTAATCATATTAAAAATATAAACTAAGAGTTTGTTTTGTTTTTTTAAGGTTTTACTAAAACATTTTGAAGCTTTTTTTCTAATAATTCTATCTTTATCATAAAGTTTGCTTAGAATTTCTTCTTCGCTTAATTTTTGCCCATCAAGATTAAATTTTAAAGCGCTAAAGGTTTCATCAAATAATCTTGCAAATGCATTTGAGCCTGTGCTTGATAAAATAAGCATAACCCGTTCTTCTTTTTTAGAAAGATTGTGTTTTTTGTGTTTGATAAGGTTATGTAAATAAAACTCATAATCCTTGCAAAAAGCGATAAAACTTTTGTTTTTTTCTTCTTTTAGTTCACAAAATTCAAGTTCAAAAAATAAAAGATTTTCTTCTATTTTTTTACTTAAATTTTCGTATTTTGCATAAAAAGCACCTTTGGTTGTATCTTGAGCAAAATTTAAATACACATAAGTTAGTATGTGAGAAAGTTTTAAGATTAATTCTTCATAGTTTTTTAAAGCTTGTAAAAATTGCTCGCTGCTTAAACTATGAAGATTATTTTCATATTGTTTTTTAAATTCACAAGCTTCTTCTTGGGTTTTTTGTAAAAAAAGATTTAATTCTTGCTCATCTTTAAATAAAATATTTAAATTCCAATTATGCATAATTTTAACTTTCTAAAATAAGTTTTTTTAATACAGCCATTCTAATGGCAACACCATTTTTAACTTGAGTTAAAACTTTACATCTTTTATCGGCCATTACTTCATCGCTAATGTCAATATTTCTATGTACAGGACCTGGGTGCAAGATAATGAGATTTTTATCTTTTATCAAATCTTTACTAATACAAAAATCATTGGCATAATCTTTAAGCGATGCATAGGTTGGTATATTATGTCTTTCAGTCTGTGTTCTAAGACTCATGATAATATCAATATCATCAATAATTTCTTTTAGTTTATTTGTTTTTTTTATAGGATAATTTGGCATAAAATGAGGAGGAGCTACTAGAGTAATATCTATACCAAAACGAGGTAATAATTCTAAATTTGAAGCAGCAACGCGTGAATTTTTAATATCTCCTACTATTGCTATTTTTTTACCTTTAATATTATAATCAAAATGTTCCATTATAGTGAAAAGATCAAGTAAAGCTTGGGTAGGATGAGCGTGTTTGCCATCACCTCCATTAACTATAGGACAATGAGTGTAATTTGCTAAAGTATGAGGCACGCCTGAGTTTTTATGTCTAACCACAATAGCATTTGGTGCCATTGCATCTAAATTTGCAGCAGTATCAAAAAGTGTTTCACCTTTGCTAGAACTACTTCTTGAGACATCTAATTTTAAAACTTTAGCACCTAACCTTCTTGCGGATGTTTCAAAGCTTGATTGTGTGCGTGTTGAATTTTCAAAAAAAATAGTAGTAACACTTTTTCCTTCTAAATAAGTGCGTGGTTTTTCATCTAAGAATTCTTTTGCGTCTTTAAATAAAGCCAAAATTTCATCATTGTTAAAATCTTTTGTAGTAATTAAATGCCTCATAAGTCCTCCTTAAATTTTTAAATTTAATTCATTATCCGAACATATTGCACTAAATAAAACATCTGTAGAGCTATTTAAAGCTGTTTCAACGCTATCTTGAATTACTCCTATAATAAATCCAACCGCTACTACTTGCATAGCTATGTCATAATCAATATTAAATAAAGAACACGCTAAAGGGATAAGTAAAAGCGAGCCACCAGCAACCCCACTAGCTCCACAAGCTGCAAATGCAGCTAAAACACTCAAAAGCATAGCTTGTAAAAAATTAATTTCAATACCTACTGTATGAGCTGCTGCAAGGCTTAATATAGCTATGGTTACAGCTGCTCCTGCCATATTAATTGTAGCTCCTAGAGGAATAGAAATACTATATAGGTTATTATTGATATTTAATTTAGAGCAAAGAGCCATATTTACAGGGATATTTGCTGCAGAACTTCTAGTAAAAAATGCAAAAACAGCACTATGTTTTAAGCAAATAAAAATCAAAGGATAAGGGTTTTTCTTTGTGTAAACAAATACAATTAAAGCATTAATTACAAAAGCAACAAAAAACATGGTTAAAACTAAAATTACTAATAATTTAACATAGCTTAAAAGTCCAGCTGCACCTGTTTGAGCAACTGAATTTGCTACAAGCCCAAAAATTCCAAAAGGAGCAAGCTTAACTATAAACTTAACAATTTTTAAAACTCCTTCGTTAATGTCGGTAAAAAGTTGTTTTGCATCATTTGAGCAATGTCTTAGTGCAAAACCACCACCTATAGCCCAAGCTAATATACTTAAATAATTTCCTGAAGATAAAGCGTGGATGGGATTATCTACTATTTGAAAAAGTAAGGTTTTAAATACTTCACCTATATGTGTAGGACTTGTAGTTGAAGCTTTTTCGATATCGGTTAATATTAATTCTACAGGAAAAATAAAACTTATACTAACTGCACTTAAAGACGCTAAAAAAGTTCCAAAAATATATAAGAAAATAATATGTTTTATTTTTTCGCTACCATGATTAAATTCTTTTGTACAAATAGTTGTTAAAATTAAAATAAATACCAAAATAGGGGCTATAGCTTTTAATGCTCCTGTAAATAAAGAACCTAGTATATTAGCAAATACAGCTAAATCTTTAGAGAGCATGCCTACTAAAATTCCTAAAATAATTCCTATGCAAATTTGTAAAATAAGGTTTCCATTTTTATAGTGTTTGATTGCACAAGAGAATAAGTTCATTTATAGCCTTTTGTAGTGATAATTTTTATTTATTCTATCAAAGTAAAGCTTAAATAAGCTTTGTAATTTTTAAGCTAATTTTTGATAGAATTTAAAATTATTTTTTTAATATATAAGGAATAATCATGTATTTATTTACTTCAGAAGTTGTAAGTGCGGGGCATCCTGATAAATGTGCTGATATTATAGCTGATTCTATAGTAGATGAGTTTTTAACTCATGATAAAAATTCAAGAGTTGCAAGTGAAGTTTTTGTCGCAGGAAATAAGATTGTTATTGGTGGTGAAATAAAATCTAAACATAAATTAGAAAAACAAGATTATGAAAATATCGTAAAAAAAGCTTTAGCAGATATTGGTTATGATGGCCATCCTCATTTTAGCAAAAAACAATGCTTGCACCCTGATGAGATTGATGTGATGGTGTTTTTAAACGAGCAAAGCCCTGATATTAATCAAGGTGTTGATCAAGAAGATGGAGAAATTGGAGCAGGCGATCAAGGAATTATGTTTGGTTTTGCAAGTAATGAAGCTAAAGAATATATGCCAGCTGCGATTTCTTATGCAAGAATGCTTTGTGATAAAGTATATAATTTTGCAAAAAACAATCCTGACAAACTTGGGGTGGATATTAAAACTCAAGTTACGATTGATTATGTAAATAAAGAAAATTTTGAAAATTGCAAGCCACAAAGTATTCATACTATTGTAGTTTCAGCTCCTTGTGTTGAAAGTATGAAAATAGAAGATTTAAGAGCTTTGGTGATGGATTTGATTTTGGATTCAAATTTACCAAAAGAGCTTTTTTGCCCAGAAAAAACAAGAATTTTAATCAATCCTACTGGAAAATATGTAAATCATAGCTCATTGCATGATAGTGGCTTAACAGGAAGAAAACTTATAGTAGATAGTTTTGGCGGTTATGCTCCAATAGGAGGTGGCGCACAATCTTCTAAAGACTATACTAAGGTTGATAGAAGTGGGCTTTATGCTGCAAGATGGCTAGCAAAAAATATCGTCGCAGCAGGCCTTGCTAAAAAATGTATAGTGCAGCTTTCTTATGCTATAGGAGTGGCTAAGCCAACTTCTGTAAGTGTGGATTGTATGGGAACAAATACAAGATTAAATGATGATATTTTAAGTGATTTTGTAATGAAAACTTTCCCATTAACTCCAAATTGGATTAAAAACAAATTCAACCTTGATAAACCTAGCAAAGAAACTTTTTTATATGCTGATGTTGCAGCGCGTGGTCAAGTAGGTCAAGCTGATTATCCTTGGGAAAAATTAGACGCAATTGATGAATTTAAAGCATTGTAAAATGAAGCTTTTAAGCTTCATTTTGCTTTAAAAATTTTTTCTTTTATCTTTAAAATTAATATTTCTTTTGGCTTAATTACTGCATTTTCTTTTCCATTAACTGCATGATATATGCTTACATTATAATTATTTGCATAAAATTGCATTAAGAATTTTTGTAATTTATACTCACTTGAAAAATTAAACCAAGCATTATTTGAAGTAGCTATGATAATTTTTGAATTTTTATAGATTTTTTCTTTAGTAGCTTCAAAGCAAATAGCATTAGTAATGAGTTGATTGTTTATGCTGTATTGATTTAATTCTTTTCCTTTTGAAAATTCATCAATATCTAAAAGGTATTTTTTAAAAAAGTTTTTAAATATAGGAATTTCTTCTCCAAAAGGTACAAGATAATGTTTGTTAAAAACTTGTATGTTGCCATTGTCAAATACATAAGTGCTATTATAAAGATGGTTTGGTGTGATGCTAATAGCACCTGTGATGATGATGATTTGTTTTGAAAGTTCTTTTAAAGTCTGTAGATAATTTGGAGCTTTATTTAAAGCAAAGGCAAATGCAGTTTCAGGAAAAACAATAAGCTCTTTACCTTCTTTTATGGCTTGATTTATTTGGTTAAAAATATCTTTAGAATGAATTTGTAAATTCTCTTGTATGAATTTTTGATCTTGAGAAATATTAGTTTGAATTAATTTATAGTCTAAATTTAATGTTTGTGATTGTTTTTGATTATATTGAGCTCCAATTAAAATAAGTATTAAGATAATAGCTAATTTATAGTATCTTGAAATATACCTTTCATAATAAAAATAAGCAATTAAAAACATAGCTATAACACCTTGATAACTTGCATCAAAGATACCATACACACTTAAAACACCCCAATTTAACCAGTCAAAACCAAAAGGATGTATAAAACTAAGCAAGAAAATTCCACATAGTCTTAAAAAATCATATTTAAGAAAAAAACATATTAGAAATAAGATTCCATAAATTAAACCAATTAGTATTATTTCTAAAGGAATTAAATAAGTTAAATTAAAATAAATAGAAGATAATCCTACCCACCAAAACCATAAAATTCCAGTAAAAAAGCCTGTATAAAAATAACCAATTTTACTTTTGTTTCTTAGCAATAAAACTAAACCATATATACTTAAAAATGGGGATATAAGTTCAAAAAATAAATTTTCAAAAAAAGAAAAATAAATAAAATTTGATAATAAAAGTGCAGAAAAAAAGGCTTTTATTATTTTAAAAGTGGTAGAATTAGAATTTATGAATTTAAAAAAAAGGGGAAGAAATGGCAGAAAACGGAAATATTTGGACTTCATTGTTGCCTCTCATTGTGCTTTTTGCGATTTTTTATTTTTTGGTTATTAGACCACAACAAAAACAAGCAAAAGACCATAAATTAATGGTTTCATCCTTAGAAAAAGGGGACAAAATCATCACAAATGGTGGAATAATTTGCGAGGTGGTAAAACCAGAAGAAGATTTTATCAAAGTTAAGCTTAATGATGAAAATGTAGTTGTAAAAATTTCTAGAGATTTTATTGCAAAGAAAATTAATGCGTAGTGGAAAAATTACTTATAGAAGTATTATTTTCTTTGTAGTTTTTCTTATAGGACTTATTTTTTCTATACCTTCTTTTATGCAAACTCAAAGTGGAGCTAAAATAAATTTAGGGCTTGACTTGCAAGGTGGTTTGCATATGTTATTAGGTGTAGAAGTAGAAGAGGCTGTTAAATCAAAGATTAAATCCATAGCCTCTTCTCTTAGCTATTCTATCAATAAAGAAGATATTATAGTGGATAAAATCAAAGTAAATGATACTAGTATTGAATTTAGTTTATTAGATGAAAATGATGTAGCTAAAGTTGATTTGTTATTGAAAGATATCAAAGGTTTAGCTATAAAACATGAAAATTTACACTACACGCTATCTTTAACTCAAGAAGAAATTAAACTCACTCATGAACAAGCTATTTTGCAAGCTGTTGAAACTATAAGAAATAGACTTGATCAATTTGGCCTTGCAGAACCAAATGTTGCAAAGCAAGGTGAAGATAAAATATTAGTAGAACTTCCAGGTATTAAGACTGCTACAGATGAAGCTAGGGCTAGAGAATTGATTGCTAAAGCTGCACATTTGCAATTAATGGAAGTAGATGATGTAAGAATGGATCAGGTAAATAATCTTACTCCAGCTCAAGCTGCTGAGTATGGTGATTTGATTTTTGAAGATGCTAAAAATCCACAAATTAAATATCTAGTAAAGTCCATACCTATTCTTGATGGTTCTATGCTTACTGATGCAAAAGTAGGTTTTGGACAAAGTAATAATCTTCCAGTGATTAATTTTACTTTAAATTCTGAAGGTGCTAAAAAATTTGGAGATTACACAGGAAGTAATGTAGGAAAAAGACTTGCAATAGTTTTAGATAATAAAGTATATTCAGCTCCAAGAATCAATGAAAGAATAGGCGGAGGAAGTGGGCAAATTAGTGGTAGCTTTAGTGTTGAAGAAGCTCATGATGTAGCCATTGCTTTAAGAAGTGGGGCACTTTTAGCACCAGTTAAAATGCTTGAAAAAAGAAGCGTAGGACCATCTTTAGGTGCTGATAGCATCAAAATGAGCATGATAGCTTTAGCAGGTGCGTCTATTTTGGTGATTGCGTTTATGATAATATATTATGGTATAGCAGGAATTTTTGCTAATATTGCTTTAATTGCAAATATCTTAGTTATTATAGCAGTAATGGCTATGTTTGGAGCTACACTGACTTTACCAGGTATGGCAGGGCTTGTGTTAACCGTAGGTATGGCTGTTGATGCGAATGTTATTATTAATGAAAGAATAAGAGAATTATTACGAGAAGGTGCTAGTATAAGACAAAGTGTAGAAAATGGCTATAAACATGCAATGAGTGCGATTTTGGATTCTAATATTACTTCATTAATTACTTCGGTAGTGCTTTATGCTTATGGAACAGGTGCAGTAAAAGGTTTTGCGGTGACTTTAAGTATAGGAATTTTAGTTTCTATGATAACAGCAATTTGGGGAACTCATGGTATGTTTGAAATGTTTATGAATCGCATGGAAAAAAGTAATAATACAAGATTATGGTTTGGATATAGGAGACCTTGATGCAATTTTTTAGTCAAAAACATGTTTATGATTTTATGAGAATGAGATTTGCAGCTATCTCTTTGTCTTTCATTTTATTTTTTGGTTCTATTTTTGTCCTTTTTACTAAGGGTTTAAATTTTGGTATTGATTTTACCGGTGGGACTTTAGTGCAACTTCAATATGAACAAAAAGCACCTTTGGCTGAAATTCGTAAAGCTTTGTCTATAAACGAAAATTTAAAAGGTGCTAGTGTTACTGAATTTGGTAGTGCAAATGAAGTGATTATCCGTTTTTCAGGAAGCAGTGATAGTTTGGGCAGTGATATTGGAGTAAGTGTTGCAAATTTATTAAAAGATACAGGTAAATTTGAAGTACGCCGTGTGGATGTAGTGGGTCCAAAAGTAGGAGATGAACTGCGTAATAAAGGACTTATGGCGGTTGGAATTTCTTTAATTGCTATTTTAATTTACTTGGCTATAAGATTTGAGTGGCGTTTTGCTATGGCTTCTATAGTTTGCGAAATTCATGATATTGTCATTACTTTAGGAGCTATTGCTTTATTTGAAATAGATGTAAATTTAGATATTTTAGCAGCAGTTTTAACCGTGCTTGGTTATTCTTTAAATGATACTATTATTATTTTTGATAGAATAAGAGAAGGGATTAAAACAAGTAAAAATTCAAAACTTGATTTAATTATTAATGAGTCAGTTTCTGCGACTTTATCAAGAACAACTTTAACTACAGGTTTAACTTTAATCACTGTTGTTGTTCTTTATTTCTTTGGTGGTTCAATGATAGAAGGTTTTGCTCTAACTATGATAGTAGGGATTATAGCAGGAACAGCAAGTTCTATATTTGTAGCAAGTCCAGCACTTTTATGGTTTAAATTTAGTGTTGCTGGGTATCGTCAAAAAGAATTAGAAAAAGTCAAAAAAAAGCAAGAAAAAGAAAAACTAAGAGCAATGTATGAAAAAGGAACGATATAAAAATGAATTGGGGTAAGGTTATATATATATTTTTTGCTTTAATGAGTTTAACAACAACTGCAGGATTTTTATATGATCAAAATGAAGTTGCATTATTTATTGCAGCTTGTGTGAATTTGATTTCTACTTTATTAAAAATTGGAGTTAGAAATTTTTTAGCAGCTGAATTATTTGCAAGTTCTTTAGTGGCTGATTTGCATTTAATTCCAGCTTTTGCTTTGATACAAATTAATCCAGAAGCTAATGTAATGGTTTATACTTTAGCTATAGGGGCTTTAATAGCTAATATTTTTTCTATGATATTAGTTATAGTTGATTCTGTAAAAACTCATGAAGAAAACTAGGAGTTAATATGGCTTATGTTGCAAAAGAAATAGAAAAAAAATGGCAAAAAATTTGGGAAGAAAATAAATATTTTGAACCAAAAGATGATTATTCTTTGCCTAAAAAATATATTTTATCTATGTTTCCTTATCCTAGTGGAAGAATTCATATGGGACATGTTAGAAATTACGCTATTGGTGATGCAATGGCAAGATATTATAGAAAAATAGGCTTTAATGTATTGCATCCTATAGGATTTGATAGCTTTGGGATGCCAGCTGAAAATGCAGCTATAAAGCATAAAATTCATCCTAAGAAATGGACTTATGATAATATAGATTATATGCAAAATGAGTTATTTTCTTTAGGTTTTTCTTTTTCTAAGGATAAAATGCTTGCCACTTCTGATCCTTTATATACAAAATTTGAACAAGAATTTTTTATAAAAATGTATGAAAAAGGTTTAATTTATACAAAAGAAGCTGAGGTTAATTGGTGTGAAAATGATAAAACCGTTTTAGCTAATGAGCAAGTTGAAGATGGAAAATGTTGGCGTTGTAATCATGAAGTAGTTAGAAAAAAGATGCCAGGTTATTATGTGAAAATAACTGCTTATGCTGATGAATTATTAAAAGATTTGGAAAAATTAAAAGGTAAATGGCCAAATCAAGTATTAATTATGCAAGAAAATTGGATAGGAAAAAGCAAAGGCCTTAGCTTTGATTTAAAACTTGAAAAAAATAATAAAATTCAGCAAGAAAGTATAAATGTATTTACAACTAGAGCAGATACTATATATGGAATTTCTTACATAGCTTTAGCACCTGAACATAATATAGTTTTAGATTTAATTAATAATAAAAATTTAGATGATAATGTAATAGAAAAAATAAAAAATATGCAAAATCAAACTCCAAGACAAAGACAAAGTTCTGAAAAAGAAGGATATTTTTTAGGTATTTATGCATTACATCCTTTAACAAATGAAAAAATTCCTGTTTGGGTTGCTAATTTTGTATTAAATGATTATGGAAGTGGTGCTATTATGAGTGTTCCAGCTCATGATGAAAGAGATTTTGAATTTGCTAAAAAATATAATTTAACTATAAAACAAGTAATAAAAAAAGATGACAATGATAAATTACCTTTTGTATTAAAAGAAGGAATTTTAATCAATAGTGCTGAATTTGATGGCATAGAATGCAATAAAGCAAGAAAATTAATAATACAAAAACTAGAAAATGAAAAAATAGGAAAAGAAATAACTAATTTTAAAATTAGAGATTGGGGCGTATCAAGACAAAGATATTGGGGAGCGCCTATTCCTATGATTAAGTGCGAAAATTGTGGAGTTGTTCCTCAAAAAATAGAAAATTTACCTATAACTTTACCAGATGATGTAATTATAAATGGAGAAGGAAATCCACTAGATAAACATGAAAAATGGAAAGAATGTATATGTCCAAAATGCGGAAAAAAAGCAAGCAAAGAAAGTGATACTTTAGATACTTTTTTTGAAAGTTCTTGGTATTTTGCTCGTTTTGCAAGTGATAATAAAACTTGGAAAGAAAAAGCAATAGATGAAAAAAGTGCTAATTATTGGATGAATGTTGATGAATATATTGGCGGAATAGAACATGCTATACTTCATTTGCTTTATGCAAGATTTTTTCAAAAAGTTTTAAGAGATTTAGGATATTTAAAAGATGATGAACCTTTTGATAGATTATTAACTCAAGGAATGGTTACTAAAGATGGTGCTAAGATGAGCAAATCTAAAGGTAATGTTGTAGATCCTGATTATATTATAGAAAAATATGGAGCTGATAGCGCAAGATTATTTATACTTTTTGCAGCTCCACCTGCAAAAGAATTAGAATGGAATGATAGTGCTTTAGAAGGAGCTTATAGATTTATAAATAAATTATATGAAAAAGCTATGAATTTAAGTAATGCATCTTTAAAAGATATAGATCAAAATTCTTTAAATAAAGAAGAAAAATATGCAAGGGCAAAAGTTTATGAAGCTTTGAAAAAATCAAGTGAAGTTTATGAGCAAACTTATGCTTTTAATACTTTAATAGCTTCTTGTATGGAAGCTTTTAATGCTTTAAATGCTATAAATAATGAAGATTTATTAAAAGAAGGATTTTATATCATTTTAAATGTTTTAGAACCTATAATTCCTCATGTTTGTTTTGAGCTTAGTGATTATTTGTTTAAATGTGAAAATTTTAGAAAAATACCTTTAAAAGATGAAGTATTTGTAAAAGATAGTTTTGAATTTGTAATTAGTATAAATGGTAAAAAACGAGCTCAAATTGAATTAAATAATTCTTTAAACAAAGATGAAATAATAAATTTAGCAAAAGAAAATGTTAAAAAATGGCTTGATGGAAAAGAAATTGTTAAAGAAATATATGTAGATAAAAAATTATTAAATTTGGTGATAAAATGAAAAAATATTTATTTTCTTTCTTAAGCTTTTTTTTGGTAGCTTGTGGGTATATCCCATCTTCACAAATGGCTAACAAAGTTTTAGGGGAAAATGTTTTTTTAAAGATTAATATTAGCAAGCAAGATCCTGAAAATAGTGTATATATTACAGATATTTTAAGAGAAGCAATGCTAAATAAACTAGGTCGTAAAATTGTAGATGAACATAGTGCAAATAGTTCTATCGTAGTTACCATGAAAAAATTGAATTTTACTCCTATGGTATATGATAGAAATGGCTATGTGGTAAATTATAAAGCAGAGCTTTATTTAGAATTTATCTTACAATATAAAAATGGAAAAAAAGAAATTATAAATACAAAAGGAAGTTATAATTTTGACATTAGTCCAAATTCTATCATCAGCGATCAAGCAAGATTTGAAGCAATAAAAAATGCTTCTAGCGAAGCTTTTGATGAGTTTATTTCTATCATAGCAATTAGAGGGTATTGATGGCAAGCCATATTAATGAGATTGCAAAAGAAACATTAATAAAATTAAAAGAGCGTAAATTATATCCAACTCCAGAAAATTATAGTGAGGTTTTTGAAGAATGTGCTAAAAAAGCTGGTGTTGCGAGTTTTAATAAAGCTAGAATTGAAAAATACACTAATTTACTAGATGAAATTTACAAACAAGAATTAAAAAGAAAAAGTATACATACTATTGATGAGTTTTTGATGTTTTTAGTTTCTAGGCTCAATAGACAAGTTAGCAAAAAATACGAAGATGTGTTTGCATTGCTTGAACTTATAATCCAACAACTTAATATTAGTAAAGACAAAAAGATAAAAGAAATAGTTCAAATTACTCAACATAGATTATCTCAAGCTATGGATATAGAAACTATTTATCTTTTGCGTGCAAAATGGAGAGAATTTAACAAGCATTATGAAGATAGTGAGTTGATAAAAAAACTAGAAGAAATTGGCATTAGATCTTTTTTGGATTTTCATTCTTTAGTTGAAAAATTAATTTTTATGCTAAAAGAGCGTTCGTATGAAAAACAAGCAGAGCTTTTACTTTTAGCTTTAGAACCTTTATTTGGAGATAGTAAAGAAATTGATCTTTTTAAAGAGAAATTAAAAGAGAATCCAAGATTGATATCAAGAAAAGAATTTGCTCATGAATTTTATTTAATGATGCAAAAAAAAGAAGCTATAGATCGATACTATATACAAAAAAATCTTTCTTTTTTTAATAAGCATTTAGAAAGTTTAAATGAGATGGTTTCTAAGCTTTATGATAATAGTCAAGAGGATGTTAAATTTATCAACACTTTAACAAAAGATGAAAACGGGAATGTGCAGGTTAATTTTGATATTTTAAAAGACAAACTTTTGTATGCTAATGAACAAATTGCACAGATAAAAACTCAAATTCAAGCTACAAGCGATGATGAACAAAGAGAGCAGTGGAGTCTTGCACAAGAGCTTAAAAAGTTAGATGAAAATTATAAATTATATGCGGTTAATTATTCTTTGAGTTTTTTTAAAATTAGCAATATCGAATATGTTATTAATACATATGGCATTGATAGTTTTAAAACTATTAGTGAGAAATTTAAAAAAATTCTAAAAGATTTATGTAAGGATATGGAAGAAATTTGGATTTTAGATGAAAATTCTTATTTGATTATACTTCCTGGAAAAAATTTAGAATATGCTCAAATTTTTATAGAAAAAGCATTAAAACTCATCGATGATTATAAATTTATCTATAAAGATGATATAGTAAAGCTTTCAATTGCAACTGCATGTATAGAAAAAAAAGATTTTCATGAAAACGATATTTTAAAAGAATTAATTAATAAAGCATAATATGAAATTTAAAAAATTTTTAAATTCAAAAGCAATTTTTTATCATAAAATCAGTAGATTTTTTATGTTTGCCATGTATAAAAAATACGAAGATTATCTTCCTAAAGTAAAAAATATACAAATTATTGGCACCAATGGTAAAGGTAGCACAGGTAGATTTTTAGCACTTTTGCTTTTAGAACAAGGTTATAAAGTTGGACATTATACGAGTCCGCATATTTTTGAATTTAATGAAAGATTTTGGTTAAATGGGCAGATTGTAAGTGATGAAATTTTAGAAAATGCACATAAAAATTTAGAAGAATTATTTTTAGAAGATCTAAATAAACTTAGTTATTTTGAATATGCTACTTTTTTATCTTTTTTTGTTTTTAAAGATTGTGATTTTATTGTTTTAGAAGCTGGAGTTGGTGGAGAATATGATGCAACGAGTGTATTTAAAAGAGATTTTTGTATTTTTACTAATATAGGTTTTGATCATCAAGATTTATTAGGTAAAAATTTAATTGATATAGCAAGAACTAAATTAAAAGCTATGAGTAATGAGGCGTTTATTAGTTTTAAACAAGATCAAAGTGTATTAGATTTAGCTCAAAAAATAGCAAAAATAAAAAATGTTAATTTGCATATAAATTTTTTAGATCAAAACAAAAACATTTACAAAGTTGTTCAAGAGTATATACAAAAAAATAACTTAGCTTCTTTTTTGCAAGATAATCTTTTTTTGGCTTTAGGTGCTTTTTTAAGAATTTGTAACAAAGATGAAAAGGCATTAATTTATTGTATAAAACATTTATTAAAACTTGATTTAAAGGGAAGATGTGAAAGAATAAAAGATAATTTATATATAGATGTAGGGCATAATGAAATGGCAGCTAAAGTTTTAGTTGAAATTTTCAAGGAAAAAAAAGTTCATTTAGTTTATAATTGTTTTTTAGATAAAGATTCTTATAGTATTTTAAAGGTTTTAAAACCTATTATAAAAATAGTAGAAATTTATCATTATGAAAGCAAAGAAAGAGCATTAGCTGGTGATAAATTGATTGAAAACTTAGAAAAATTAAATATCGAGTATCAAAATTTTTCTAAGATTCAAAAAAATAATTTATATTTAGTTTTTGGTTCTTTTATGCTAGTTGAAAAATTTTTAAGAGGTTATAGTGAAAGATAAATTTACACTGACCATAACAGATGTTAATGGTTCTAGACATTTTTTATTAAGTCAGATAATTAAAAAAGTAGTAATTTATTTTACTTCTTTTGTTTTTGTTGTTATTGTTTTGGGTGCATTGTATATTAATTATTTAGCAGAAAAAAGATCAGAATTGTTAAAAGAACAAGAAGCTTTATCGGCTAAAAATAGTAAACTTTTTTCACAAAATGAAAGCATGCAAAAAAGTTTAGAGGAAAAAACAGCACTTTATAGCGAGCTTCAAACTCAGCTTGCAGATATAGAAGATAATTTAGGATTAAAGCAAGATGAAAGTTTAGATATTCCTGAAAGATTAGAAAAAGTTAAATTAACTAATGATCAAGCGTATTTATTTTTAACTCAAATTCCAAATGGACATGTAATTCCAAATAATGGCATTACCGGTGATTTTGGATGGAGACATCATCCTATACTAAATAAAAAAGAATTTCATCCAGGGCTTGATTTAAGAGCAGCTTTAAAAACTCCTATACATGCTCCTGCTAATGGAGTAGTGGAATATGCTGGTTATAGTAATAATGGTTATGGTTATTCAGTAATTTTAATACATAATTTTGGTTTTAAAACAGTATATGCACATATGACTCGCCAAGATGTTGTTAAAGCAGGGCAATTTGTAAAAAAAGGAGATTTATTAGGTTATACAGGAAACACTGGACTTTCAACGGGTCCACATTTGCATTATGAGGTTAGATTTATTAATAAACTTTTAGATCCTAAAATTTTTATAGATTTAAACCGAAAAAATTATGAACAAATTTTTGATAAAGAAAGGAGAGTTCCATGGCAATCTTTAATAAAGGCTCTATTGCTTCAGTATCCGAAACTACAGTCATTTCAAACGGAGCAAAAATAGAGGGTAAGTTTTTCTTTGATTCAATGCTTCATTTAGATGGTGAAATCACTGGTGTGATTAATTCTTCTAATGTTATAGTTATAGGTAAAAGTGGAGTTTTAAAAGGACAAGTTAGAGCTAGTAAAATAGTCATTAATGGAATTTTTGAAGGAGAGATGAATGTTGATTCTTTGGAAATTTTATCAGGTGGTGTGCTTAATGGAAATATCGTAGTAAAACAATTAAGCATAGAAAATGGCGGAAAATTTAACGGAAGTAGTAAGATAATTGAAAAAGAAGAAGAGCTTGCAACTATAGATGTTAGTGTAGAAAATTCAGAAAATGCAAGCTAAGTTATATGAGTATTTATTAAACAATAAAACAGAACTTGTAATTTGCGAAGATGATAAAGAAGCAGATGAATTAGCTCAAGTTTGTTTGTTTTTAAAATTTAAAACCTTTGTTTTACCTGATTTTAGAGCTGAATTTGGTAGTGATTTACGCTCTTTTTCTAAAGAGCTTTTTGAAATTTGTAAGGTTTTAAATGCTTATCATAAGGAGAAAGAAAATAAAATTTTAATTTCTCCTATAAAGACAATTTTACAAAAATTACCTGGAAAAAATCACTTAAAAAATATTAATTTGAAAAGAAATTCATTTCTTGCTTTGGAAAAGTTTAAAGGAGAAATTTTACATTGTGGATATGAATTTGTAGATATAGTTCAAGATAAAGGTGAGGTTTCAATACGCGGTGATATTATAGATATTTTTGCGATTAACGAAGAACAGCCTTTTAGAATTTTACTTTTTTCAGATGAAATAGAAAGCATAAGGTATTTTGATATTCATACACAAAAATCTATTCCAAATGAAATTTCTAGTATTGAAATTTGTCCATTTTTGAGTGCTTTTAATCAAGAGCAATATGAAAAATTACAAGAAAGAATTCAGAATTTTCAGAGTCAAAGTATTATTAACGATGTTAATTCTTTAGGTTTTTGGTGTATAGATGATTTTTATGATTATTTAAAATTGAATTTTGTTAGTATAAAAAAATTTGATGTAGATGATTTTGAGCAAAATATTGATAAAATCAATCAAAATATTTTGCCTGAGGCAAGATTTTGTAAAGATTTGGTAAGTTCTTATAATTATGATTTTTTTAATTTACATAAAGAACAAAAAATTTTAGTTTTAGCCAAAAATGAAGCACTATTTAAAGTCTTAAATTTACAAGAATTTTCAAATATTGAATTTAAAATTTCTCAAGAAAGAATCAACCTAATAACTCAAGATAAGCTTATTGTATCTTTAAATAAAAAAGAAAAAATTAAAAAAGCCAGAAAGGCTAGTTTAATTTTAGATGAACTTAGAATAGGTGATTATGTTGTGCATGAAGATTATGGCATTGCTAAATTTTTAGGACTTGAAATTATTGCTATAGCGGGTGCAAAGAAAGAATTTGTTGCACTTGGGTATTTGAATAATGATAAACTTTTATTACCTGTTGAAAATTTATATATGATAGATAAATACATTGGTGCAAGCGGTGGAATTCCTTTGCTTGATAAGCTTGGAAAAGGAAGTTTTTTAAAATTAAAAGAAAAATTAAAAGAAAAATTATTTGCTATTGCTTCAAGTATAGTTTCTTTAGCGGCTGCTAGAGCTTTGATAAAGGCAAAAGAGTTAAAAATTTCTCAAAATTTGCAAGATGAGTTTATTAATAGTGCTGGATTTTTATATACTCAAGATCAAACAAAAGTTTGTCAAGAAATTACTCAAGATTTAAAAAGCTCTCAAGTAATGGATAGACTTTTAAGCGGAGATGTGGGTTTTGGCAAAACAGAAATAGCTATGAATGCTATATTTACTTGTGTAAAAAGTGGTTTTAGTGCTTTGTTTTTTGTGCCTACTACTTTACTTTCTACGCAGCATTTTAAAACATTAAAACGAAGGTTTAGGCCTTTTAATATAGAGGTTTTTAAGCTTGATCGTTTTACAAATATCAAGGAAAAAAAGCAAATTATGGCTTTCTTAAAAGAAAAAAAACCTTGTGTTGTGGTTGGAACGCATTCTCTTTTAGGAGTTGAATGTGAAAATTTGGGTTTGGTTGTAATAGATGAAGAACATAAATTTGGGGTAAAACAAAAAGAAAAACTCAAAGAATTAAGTAAAAACTCCCATATTTTATCTATGTCAGCTACTCCTATACCAAGAAGTTTAAATCAAGCTCTTAGCTCTTTAAAATCTTATAGTGTTTTGCAAACTCCACCTGAAGATCGCTTAGATGTAAGAACCTTTGTTAGAGAAAGTAATGATGCTTTGATTAAAGAAGCTATTTCAAGAGAATTAAGAAGAGCAGGACAGATTTTTTATATACACAATCATATAGCAAGTATTGATGGGTGTAAAAAATATCTTTTAGATTTATTTCCAAATTTAAAAATTTTAATCTTGCATTCAAAAATTGATGCAAAAACTACTGAAGAGGAAATGATTAAATTTGAAAATAAAGAATATGATTTATTACTTTGTACTTCTATAGTTGAAAGTGGTATTGATCTAGCAAATGCAAATACCATTATAGTAGAAAACTCAGATCGTTTTGGCATGGCTGATTTACATCAATTAAGAGGAAGAGTAGGGCGTAGTGCTAAACAAGGTTATTGTTATTTTTTAATTGAAGATAAAGAAAGGGTTACAAAAGATTCTTTAAAAAGACTTACGAGTTTAGAAAGCAATTCTTATTTGGGTTCAGGTAGTGTGCTTGCTTATCATGATTTAGAAATTCGAGGTGGTGGGAATTTATTAGGCGTGGATCAAAGTGGGCATATAGAGCAAATTGGTTATAGCTTGTATCTTAAAATGCTAGAAGATGAGATTAACAAACTGAGTAAAAAAGAACAAACTCAAGAGAAAAAAATTGATTTAAAACTCAATATTAATGCTTTTTTAAATAGTGATTATATTAGCGAAGATCGCTTGAGATTAGAACTTTATAGAAGACTTAGTAAATGCATGAGTGTGAATGAAGTATATGAGATAGAAAGTGAGATGAATGATCGTTTTGGTAAACCTGATGTTTTTACTAAACAATTTTTAGACTTAATTATTATTAAAATTCTAGCTAGCAATCATTATAAATTAGTGAGTAATTATGAGCAAAATATTTGTTTTGTTAAAGATGATGAGAGTAAAGAAGTTATTAAGGCAAAAAGCAAAGATGATGATGATGTGATTGAGGCTGTGTTAATGCATTTAAGAAAGAGTGAAAAAGCATGAGTGGGTATGAAATTTTTAAAGCTTTAATTAATGCAAATATTGAGTATAAAGATTTTGAATGGTTAGAAAATAGTAATTTAAGTGAATTTGAAATTTTAATTTCTGTGGTTTTAACGCAAAATACTAACTGGAAAAATGTATTAAAAGCTTTGGCAAATTTAAAACAAGCAAATATCACAAAATTAGATAATTTACAAAATTTAAGCACACAGGATTTAGCACTTTTAATAAAACCAAGTGGATTTTATAATACCAAAGCAAAATATATTAAAAATTTTATTCAAAAATATTTTCAAGATTTTAGTTCTTTTGAAATTTTTAAAGATGCGGTAGATAGAGAATGGCTTTTAGGTATTAAAGGTTTTGGTCAAGAAAGTGCAGATGGAATTTTAAATTATATATGCAAAAAAGAAGTTTTAGTGGTAGATGCTTATAGTGCAAAAATAGCTAATTATTTAGGCTATGAGTATCAAAGTTATGATGAATTAGCAGATTTTTTTAAAAAAGACATAGCTAAAAATCAGCAAGAATTAAGTATTTTGCTAAAAAAAGAATGTGAGTTATATGAGCTTTATCAAATTTTTCATGCTTTAATTGTTTCATTTTGTAAAATGCATTTTCAGGGTAAAAAAGTTTCTTTAGAAGGTGCTGCTATGTTAGATCCTTTAAAATTTTAAATTTATTTTTTATTTAAAAATCTACTTTTTTACTTTTAAAGTGCTATAATGTATTTAACTTCAATAAAAAAGGAGAAGTGATGAATACAAGTATAGTTGGAAAGCAATTTGAGCTAACTGAGTCTATAAAAGAGTATGTAGAAAAAAGTTTTGATGCTTTAAGTAAATACGGCTTAGATGTGATTTCTGCGCGTTGTGTTATAAGTGCTGATGAAAGGCATGGAAAAAAAGGATTTTGGGCTGAATTTAGCATTAATTTAGCTGGTATTAATACTGTAGTGGTTAAACAAAAAGATAAAGATTTATACGCTGCAATAGATTTAGCAATTGATAGAATTTCTAAAGTTTTAAGAAGATTACATGATAAAAATATTACTCACAAACATCAAGATGAGATAAAAGAAAGTTTTGTGTTGCCAAGTGTGGTAGAAGAAGATGAAATAGTCCCAACCGAACTTGAGTTGTATAAGCCTTTAGAAATTGAAGAAGCATTAGAAAAGTTAAAAGCAAGTAAAGATATATTTTTAGTTTTTAACGATATTGATGCTAAAATGAGAGTCTTATTTAAGAAAAAAGATGGAAAATTTGGTTTATATTAAAATAAAACCTAGCCTGATATAGGCTAGGTTAAAATATTTTATTAAAGATTTTATCAATTGCCTGATCAACTTTTTTACCTGTATTTTTAGCCGCATCACTTGTGTTTCCGCCTATGGTATTTGCAATAGAATTTATAACACTTTTTGTATCAAGGTTTACTTTAGGATCTTGCGTTGTTCCTTTTATTATACCTTTAAAATTTGCCCTATCAATGATAACATTAAAAGGTATATTTAATCTCGAACTCTTTGTATCAATTTTACCTTTGTTAACATCAATCTTACTACGATCTGCTAATAAATTTAAGTTTAAATCGATTATATTTTTATTGATATCAATTTTTGCTTGACCATTGCGATAAACATCTTTTGTAATGTCTTTTTGTAAAAGTATCATTAATGCGTTTGTGATAAGATTTTTTTTCAATTGTCCATCAGCTAAATTCATCAATATCACTCCACTTTCTTTTAAAAGATTATAATTGATATCCAAATTTGCTTTAGCTTGGTAAAAATCAGGTAAATCTAAACTTTGAGCTAAATTAGAAAGATCAGTATTTTGTGTTGTGGCATTAAAAATATTATTTTTCAAGGTAGCGTTTAATATGCCATTAAAAATATTTTTACTAACTATACTTGCGTCAATTAAATTGTTTTTAAAATCAAATTTACCTTCAAAGTCAGCTTTTCCTTTTAAATTTCTTTCTACTAAAAATCCAAGTTTTGAAAAATCTTGTAAAGAAATGTTATACATGCTTGTTAAAGCCTGTTGGTTTAGATCAAATTTTCCTTTAAAAGAATTAATATTTGCAAAAGAACTTAGAGCTTTAGCATTAAAATCAATAATAGATTTAGAAATTTTTCCATCAAGATTGATTTTTGCTGAAGTATTTTTTGGAAATTTTTTCTCTAAAAGTTTGGATAATTCTATATCGTTAAAAGAAGAATTAATATTTGCTTTAAAATCACCATTAAGATTGGTAAAGTCAAGTGAATTTAATTTAACATCGGCATTTATATCCCCATAAGCTAGAATTTTTTGTCCTACTAAAGGAAAAATTTGCTCTAATTTTATATCAGATATTTTAGCCTGTAAACTTTTACCATTTGATACTGCATTAATAACCCCTTGCATGATTTTTATATTTGCATCAAGGTTTTGAATTTGATTTGCTTTAAGATCGACTTTAGCATCTAAATTTAAAGGCCCATTAAGTTCTTGCTTGGTTAGTGGTTTTAGTTTATTAAGATTATCTATAAATGCACTAATTTGTGCTTTTAAATCCTTGTTGATAAGATGGTATGAACCTTTTAAGGCGGGAATTTTTGCTATATTAGAATCAAGTAAAGCTTCATAATTAATAAGTGAATTTTTAGCATCAGCTTTAGCTTGTAATGTGAAAGTTGTTTTTGGAAAATCTAAGCCGCTAAATTTTTTAAATTCTGCGGTGTTGATGTTTGCATTGTTTATTTGTGTGTTCAAATTAAAATTACTAAAATCTAGTCCTTGTGACTTTAAATCTAAAATTAATTTAGAATCAATAAAAGCAGGTATAGAAATAGTTTTTAAAAGCTCTGCAATTTCTATATTGTTAGTAGAAATATTTAATATATTATTTTCTAATAATGCCTTTATATTGCCTCCAAAGCCAAGTAAATTAGCTTTTAATTTTTGTAATTGATTATTTGCCAAAATTAAATCACCTTGAATTTCACTTTTACCTTGAAGTTTTATTTTGGCTAGAGATGAAAATTGATCCAAATCATCTAATTTTATATCAAAATCGCTAGATAGACTTTGTCTTTGGATATCATAAATGCTTTTTTGTGTGTATAATTTAAAAAAATTACTTAAAATTTCACTTTTTGATAAGAGTTTATTTTCTTGGATTAAAGATCTTATTTCACCTTTGATATAGCTTTGTTTTGGTAAAGTTAGATTAAAATCTTTTTGGATTAAAGCATTGTTTATAGAATTTGTATAAAAATAAATCAGAGCATTCCCATTAGGTTTTAGATCTTTTGCTTGTATATCGCTTACAATGCTAATTTTTCCTTGAGCATATCTTGGGAGATTGGCAAAATCTAAGACTTGAGCGATGTCAATATTTTTACCTATAAATTCAAGATTAATCGGAGAGAAATTTACAATTTTTGCATTGAGACTAAGATTAGAATCAAATAAAAATCCATTACCTTTTATTGTAAAATCACTACTTTTTCCTATAACATCTCCCTTGAAAGTAAAATCTTTATCGCTTCTTAAACCTAAATTTTTAATATAATTTTGATTTAATCCTAAAAGATAATTTATATTAAATCCTAATTTTAAAGGTGAAATATCTCCTTTGATATTGGCAAAAAAATTATTATCAATATTTGCTTTTATATCGAGTGTAGAGAAGTTAATTTTAAATGTTTCAAATTTGACATTTAAACCACTTTTTTGAGTAATAAGTTGTTCAATTCTTGGTTTTAAAAACGCATTGCCAATATTTGTAAAAAGTAGTGTATATATACTTAATAGTATAAAACAAAATATACCTAAGATGGTGAAAAGAATTTTTTTCATGACAAACCTTTATAGTAATATATCATATAAGTTTAGTTATATTGGCTAAACTTATATGATATATTTTACTTAATTTATTGACAATTTACTTTATTTTTTATATAATATTATCACTCAAAAACAAAGAGTGCTAATAATAACTCATTTTAGAAAGGATAGAAAAATGAATTTTCAACCTCTAGGAAAGCGTGTATTAGTTAAACGCGTTGAAGAAACTAAAACAACTGCTTCAGGTATTATTATACCAGATAATGCTAAAGAAAAACCATTAATGGGTGAAGTTATAGCTGTAAGCAAAGAAGTAGAAGATATCAAAGCAAATGATAAAGTTGTATTTGCTAAATATGGCGGAAGTGAAATAAAACTTAACAATGAAGAATATTTAGTTTTAAATACTGATGATATTTTAGGAATTTTAAATTAAGGATAACAAAATGGCAAAAGAAATATTTTTTTCAGATGAAGCAAGAAACAAACTTTATGAAGGTGTTAAAAAATTAAATGATGCAGTTAAAGTTACTATGGGACCAAGAGGCCGTAATGTATTGATACAAAAAAGCTTTGGTGCTCCTACTATCACAAAAGATGGTGTTAGTGTTGCTAAAGAAGTAGAATTAAAAGATTCTTTAGAAAATATGGGTGCTTCTTTAGTAAGAGAAGTAGCTAGCAAAACAGCTGATCAAGCTGGTGATGGAACAACTACAGCAACCGTTTTAGCTCATGCGATTTTTAAAGAAGGTTTAAGAAACATAACAGCTGGAGCAAATCCTATAGAAGTTAAAAGAGGTATGGATAAAGCTTGCGAAGCTATAGTAAATGAGCTTAAAAAATTATCTCGCGAAGTAAAAGACAAAAAAGAAATAGCTCAAGTTGCTACAATATCAGCAAATTCTGATGAAAAAATAGGAAATTTAATAGCTGATGCTATGGAAAAAGTAGGCAAAGATGGTGTTATAACCGTTGAAGAAGCAAAATCTATAAATGATGAATTAAATGTAGTAGAAGGTATGCAATTTGATAGAGGATATTTAAGTCCTTATTTTATAACAAATGCTGATAAAATGCTAGTTGAATTACAAAGTCCTTATATATTGTTATTTGATAAAAAAATAACAAATTTAAAAGACTTATTGCCTATATTAGAACAAATTCAAAAAACAGGAAAACCTCTTTTAATAATAGCTGAAGATATAGAAGGAGAAGCTTTAGCAACTTTAGTTGTGAATAAATTAAGAGGTGTTTTAAATATATCAGCTGTAAAAGCTCCTGGATTTGGTGATAGAAGAAAAGCTATGCTTGAAGATATAGCTATTTTAACTGGTGGTGAAGTTATTTCAGAAGAATTAGGTAGAACATTAGAAAGTGCTACTATACAAGATTTAGGACAAGCATCAAGTGTTATAATAGATAAAGATAATACTACAATAGTAAATGGTGCTGGCGAAAAAGCAAGTATAGATGCAAGAGTTAATCAAATCAAAACTCAAATCGCTGAGACAACAAGTGATTATGATAAAGAAAAATTACAAGAAAGATTAGCAAAATTAAGTGGAGGAGTAGCTTTGATAAAAGTAGGAGCTGCTACAGAAACTGAAATGAAAGAGAAAAAAGACAGAGTTGATGATGCATTAAGTGCTACAAAAGCTGCTGTTGAAGAAGGTATAGTAATAGGCGGTGGAGCTGCGCTTATAAAAGCAAAATCAAAAATTAGCTTAAATTTACAAGGTGATGAAGCAATAGGTGCTGCAATAGTAGAAAGAGCTTTAAGAGCACCTTTGAGACAAATTGCTGAAAATGCTGGATTTGATGCTGGAGTGGTAGTAAATACGGTTGAAAATAGCAAAGATGAAAACACAGGATTTGATGCTGCAAAAGGTGAATATGTAGATATGATACAATCAGGTATTATAGATCCTGTAAAAGTAGAAAGAGTTGCTTTATTAAATGCTGTTTCTGTTGCTAGTATGCTACTTACTACTGAAGCGACAATAAGTGAAATCAAAGAAGATAAACCTGCTATGCCTGATATGAGTGGTATGGGTGGAATGGGAGGTATGGGTGGAATGATGTAATATTCCTCTCTTTTTTTCTTTTTAAGTATTTTAGTTGCCTTTTTAAGGCAACTTTTCTTCTTTTTTATATTTATGGTATGTTTTTACTTTTGTTGTATTATTATGTAAAATTGGCAATAGAGGCTTTAGATGAAAAATTTAAAAGAAGAGCAATTTTGTAATTCTAAATATGTTAAACCAAAAAGATATACTTATATAGGTAAAGATAATAAAAAATATACTTGGGATTTTATAGAAGCAATGGATAGTGTTTCTGTGTTTTTGTATCATACTCAAAAAGATGCTTTTATTTTTGTAAAACAATTTAGGATTCCATTGTGGGATTATCAAAAACGCCACAATTTGCAGCCAAATGAATTAGGTTTTAGTATAGAATTATGCTCAGGACTTGTAGATAAAAATTTAACCTTAGAAGAAATTGCTATAGAAGAATGTGTTGAAGAGCTTGGTTATCAGCCAAAGCATATAGAAAAAATAGGTGAATTTTACACAGGATTTGGTTCAGGAGTTAATAGACAATTTTTATATTTTGCAAAAATTAACGAAAATGATAAAGTTAGCAATGGAGGAGGAATTGATGGAGAAGATATTCAAGCTGTATGGGTAAAAAAAGATGAATTTGAGCAATTTTCAAAAAATAATCCTATCAAGACACCTTTGCTTGAATATGCTTATTTATGGTTTAAGGGTAAAAAATAAAATTTACCCTTAGTTTTCTTCTTTATTTTCTATGGTTGTATCTTTTTCATCAAGCATTTCTTTGAAAATTTCAAATAGATCTTCAGAAGCTTTTTCAGCATTGATGCATTTATCGATGATTTGGTTTTGAACAAGTTTATTGGAACTATCCTCTTGGCTAGCTAAAGTTATTGCTTGATTCATATTTTCGTGAACTTTTTGATGAGGTAAATTTATTTTACCAAAAGCTCTATTGTTAGAGAATCTTTCTTTGCCAATTCCTGCTATCCATTTTGCTAGCCTACAACTTAAATGATCAGATAGTGTTTTACCAGAAGCATGTATAACTTCGTTGTAGCCATTTAATTTAAAGGCAATATGATCTAGCTTTGCAAGTGAAATAAAAATTTCAGAAGTTATACTTTTTGCATGAGCACTGGTGGAATTTGCATTAGAGATTAATTGGGTAAATTTACTAGAAAATTGAACGATATGTTCATTAGATTCTAATGAAACTTTTTCAACTTGCTCACTTTGTCCATACATTTCATCAGCATTTTGTTTTAGTAAGTTAATGTTTAACTCAACCTCAGAGGTAGCTTTTTGTGTTTTTTCTGCAAGTTTTCTAACTTCATCCGCAACAACAGCAAAACCTCTACCATGTTCACCAGCTCTTGCAGCTTCAATAGCAGCATTTAATGCTAAAAGATTGGTTTGATCAGAAACATCTTTGATTAAGTTAATTACATTGGTTATTTCATCTACGCTTCGATGTAAATTTCCTGCTGTATCTCTTGAGCGATTAGCTGATTCTATAATACTTTGAAGCGATGAAATAATAGATTGAGTGATAGAGTTTAACTCTTGCATATCACCTAATGAAGAATCAGAATATTGCGAAATCATCTCAGCTTTATTAACATTTTCTTGCATATCACCTTGAACATTTGCTATACCTTTTAGAACTCCATTGAGCAACATTTCTAAAAGATGTGTTTCAAGATCTGTTTTACCAAGATCTTTTTGAATTTCTTTTTCATATTTTTCTATTAATTCTTTTTTTTCTTGATGAAGTTTTTTATTTTCTTCTTCCAAAAGCTGAATTTTATTTTGTAATTCTTCATAATCTTGTTTTGAAATTTTGTTTTTTCCAAACATTGTTATTCCTTGGTTTTTGTTTGATGGATTATTTTTTATAATTTGATAAATAAGTGTTTAACTCATCTTTTAATCTTAATTTTTCTTTTTTTAAACTAGCTATTTCCAAGCTATCTAAATGAATTCTGCCTTCTTCAGCATCTTTGATTTTATGATCTAAATCATTGTGCTCTTCAAACAATTTATCAAAGTGTTTATCCTTGCCTTTTAGCTCTGTGATTAAATCTCTAAATTCATGCAACATTGTTTTCCCCTTTTTTATTAATATAAAGCTAATTATAATCTAAATATATTAAATGTATTTTAATTCATCTGGTTTATGCTTGTTTTTGATAATTTTTTTAGCTATTTTAATGCTATCAGCCGTGCCAACTAATAATAATTTAGCACCAGTCCCAATAAGAGTATCTCCTCTTGGCATAGGAGTAAATTTTTTATTTTCTAAAATTCCTACTATACTTACATTTGCCATATCTCTTAAGTGTATTTCTTTTAATCTTTTAAATCTAACCCAAGATTCATCAGGTATTTTTACCTCTTCAAGATCAATAGGGCTATTTTTCTTATAAAGATAGTTTTCTAATAAATTTTCCATATCTGGTCTTGCTGACATAGCACTAAGTCTTTGTGCAACTAATTTTGTTGCAGAAACTATAGAATTTGCACCAAGTTTTTTTAATTTTTCTGTTTCATCTTCATTACTTGAAC
The DNA here is from genome assembly GCF_000816785.1 of Campylobacter peloridis LMG 23910. Classification (NCBI taxonomy): domain Bacteria; kingdom Pseudomonadati; phylum Campylobacterota; class Epsilonproteobacteria; order Campylobacterales; family Campylobacteraceae; genus Campylobacter; species Campylobacter peloridis. Next base: position 1,161,436 of record NZ_CP007766.1, on the reverse strand, counting down.
TTGCTAGAATAAAATAAGGATTAATCCTTTGAAGTTCTTTTTCAAATAATCTTACTGAAGCTATAATAGCAATATTATCAGCTATATTGCTGCTAAGGGTTATTACACCTTTTGCGCTTGAAAGGTTTGATTTTAAAAATGCTATATTTGTATGCGGAGCACTTTCTATATAATAAGGGTAGTTATATTTTTCTGCAATTTCACTGAAATTTTCAATTTCATCTACAACAACAAATGGTATATGATTTTCCCTAAATTGCTGAGCTAATTCTATGGTAAAGTCGTTGTGATAACATATAACAAAATGATTTTTTAATCTAGCAACTTTATGAAGCATTCTTCTTTCCTTAATGATTTTAGACAAGACACCTTTTTTTACTATTTCAATCACCAAACCCATGCAAAAAGTAAATATAGTAAAAGTAGATAATACATATATAACGGTAAAAATTCTTCCCGCTGTTGGTATAGGATTTACTTCGGTATAACCTAAAGTAGTAAAAGTCATACCTGCTTGATAAATAGCATCGTTTAGATTGTAATTGCTTGTTAACATATAGCCAAAAGCTCCAATTAAAGTCATCATTACAACGGCAATAAGCGGAATTCTTAAAAATTTAAGTTGCTCATAAAGCTCATCGTTTAGACTAATTGAAGGTTTTGGAGAAGGGGACCAATTGAGGAATTTTTGAAGCTTTTTTAAAAAAGACATTGCAATTCCTCTGAGTTAGTATTACAAGGATTATTTATTACTTTGTTTTTTAAGAGTTCTTAAAGTTGAAGCAGCAACTCTAACTTTTCTAGTTGTTCCATCTTCTAAAGTAATACGGATAGTTCTTAAATTTGGTAAAAAGCGTCTTTTTGTTTTATTATTAGCGTGGCTAACATTGTTTCCTACCATAGGTTTTTTTCCAGTAATTTGACACATTCTTGACATAAATTTTCCTTATAAAATAAAAATATTTTTGGCATTTTATCTAAAATAAGCTTAAAAAAATCAAATATTAAAAAAATAAATAAAGAAAAATTGATATAAGATATGTTAGAATTATCTTTTTATTATAGTGGAGAAGAAAATGTATGTGGCACCAAGTTTACTTTCTGCAAATTTTTTAAATTTAGAAAGGGAAATTAAAGAAGTATGTGAAGCTGGAGCAGATTTATTGCATATTGATGTTATGGATGGACATTTTGTTCCAAATTTAACTTTTGGACCTTGCGTGATAGAAAATATTTCAAAGATTACTTCTGTGCCATTAGATGTGCATTTAATGGTGCATAATGTAAATGATTTTATAGATTTATTTATACCTATTAAACCTAAATTTATAAGTTTTCATATAGAGGCTGAAAGTCATCCTATTAGAGTGTGTGAATATTTGAAAAAAAATAATATTCATCCAGCTATTGTTTTAAATCCACATACTCCAATTTCAAGTATAGAGCATATTTTGGAATTTGTAGATATGGTGCTTTTAATGAGTGTTAATCCAGGTTTTGGTGGACAAAGTTTTTTACCATTAGTGTATAAAAAAATTCGTCAATTAAGAGAGATGATAGATAAAAATAATTTGAAAGTTTTTATAGAAGTAGATGGTGGGGTTAATGGTTTAAATGCACCTGATTTAGATGAAGCGGGTGCTGATATTTTAGTAGCTGGTAGTTATATATTTTCTTCACAAGATAAAAAAACAGCAATTAACTCTTTAAAGCTTGAATTTTGAGTCAGCAACAAATTGATGAATTAATTACAAAATTAAGTAAGGAAAATAAACCATTTCCTTGGGTTTTAAAAGAGCTTGAAAAAATAGAAGAGTTAAAGCATTATGATTTTGATGTTTATATTTTTGAACTTTTAGGTCTTGGGGTTGAACTTAATGCACAAAATTGTTTGTGTTTAAAAACTAAAAATACAAAAATAAAAGATGAAATTTTTTGTGTTGTAGATATTGAAAGTACTGGAAGTATAAAAAACGGCCAAATTTTAGAAATAGGTGCAGTAAAAATTCAAAATTATAAAGAAATTGATCGATTTGAAAGCTTGATTAAAGTTGATTTTATACCTGAAAATATCACAGAATTAACAGGTATTTCTTTGGATATGATAGAAAATGCACCTTCTTTAAAATTTGTATTAAATCAATTTAAACTTTTTTTAAAAGATAGTATTTTTGTGGCACATAATGTGCGTTTTGATTATAATTTTCTTTCAAAATCTTTGTATGAGAATGATTTTGGTGTTTTATTAAATAAGAAATTATGCACAATAGATTTAGCAAAAAAATGCATTGAAAGTCCAAAATACGGACTTGATACCTTAAAAGATTTCTTAGGTATAAAAAATCAACATCATAGAGCTTTAAATGATGCTTTAGCAGCAAGTGAAATTTTAAAGTATTGTCTAAAAAAAATTCCTTTTTATATTAAAACCACTGAAGAATTGTTACATTTTAGCAAGCAGGCAAAAAATCAATTGAAAAAATAAATTTTTGTTTTAGTTTTATTGATATACTAATTTTTGCATAAATGACGGGAGCTTGTGTTACAGGCTGAGAGTAAGCTAAAAGCTTAGACCGAACCAGAACTAGATAATGCTAGCGTTGGGAAAATTTATCTCACATACCCTTCATTTATCCAAAATTATTTTTAAGGATAAATCATGAAAACTCAAATGAAATTCGCCAAAGAAGGCATATTTACAAAACAAATGCAAATAGTCGCACAAAAAGAACAAGTAAGTGAAGATTTTTTACTTGAAAATATAGCAAGTGGTAAAATTATAATACCAGCAAATATAAACCACAAAGCCTTAGATCCAAATGGCATCGGTTATGGGCTTAAAACAAAAGTAAATGTAAATTTAGGTGTTTCAAATGATTGTGTTGATTATAGTGAAGAAATGAAAAAAGTAGAATTAGCACATAAATTTAATGTTGAAGCTATTATGGATCTTAGCAATTATGGAAAAACTAGTCGCTTTAGAGATGAATTAATAGCTACTTCAAAAGCTATGATAGGAACGGTGCCTGTTTATGATGCTGTTGGATTTTTAGAAAAAGATCTAAAGGATATTAAAGCCAAAGATTTTTTAGATGTAGTTTATCATCATGCAAAAAGTGGAGTTGATTTTATGACTATTCATGCAGGTATTAATTTGCGTGCAGCTAGAGTTTTTAAAGAATGCAATAGAATAACTAATATTGTTTCAAGAGGAGGATCTGTGCTTTATGCTTGGATGCAAATGAATGAAGCTGAAAATCCATTTTTTGAATATTATGATGATTTATTAGCAATTTGCAAAGAATTTGATGTAACTTTATCTTTAGGTGATGCATTAAGACCTGGTTGTACTCATGATGCAAGCGATGGAGCACAAATTGCTGAATTAATAGAACTTTCACTATTAACAAAAAGAGCATGGGAGCAAGATGTGCAAGTAATGATAGAAGGACCTGGACATATGGCTATAAATGAAATAGAAGCTAATATGCAAATAGAAAAAAGAATTTGCAATGGTGCTCCTTTTTATGTTTTAGGGCCATTAGTAACTGATATTGGCGCAGGATATGATCATATAAGTGGTGCAATTGGAGGAGCAGTCGCAGCAGCAGCTGGAGCTGATATACTTTGCTATGTAACACCAGCTGAACATTTAAGACTTCCAAATTTAAACGATGTAAGAGATGGTATAGTAGCCACAAAAATAGCAGCTCACGCAGGAGATATAGCAAAACTTCCTAAAGAAAGAAAAATAGATGATGAAATGAGCAAAGCTAGACAAGATATTAACTGGGAAAAAATGTTTAAATTAGCAATTGATGGAGAAAAAGCTAAAAAAATGTTTAACGAAAGAAAACCTGAAGAGCTTGATTCTTGCTCTATGTGCGGTAAAATGTGTGCAATGAATACTATGAATAAAATTTTAAAAGGCGAAAATGTAAGCTTGATAAAAGAATAAACCCTCATATTGAGGGTTTATTTTAATTAATCTACCACTTGATAATTATAAGGTTTTAGATTTTTATCATCTTCAAGAAGTTTTGCTGGTGGATTGCCATTTATTTCTTGATGTTTATAATAACGATCTCCTGCTTTGTTGCCATTTAAATCTGTTTTATAGCGAATTTCACCTGGGTTGAATTTTTGTATATCTTCAAAACCTAAGTTAGATGTTTTAAAATCTTTTATACCATTTTTAGCTGCAATTTCAGCTAACTTAGCTTGACCTTGTCTTGACATATCAACTGATTGTAAAAGCATTCTTGAAGCTTCTCTAGGATTGTGAAATCCTGTTGAATTTTCTGCACCAACAAAATCTGCTCTAACTTGAGATTTTCTATGAAGCTCTAATACTTCATTTAATTCTGCTGAAATTTTAGCATCATCTGCTTTGCCATCGGTTTGATATTGTGGCATTTTACCAAGCTCAGCACGCATTTTTTCAACATCTTTAATTAAGCTAACTAAAGAATACTCAGCTGTTCTTAAATCATAAGCTACAGAATTTTGTATATCTTTTACTTGTTGTATTAAATAGCTTTCACTTTGAGTATGGCAAGTTTTACAAGCTGAATTTACATCTACTAAAGGTGAAGTTATATTGTGATTTGTAACTTTTTTAGCTCCTTTTCGAATATAAGGCATGTGACAATCCGCACAACTTACTCCATTTGCTGCATGAACTCCACCACTATAAAGTTCACTTTCTGGATGTTGAATTTTTAACATAGGTGCTTTGGTGATTTTATGAACCCAATCGCTTGAAAAATTAGCTCTATGTTTTTCATAATAATCATCAAACATTTCTATTCTAAAAGGTTCTCCTTTTTTCCACTCACTCCATGGAAAAGCTAGCTCTATACCATCAACTTCAATTTGTGTTGGTTGGTTACCATCTCTCCAAGAGTCAAACTCATCATAAGTTTTTTGAGTTCCATTCCACCATTTTTTCGAACTATCATTAGCTATACTTTCACCTATGGTTTTTACTTTAGTGCCTGTTGGTTTAAAATAATACTCAACATGACATTGAGAGCATACTAAAGTTCTCATCTCGCTTCTTGAGGCTTTTATACCTTGTTTTTCATCGGCCTCATAACCTCTTGAAATTAAAGCCTTAATTAACGCTGGTCTTGTAAGTCTTAAACTCATATCTGTAGGATTATGACAATCTGCACATGTTACACCCATTCTTTTTCCACCATGTGGACCACTATGCTCTGGGGAATTTTCTTTAGCACCATTTACAGCAGGAACTGTTTTGATCATAGTCCAGTATTTTGCAGAATTAAACGCAACCCAATCACCTTTTGCTGTATTATTTAAAAGCCAAGGAGTCCATCCACTATGGCAATTCATACATGCTGTTGGTTGACCACCAAAACCCGCAAAACCATGAGCATTTAAAAAATCCTTATTGTTTCTAGCTGTGTCCATTTGATCAACTTGAACCCAAAAATGTCCTCTTTCCTCGTTAGCATCAATACTAAATGGATAACCTGCCCAAAGTATTGTTAATTGTGGATAACGGATTAATTTAGAATACGCTAAATTTCCACCAAATTCTGTTGGATTTGGAGTTTGTTTTTCTACAGCCGTATGCATATCTAAATAATCAGGAAAGTTCTTTCCCCAGTAATCAAAAGTAGGATTTTCATCTCCAAGTTTGACTATTTCTTGGGAAATTATTCCGCCTACTGCTTCATTGGTTTTAGCTGTGATATCTTGATTTAGCCACAGCACACCAGCAATTGCCACTATAGTAGCACTTATAGCACTATATAAAATGCCTTTGTTATTCATTGAATACTCCTTTCATTTAAAATCCTCTTTTATGCCCAACACTTTGATGACAAGATACACAGCTTAAAGAATTATCTTTATGTGGATCTAAAGTAGGGTTGATAGTGTTACTTGCAATTTCTTTATGACATTGTATGCAGTTGTTTTGAACTATTTCTTTACTTTTTGCATTTGCACTTAAATGTGTAGGTAAAGAATCTAATTTAAAAGTAAATGCATAAGCATGTCCTAAACCACTTTGAGCTTTAGCTATCCATTTTTCAAAGAAACTATGTGGTAAATGGCAGTCATTACAACTTGCTAATGTTTTACCATTTATTTCTTTAGAATGTGAAGCTTTTAAATAGTCATTATAAACTTCGTTCATAATATGACAATTATTGCAGCTTTCACTGGCATCACTAAAATAAGAAGTCCCTTTGGCATTATGGAAGGTGTAAATTCCAACGCCAGCTAAAATTACAAGCAAGAAGAGGAAAACAGCAAAAAGTTTTGAGTTTGCTTTTTTCAAAGTCTCTCCTTTGAATGAAGTTTAAGCTACAAGAGCTTGATTGTTATTATATAGCTCATAAATATAAATAAAGTAAATATTAATTTACTTATCATTAATTAATATATATTTAAGAGTAAAAAAGTATTATTTTTTATATTATTTTATTTACAAATAAAACAATAAAATAAATTTAATAAAAAAAATACTAAAATAAAAATATATAAGTAGTTTAGGTAGGTGAGTAATGCAATTTCAACCATCAATGTTTATTAATAGAGAGCTTTCTTGGCTTGCTTTTAATTCTCGTGTTTTAGATCAATGTTCAAAAGATTTGCCTTTGTTGGAAAAGCTTAAATTTATTGCCATATATTGCACAAATTTAGATGAATTTTATATGATAAGAGTAGCAGGTTTAAAGCAGCTTTTTGTAGCAGGAGTTAGCACAGCAGGGAATGACGAAATGACTCCGCTTGCTCAACTTAAAGCTATTAGGAACTATTTACATGAAGAAAAATATGTAGTTGAGCAATATTTTAATAAAATCACTCAAGAATTAGAAAAAGAAAATTTATTTATAAGATCTTATGAAGAATTAGATGAGGATTTAAAACAGCAATGTAATGAACATTTTTTTTCACATATTTTTCCTGTAATTGTCCCAATTGCTGTTGATGCAACCCATCCTTTTCCTCACTTAAACAATCTTTCTTTTTCTTTGGCTGTTAAGCTTTGTGATCCTATGCATCCAGAACTTTTAAAATTTGGTATGATTCGTATGCCAAGGGTTTTACCAAGATTTTATCAAGTAAGTTCTAATATATATGTTCCTATAGAAAGCATAGTGCGCCACCACACTGAGCATATTTTTCCAGGATATAAACTTTTATCTTCAGCTGCTTTTAGGGTTACTAGAAACGCTGATATGGAGATAGAGGAGGAAGAAGCTGATGATTTTATGCTTATTTTAGAACAAGGTTTAAAACTTCGTAGAAAAGGCGCTTTTATACGCTTACAAATAGAAAAAGACGCAGATGAGCAGCTTATAGAATTTTTGAGTTCACATATGAATATTTTTCATAAAGATATTTATGAGTATAGTATACTTTTAAATTTACCATCTTTATGGCAAATTATTTCCAATAAAGAATTTACTCATTTGTTAAGTCCTTTGTATACGCCAAAAATGCTACCACCATTTGGTGATAATTTATCAGTATTTAGTGCAATGGATAAGCAAGATGTTCTTATTTTTCAACCTTATGAAAGCTTTGAGCCTGTTTATCAATTTATCAAAGAAGCTAGTAAAGATCCTAAAGTTGTCTCTATAAGAATGACTCTTTATAGAGTGGAAAAAAACTCAAGCATAGTCCAAGCTTTAATTGATGCTGCAAGCGATGGTAAGCAAGTGACCGTGATGGTGGAATTAAAAGCACGCTTTGATGAAGAGAATAACTTACATTGGGCAAAATCATTGGAAAATGCAGGAGCACATGTTATATATGGAATCACTGGTTTTAAGGTTCATGCTAAAGTAGCTCAGGTGATTAGAAAAGAGGGCGATAAATTAAAAATTTACAACCATTTAAGCACAGGTAATTACAATGCAAGTTCAGCTAAAATTTATACAGATGTGAGTTATTTCACCTCCAAAGAAGAGTATTCTCAAGATACTACAACTTTTTTTCACATATTATCAGGGTATAGCAAAAGCCGTCGTTTAAAAACTTTATCTATGAGTCCAAAACAAATTAAAGAAAGAATTTTAGACATGATAGCTAATGAGGCAAATTTTGGTAAAGAAGGTGCGATTATAGCTAAAATGAATGCTTTGGTGGATGCTGATGTTATAGAGGCTTTATATGAAGCTTCAAATAAAGGAGTAAAAATCGAATTAATTGTGCGTGGAATTTGTTGCTTAAGACCTGGTGTAAAAGGTTATAGTGAAAATATAAAAGTAAGAAGTATAGTAGGAAAATATTTAGAACATGCTAGAATTTTATATTTTAAACATACAACGCCAAATTATTTTATATCAAGTGCAGATTGGATGCCAAGGAATTTAGAAAGAAGACTTGAATTAATGACACCTATATATGATGAACATTCTCGTGCAAAATTAGCTCAAATTTTAAAATTACAATTAAGCGATAATGATTTAGCTTATGAGTTAGATAGCGAAGGGAGATATCGTAAAATTTCATTACAAAATGATGAAAAAATAAATAATTCTCAGCAAACTTTGGAAGAATACATTAGCCGAATTTTTAATACTTTGAAAAAAGATACTGATCAAAGTAGAGCAGCACATTTAGCTACAAAACTTTTTAGGGATAATTAATCCTTGTATTTATTTACAAGGATTATTTCCATCCTTCTATGTAGTTTTTAAGTTTTCTACCAACTTTTGGATGTTTTAATTTTTTAATCGCTGAGCTTTCTATTTGACGTACTCTTTCTCTTGTAACATTTAATTCTTTGCCTATTTCTTCTAAAGTTCTATCACTCTCATCATCCATCAAACCAAATCTCATTCTAATAACAGCTTTTTCTCTGTCGTTTAATTGATCTAAAACTTCATCGATTTGTTCTTTTAAATCATCTTTTAAAATATGATCCATAGGTGAAAGCGATGTTCTATCTTCAACAAAATCTCCAAATTTACCATCATCTTCATTGCTAATTGGAGCTTCTAAAGAAATTGGTTCTTTGGTGATTTTTATAACTTGTTTTACTTTGTCAATGCTTAAATTTACCTCTTTTGCAATAATACTTACATCAGGTTCTTTACCTTCTTTTTGTAGGTATTCACGGATAATTTTATTAATTTGATTAATTGTTTCTATCATATGTATAGGAATTCTAATTGTTCTTGCTTGATCAGCTATTGCTCTTGATATAGCTTGTCTTATCCACCAAGTAGCATAAGTTGAAAATTTATAACCTCGTTTATATTCAAATTTATCAACCGCCTTCATAAGCCCTATATTACCCTCTTGTATGAGATCTAAAAATGGCAAGCCTCTATTTGTATATCTTTTAGCTATACTTACAACTAAGCGTAAATTTGATTTTGCCATTCTAGTTTTTGCTTCATCAGATATTTTTTTACCGCGTTTTATTTGTTCTAAAATTTCTTTAAGTTGATCTTTTTCTAAGTCGAATGAATTTTGACTAGCTTCTTTTGTTTGGATTAGTTTTTTAATCTCCATATAAGTACTAACCATTGTTGTTTCTAACGCACGCTCAGTAATTTCTTCTTTGCTAAGTTTGGTAATATCTTTTAATATATCTGCATGTCTTTGTTTTAGTTCATCTGAAAACATTGGTAAGCGATATTCTAATCGTTTTAATTCTTTATCAAATTCCTCATCGCTTTTTAACGCTGTTTCCATGGATTTTACTATTTCTGATATTAGCTTTGAAGTAGGGCCTAGATCCATTAATTTTTCTTTTAAGATATTTTTTTTAAATGCTATTATTAGTTTATCTAAAAGTTCATCTTCATTCTTTTCTGCACTAATAGTAGAAATTGTTTTTAACCATTCTTTTTTTGCTTTTTCTAAAGCTTTAAAACTTTCTATGACTTTTAATGTTCTTTCATCTTCTTTTTTATTTGTTTTTTTAGGTTTTTTATCATTAGAATTTTCGTTTTCTTCATTTTCATTTTCTTCTTCAGAATCTAATTCTTCCTCATTTTTATCTTCCTCATTTTTATCATCTTCTTCAAAACTTTTAAAAAGTTCTTTTACTCTTCTTTCTCTATTAATTAAAGGTTCTTTATAATCTAATATAAAATCAATCAAATAAGGCACCGAGCAAAATGCATCGATTATTATATCTTCACCTAATTCTATTTTCTTAGAAATTTCTATTTCTTCGTCTTTGTTCAAAAGAGCAATTTGCCCCATTTCTCTTAAATACATTCTTACTGGAGAATCAGATCTACTCCATTCTAGTAAATCATTTTCATTGGCTAAATCAAATTCATTTTCTAAACTCGTATCTTGTAATTTTTGTTTTTCTTCTTGTAATTTTTTAGCTTCTTCTATATTTCTTTTTTTTGCAATTTCAGCAGAAGAAATTAATTCTACTTTATATTTATTCATTAAATCACGAATTTTTTTAGCACTGCTTGCATTTGGAAGTTTTTGAAAATGCTTGACAAGTTTTTCATATGTGATATAATCTTTAGAATTTTCCTTAAATAATGTTTCTAAAGCATTCGTTTCATTAGCCATATTTTTCCCTTTAAGGTAAGTATATAAAACTAAATATTATGCCTAAGTTTTAATTAAAAACAAATAAAATTTTTTTGGAACGACTATTGCTTTAGTTTTTGAAAATTTTAGATTTTAGTTAGGAAAAACTATGCAAAATGGATATTATCAAGCTACTGGTGCTATGGTTACGCAATTTAATCGCTTAGATGTAGTAACCAATAATTTAGCAAATGTAAATACAAGTGGGTATAAAAGAGATAATGTTGTTATTGCAGATTTTAAAAGGATTTTTAAAGAAACTCAAGATGAGTTACCTATACAAAATCATACAAGAGACGCTGCTAGATTTGTAAATACTACAATAGACAGGGTTCCACAGGTAAATCATGTTTATACAAATTTTAGCGTAGGTTCTATGAAAATGACTCACAATCCTTTAGATCTTGCTTTAACACGCGAAGATACCTTTTATTTGATTAAAACCAATAACGGAGAAGTAAGACTAAGTCAAGATGGAAATTTTCAGCTTGATGAGGATGGATATTTGGTTAATCGTCAAGGATATAGAGTTTTAAGTAGTGATTATTTTAACGATCCGCAAAATGATGGAATTCGTATAGGAGACTCTACTTCTTTTATAAATGTAGATAAAAACGGAATAGTAAGTGCTTCTAATCAAAATATCGCAAGATTATTTGTTGCTCAAGTAGATGATTTAAGAGATTTGCAAAAAGATGGCGATAATATGTATAAAATAGAAAATTTAAATAAAATTAGAGATTTGCCAAATTCAAATGCCATAAAGCAGGGTTTTACTCAAGGATCAAATGTTAATCCAGTTACAGAAATGGTAGGATTAATAGAAGCAAACAGAATGGTTGAGATGTATCAAAAAGTTATGACTTCTCATATGGATGATTTAAATCAAGAAGCTATTAATAAATTAGCAAGTACTAAATAAAACTAAGGATAGATAAAATGTTAAGATCATTATATACAGCAGCATCAGGGATGGTATCACAACAAACTCAAATTGATGTAACATCAAACAATATTTCAAATGTAAATACGGTTGGATATAAAAAATCGCGTGCAGAATTTGCAGATTTGATGTATCAAACTATGAAATATGCAGGAACTTCAACCTCAAGTACTACAAAACATCCAAGTGGTATTGAAGTGGGACTTGGAGCAAGGGTAACTGCAATTAGTAAAATTTTTAGTGAAGGAAGTTTAAAGCAAACTTCAACCGCAGGACTTGATATGGCAATTGCAGGTAATAATGGGTTTTTTCAAATTCAAATGCCTGATGGAACTATAGCTTATACAAGAAATGGTCAATTTACAAAAGATGCTGAAGGAAATATAGTTAATTCAGATGGATATAGACTTTTACCTGAAATGACTATACCTGAAGATGCAATAGCTATTAATGTGGCAAGTGATGGAACAATTTCTGTTATGCAACCAGGAAATACAGCTGAAACTCAAATAGGGCAAATCGAACTTGTTAATTTTATCAACCCTGCAGGTTTACATGCTCTTGGAGATAATCTTTTAGTGGAAACTGATGCAAGTGGAGCACCTATTGCAGGTATAGCAGGCGAGAATGGTTTTTCTGTTATCAAACATGGTTTTGTGGAGCTTAGTAATGTGCAGCTTGTTGAAGAAATGACAGATCTTATAACAGGACAAAGAGCTTATGAAGCAGGATCTAAAGCAATTACTACAAGTGATGATATGCTTGGTATTGTAAATCAATTAAAACGCTAGATTAACTAGCGTTTTATAATATGCATTATATTTAAAAAAATACTAAAAAACTCCTAAATATAAACTTTTATAAAATATTCTTCGTATAAATTAAATTTAAAATAAATATAGTAATATTTTGTTTATGTATATTTTATATACATAAAATTAAACAATAACGAGGTACAAAATGAACAGAAGGGACTTCATTAAAAATACCGCTATTGCTAGTGCTTGTAGCGTTGCAGGTCTTAGTGTTCCAAGTAGTGTGCTTGCAAATACTGAAAACAAATGGCGTTGGGATAAATCTGTTTGTAGATTTTGCGGTACAGGTTGTGGAATTTTAGTTGCAAGTTTAGATGGCAAAATTGTCGCTGTAAAAGGTGATCCAGCAGCTCCGGTAAATCGTGGGTTAAATTGTATTAAAGGTTATTTTAATGCAAAAATTATGTATGGAGAGGATCGCTTAGTAACACCTTTGCTGCGTGTAAATGCAAAAGGCGAATTTGACAAAAAAGGGAAATTTCAACAAGTTTCTTGGCAAAGAGCTTTTGATGAAATGGAAAAACAATTTAAAAAAGCATATAAAGAAAAAGGACCTGAAGGGATTGGTATTTTTGCAAGTGGACAATATACCATTCAAGAAGGATATGCTGCTGCAAAATTAGTGAAAGCTGGTTTTAGATCAAACAATATAGACCCAAATGCTCGCCATTGTATGGCTAGTGCGGTTGTTGGTTTTATGCAAACTTTTGGAGTTGATGAACCTTCTGGTTGTTATGATGATATAGAGCTTACTGATACTATTATTACTTGGGGTGCAAATATGGCAGAAATGCATCCAATTTTATGGTCAAGAGTAAGTGATAGAAAATTAAGTAATTTAGATAAAGTTAAAATCGTAAATTTATCTACTTTTTCTAATAGAACTTCTCATATTGCAGATAGTGAAATCATTTTTAAACCAAATACAGATTTAGCTATTTGGAATTATATTGCAAGAGAAATTGTTTATAATCATCCTGAGGCTATGGATAAAGAATTTATTGAAAAACATTGTATTTTTACTACAGGTTATGCTGATATTGGTTATGGTATGAGAAATAATCCAAACCATCCTAAGTTCAAAGCAAGCGAGAAAGATACTGTTGCTAAGCAAAATTCTATTATTTTAGATGAAGAAGAAGCCATATCTTTGGCTTATTTGGGAGTAAAAGCAGGTGATAAATTTGAAATGAAACACCAAAATACCCCTGATGCACACTGGGAAATTTCTTTTGAAGATTTCAAAAAAGCATTAGAACCTTATACGCTTGATTATGTTGCTAAAGTTGCTAAGGGTAATGAAGATGAAAGCATTGAAGAATTTAAGAAAAAACTTCAAGAATTAGCTAATTTATACATAGAAAAAAATAGAAAAGTTGTAAGTTTTTGGACTATGGGCTTTAATCAACACACAAGAGGAACTTGGGTAAATGAGCAAGCTTATATGGTGCATTTTTTACTTGGAAAACAAGCAAAACCTGGTAATGGAGCATTTTCACTAACAGGACAACCAAGTGCTTGTGGAACTGCAAGAGAAGTAGGGACTTTTTCTCATCGTTTGCCAGCTGATATGGTGGTTGCAAATCCTAAACATAGAGAAATTAGTGAAAAAATTTGGAAAGTTCCTGCAAAAACGATTAATCCAAAACCAGGTGCTCCATATTTAAAAATTATGAGAGATTTAGAAGATGGAAATATTAAATTTGCTTGGGTGCAAGTAAATAATCCTTGGCAAAATACAGCTAATGCAAATCACTGGATAGCAGCAGCTAGAGAAATGGATAATTTTATAGTAGTAAGTGATTGTTACCCAGGAATTAGTGCTAAGGTGGCAGATTTAATTTTACCAAGTGCAATGATTTATGAAAAATGGGGTGCTTATGGAAACGCTGAAAGAAGAACTCAGCATTGGAAACAACAAGTTTTACCTGTAGGTGATTCTATGAGTGATACTTGGCAAATTATGGAATTTGCTAAGCGTTTTAAATTAAATGAAGTTTGGGGTGAAACTAAGGTTAATGATAAACTTACTCTGCCAAGTGTTTTAGAAGAAGCTAAGAGTATGGGATATAGTGAAGATGATACTTTATATGATGTATTATTTGCAAATAAAGAAGCAAAAAGCTTCAAAGCAAATGATAATATAGCAAAAGGTTTTGATAATTCTGAAGTATTTGGTGATGAGAGAAAAGTTATAGGCAGCGATGGAGAAGAATTTAAAGGTTATGGATTTTTCGTGCAAAAATATCTATGGGAAGAATATCGCAAATTTGGTTTAGGCCATGGACATGATTTAGCTGATTTTGATACTTATCATAAAGTAAGAGGTTTAAGATGGCCTGTAGTAAATGGTAAAGAAACTCAATGGAGATTTAATACCAAATTTGATTATTATGCTAAAAAAGCCGCTCCAAATTCAGATTTTGCATTTTATGGAGATTTTGCTAAAGAATTGCCAAAAGGAGATTTACTAGCTCCACAAACTAAAGAAAAATATAGTCTAAAAAATAAGGTAAAAATTTTCTTTAGGCCATTTATGAAAGCACCAGAAAGACCAAGTAAAGAATATCCATTCTGGTTAAGCACAGGTAGGGTTTTAGAACATTGGCATAGTGGAACAATGACGATGAGAGTTCCTGAGCTTTTCCGTGCAGTACCAGAAGCACTTTGCTATATGAATGAAGATGATGCTAAAGCAATGAAAATTAATCAAGGCGATGTTGTTTGGGTAGAATCACGCCGTGGTAAAGTAAAAGCAAGAGTAGATTTTCGTGGAAGAAATAAACCTTCTAAAGGGCTTGTTTATGTACCTTGGTTTGATGAGAATGTGTATATTAATAAAGTTACATTAGATGCAACTTGTCCATTGTCAAATCAAACAGATTTTAAAAAATGTGCCGTAAAAATCACCAAAGCATAAAAAATGAATAAAAGAAGAGAATTTTTAGCCTTTACTTTTAAGCTTTTGTGTATAGGAAGTGGAAGTGCATTTTTAGCAAGCTTAGCATTTAGTTCAAATCAGGAGTATTTTTTAAGACCTCCTGGAGCAGATGATGAAAAAGAATTTTTATCAAAATGCATACGATGCGGACTTTGTGTAAAAGCATGTCCTTATGATATTTTAAAATTAGCAACTTTAAAAGATAATGCTAAAAATGGAACGCCGTTTTTTGTGGCTAGAGAAAATCCTTGTAGATTGTGTGAGGATATTCCTTGTATAAGAGATTGTCCTACAAATGCACTAGATCATAAGTATTTAGAGCAAAAAGATGGGATATATAAAACAAAAATGGGTATAGCTATTATCGATAGTGCAAGTTGTGTGGCTTATTGGGGAATTCAATGCGATGCTTGTTATAGGGCTTGTCCTTTGATAGATAAAGCATTGAAACTTGAAGCAAAACGCAATGAAAGGACAGCAAAGCATGCGTTTTTATTGCCTGTTGTTGATCATGAAGTTTGTGTAGGTTGTGGGCTTTGTGAAAAAGCTTGTATCACGCAAAAAGCAGCTATTAGAGTTTTACCTAGAGATTTTGTTTTAGGAAAAGCAGGGGATAATTACATAAAAGGTTGGGATGAAAAAGACGAAAAGCGTTTGCAAGATGTAAATACAGATAAAAATTTCAATCACAATAAGGCTAAAGATTACTTAAATGATGGAGAATTGTTATGAAGTATCTTGTTTTAAGAAAAATTGTTCAATTTTCTATTTTAATA
Source organism: Campylobacter peloridis LMG 23910 (assembly GCF_000816785.1). Taxonomy (NCBI): domain Bacteria; kingdom Pseudomonadati; phylum Campylobacterota; class Epsilonproteobacteria; order Campylobacterales; family Campylobacteraceae; genus Campylobacter; species Campylobacter peloridis. The sequence continues at coordinate 1,145,407 of NZ_CP007766.1, read as the reverse complement.
TTTTTTTCTTTTAGTGTGTTTGATTTTATATTAAAAGGAAATTTAAGCTCTTCTGTTTTATTTTCTACTATACCGCTTAGTGATCCTTTTGCGTTTTTACAGCTTGCTTTAGCAAGTTTGCAGGTAGATATAGTAGCTTTAAGTGGAGCTTTTATAGTATTTTTATTTTATGCTATTTTTGCTGGAAGAGCGTTTTGTGCTTGGGTTTGTCCTGTGAATATCATTACAGATTTTGCTTATTTTGTTAGAGTAAAATTAGGTTTTAATCAAGCAAGGGTTTTTAATGTAAATAAAAATTTGCGTTATTATGTACTAGTTTTTGTATTGGTTTTTTCTTATGTTTTTTCTTATCCTATTTTTGAGGAATTTTCATATATAGGAATAATTCAAAGAGGAATTATCTTTGGAGGAATTTCTTGGCTTTTTATAGCTTTGATTGTATTTTGTATAGATGTGTTTTTTAGTCCAAGATTTACTTGTTCACATTTTTGTCCTTTGGGAGCTTTTTGGGCGATTAGTTCGCATTTTTCATTATTAAAAGTAAGATATAACTTACAAAAATGCACTAAATGCTATAAATGTCTTGGAGTATGTCCTGAAAAACAAGTGCTTTGGATGATAGGTAAAGAAAATCAAGATGTAAAATCAGGTGAGTGCATAAGATGTGGAAAATGTATTGATGTTTGTGGTGATGATGCTTTAGGCTTTAGTATAATAAATTTAAGGAGAGAAAATGAAAAATAAAATCTTTTTATCCTTAGCAGCAGCTGTTTTGATAAGTGCATGTGGGCTTGCTGTTAAAAGTGTTGATTCAAAAGATATAGGTTTAAGAAAAGCAAGTTTAGAAAATGAAAATGTGGAGTTGTTAGATGTGAAATATTCTCAAGCAATGGCTGGAGAATCTGTTTTAATTGAAAGATCGTTTGAAAATGCTCCGCCTTTAATCCCTCATACTTTAGAGGATATGCTTCCAATTGTTAAAGATAACAATATATGTTTAAGTTGCCATGATAAGGCTATTGCTAAAGATGTTGGTGCTATTCCTCTTCCAAGTAGCCATTATTTTGATTTTAGAACAAATAAATCTACTAAAGATGTTGTTAGTGAAGCAAGATTTAATTGTACTCAATGTCATGTGCCACAAAGTGATGCAAAACCTTTAGTAGGAAATAGTTTTGAAGCTAAATTTAAAAATGAGGATTTAAAGAAAAAATCAAATTTATTAGATGTTTTAAATGAAGGTGTAAAATAAAACATGAAAAAAATATTTTTAATCTTGCTAATTGGGATTTATTCTTTTGCTTATGAGCTTATACTTGATTCTAATTTAAATGCTTTAAAGCTTGTAGGAAATGATTTGATTGTAGGACTTGATAATGGAGAAATTTATAAATACTCTATTAAAGAGAAAAAAATGCAAAAAATCACTCAGCTAGCTAAGATTAAAAATTTCTATGAAGAAAATTTTAGCCCTAGAATTTATAGTATTGACTATTTTGATGGGGCTATTTTGATTTTAAGTGAAGGTGATTTTGGTAGCAAGAAATTGCATGTTTATAAAAATCATCAACTTGCAAGTTATGAATTATCTAATGATAGTGTAAAAAAAGCTTTGTTTTTAGATAGTGATACTATTTTATTAGCTTTATTAGGTTCTAATATAGAGCTTTTTAATCTAAAAACAAAAAATATTATAAAAAATTTTACTTTTTCTAATTCGAGTTTAAGTGATGTTGTTTTAAATGAAACAAAAACCCAGTTAGTGGCTGGTTTTGAAAGTGGCGAAATTATACTTTTTGATATAAAAAATTGGAAAAAAATAAAAAGTTATAAAAATATCCATAAAGATAATATTTATCAGTTAGATTTTAAAAATAATATTATTACAAGTTGCGGTACAGATCGCAAATTAGGAATTGTTCAAAATAATAATGAAAAAAATATAGAAAGAAATTTTTTAATCTACACTTGTGCTTTAAATATGGATGGTTCTATAGCAGTTTTTGGGGATAATGAAAAAAATATCATAGAACTTATAGACACTAAAAATTTAAAAACAATAAAAAAATTTCAAAATAAAGATTTTTTGCTAGAATATCTTATATTTTTAAATGATAACAATTTCATAGGCGCAGGCTATGAAAATAAAATTTTATTTTGGAGCATAGATGAATCTTTCTAGTGTTTTAATTTTAACTACAGAAGAAAAAATAGAAAAACTTAAAGAGCAAATTCAAAAAGTTCCATGTTGCACTATAGAATTAGTTCAAGATGAGAAAATTATAGTGGTGATTGAAAGTAAAAATTTAGATGATGAGTTAAAAGCATATAAACAATTAGAACAACTTGATGGAGTTGTAAGTATTAATATGGTTTTTTCCTATCAAGATTTAGATGAAGAAAGAGAAAAAATTCTAAAGGCAAATCTTAAAATAAATTCTTTTGATGAAAAACTAAATAATAATGATTTAGAATATTATGGAAATATCTATAGAAAGTATTAAAAAATGGTTTTTCTAATTCCTTTGGTTTTAATTATTTCTTCTATTTTTTTGATTGATCATTTTTATTTTTCTAAAGAAAATGAAATATTAAAAAGCCAAAATCAAATAGAACAAAAACATACCAACAAAGAAAGCAAGCAAAAATACATTGAAGATATTTTAAACCAAAAATAACCATGAGTACACAAGTATTATATAAAAAATTCTTTTGGATTAATGCCTTAGTCGTTGTAGCTTTTGCTTTAAATTTAAGAGCACCTATTACTTCTATAGGACCTATGATAGAATATATACAAGAATACTATAAAATTAATTCTACTTTAGCAGGTATGTTAACAACTTTACCTTTAATTGCTTTTGGTCTTATATCTTTTTGCGTAGCTTTATTTTCACAAACCAAAGCTTTATTTTTTGCATTAGTTTTAATTATTTTTGGAGAAATGATTAGAAGTTATGGTGGAATTTTTGGTTTGTTTTCTGGGGTGTTTTTAATGGGTGGAGGTATTGCTATTGCCAATGTGTTGTTACCTTCGTTTGTTAAAGAAAAATTCGCAAAAAATACACATAAAATTATGGGTTTATATGGATTTATTTTAGGATTTTCTTCTATTATAGGTGTAGCCTTTTCGTTACCTTTACTTAGTATTTTTGATGTTCCTCAGGCTATGTTTTTTTGGGTTATTTTAGCTTTAATTGCTTTATTTTTTTATATCCCACATTTAAAAAATAAAAGGCTATTGCGTCCTAAAAAGAAAAAAATAAATAAAATGAATATTTTTTCAAATTCTACAGCTTGGAAAATAACTATTTTAATGGGATTGCAAAGTTTTTTATCTTATAGTCTTTTTGCTTGGCTTAGTGTTATGATTAGCGAGAAAGGTTATGATATTAATTTTGGTTCAAGTATTTTATTATTATCACAAATCATTGGTTTGCCTGTAGCATTGTTTTCGCCTATGATTTTAAATCAATTGACAAACAACAAGAAAAACTTATATATTATATTATTAAGTTTTTTATATCTTTTGAGTTTTATTATAATTTTATTTTTTAATGCTAAAGTGATGCTATATATAGCGGCTATTTTTATGGGTTGTGCTTCTAGTGGTGTTTTTATTATAGCATTGTTATTTATCGCAACAAAAAGTGCAAATTCTATTATAGCAGCAAAGCTTTCTGCCATGTCACAAGGAATAGGGTATTTAATAGCCGCTCAAGCTCCTTGGATTATAGGATTATTTCATGATTATTTTGGAAATTTTATTTTTGGATTTATTTTGCTTGTTATAGTTGGTATAATTTTAAATATTTTTATATTTTTAGCTTATAAAGCTCCGGTTATTAAGTAAAAATTAAATTAAATTAAAGTCTTTTTAGATAAGATAATAAAAATTTCATTATTGTGAGTTTATAAATGCATTATACTGTGACTGAAGCTTCTATATATGAAGCACAAGGTTTGAAAAAAGAAGCTTTAGAAATTTATAAAAATATTTTAAAACAAGATCCACAAAATAAAAATGCAATTGATGCTATAAGGCGTTTAAGTGGCTTGCGATCAAATCATGAAAATTTAAACTATGAAATGTTGGATTTTTTTGTTCATATGAAAAGTGAAGAAGAAATTAATGAATTTAAAAGGTGGTTGATTAAATTATGAATATAGAAGATTTAGCAAAAATGGCGATTGATGAAGTAAATTCAGAATTAGATAATAAAAAAAATAAGAAAGAAGAATTTACTCCGGTAGTAGAAGAATTAATGCAAGAGCAAAAAATCCAAAAAGCTCAAGATGAAAAAATTAAAGAAGAAATTAATAGAGTAACTCAAGATTTGATGCAAGAACTTGATGAATTAGAGGTAAACATAAAAGAAGAAAAACCAACAATAATCGAAGTAAAAGAACTTGTAGATAAAGAAGAAAATTCACAAAATAATGAAGAATTTTTTTTAAAAAATCTTAGAGAAAGAATTTTGGTATTATTTGAAGGTTTAAAAAATACCAAAGATGAGCATTTAGAAAAAAGACTAGATATAACCATTACTTTTTTAGAGTTTTTGCTTGCAAAAATTGAAGATAGACTTAAAAAATGATAAAGATTTTTTAAGAATAAAAGATTTGTTAAAACCTTACACACAGAGGGTATATTTTGTAGGGGGTTGTGTAAGAAATTCTTTTTTGAATTTAACAAGTGATGATTATGATATAGAAGTTTATGGTATAAAACCAAATCTTTTTGATGAGCTAATGCAAAAACTTGGTGCAAATGGAGTTGGAAAGAGTTTTTTTGTATATAAATATAAAAAATTCGATTTAGCTTTAGCACGTTATGAAAATAAAATTGCAAAAGGCCATAAGGGTTTTGAGGTAAAAGTTTGTGATGATGAAAAAGATGGAGCAAGAAGAAGAGATTTTACAATCAATGCTTTGATGGTAAATATTTATACTTTTGAATTTTTAGATTTTTTCAATGGTTTGAAGGACTTAAAAGAAAAAGTTATAAGACATATTAACGAGCAAAGTTTTATAGAAGATAGCTTAAGAATTTTACGAGCTATTGCTTTTGCTTGCCGTTTTGATTTGAAAATTGCAAAAGAAAGCTTAGAACTTATGCAAAATATGGATATAGCGGATTTATCCAGAGAAAGGATAAATAACGAACTCTATAAAATTTTTAAAACATCAAATCTTGATAAAGCTTATGATTATTTTAAAATTTTAAATTTAGAAGAAAAAATTTTTTTTCATAAAAAAAATGATGAAGATTTTGAAAAACTTTTAAAAAATTCTCAAGCTTATGTTAAAGATGAAGCTTTGTTTTTGTATTTATATTTAAATTTTTTTCATATAGATAAGGTAGATTTTTTCAAAAAAACAAAGTTAAAAAATGAGCTTTTAAAAAAATGTGAGCAAGAATTTATTTTAGAAAAAATTGATGATTTTGCTTTAGCTAAGATCGCTTTAAAAATGCCACTTTGCAAGTGGCTTGGACTTTGGGATTGTAAGCGCATAATGCAAGCAAAAAAATTAAATTTATATTATCATGCTTTTGAAAGTAAAATTAATGCTAATGATTTATTAAAGGAAGGATTTGGTGGGAAAGAACTTGGAATTGAACTTGAAAAAAGAAAATTACAAGAATTAAAAAACTATATAAAGGAGTAAAAATGAATGAATATATTTTAAAAATTTCAAGTAGTGATGAAAAAGGTTTAATTTATAGGATTTCAGATGTTATTTTTAAATATAGAATAAATATTATTAAAAACGATGAATTTGTTGGCGAGAATCGCTTTTTTTTTAGAGCGCATTTAGAAGGTGAGCTTGATATAAAAGCTTTTAAAGGAACACTTGAAGCTATGCTTCCTGATAATGCACAAATTGAAATTACTCCAAAAAGAAAAAAAGATATTATAGTTTTAGCTACTAAAGAAACTCATTGTTTAGGTGAGCTACTTATCCGTCAATTTAGTGGAGAATTTAATGCAAATATTAAAGCAGTTATTGCTAATTATGATATATTAAAACCATTGGTAGACAAATTTAATATACCTTTTCATACTATTTTAGCACAAGATTTAAGCAGGCAAGAGCATGAAGAAAAAATGCTAGAGTGTTTAAAGCAATATGAGTTTGATTATATTGTTTTGGCAAAATATATGAGAATTTTATCTCCTTCTTTTGTAGAACATTTTGAAGGAAAAATAATTAACATCCATCATTCTTTTTTACCTGCATTTATTGGAGCTAATCCTTATAAACAAGCTTATGAGCGAGGAGTTAAAATCATAGGAGCAACGGCACATTTTGTGAATAATAATTTAGATGAAGGGCCAATTATCACTCAAGATGTTATACCAGTTACCCATGAGTATTCTTGGCAAGCTATGCAACAAGCTGGTCGTAATGTAGAAAAAAATGTATTTTCTAAAGCATTGGATTTAGTGTTTGATGATAGGATTTTTATACACGAAAACAAAACAATAGTATTTTAAAATTTGATGCCCAAAATGGCATCAAATTTAACAAGAATAACAAGTTTTAAACTCATATGCTGTTGGTCTAGCTTCAACTGGCCAAACTTGTGTTTCAAATTTCATATGTTGATAATCATCTATAAAAACATCACTCATAACAGGTTTTAAAAAAGCATTTTTACGAATAAGTGCTTCTAATGAACCTCTCAAGGTATGTGGTAATTGTTCTATACCTTTTTCTCTAATTTCATCTAAAGTTAAAGCAAATAAATTTTCATCCATTGGACCAACAGGTTTTGTTTCATTCTTTATACCATCAAGACCTGCCATTAGCAAACTTGTAAAAGCCAAATAAGGATTTGCAGTGCTATCAGGAAATCTTATTTCAACTCTTGCGCTTTTATCATTAATCCCATAAGGTACACGACAACTTGCAGAGCGATTTTGGCAAGAATAAGTCAATATACAAGGTGCTTCAAAACCTGGAACAATTCTTTTGTATGAATTTGAACTTGGATTTGTAAAAGCAGCAACACTTCTTGCATTAGCTAAAATTCCACCTATATAATTAATGGCACATTTGCTTAATTTACCATATCCTTTTTTATCGTAAAATAAATTCACTCCTTCTTTCCAAAGACTCATATGTACATGCATACCGCTTCCATTGTCTCCATACAATGGTTTTGGCATGAAGGTGGCAGTTTTTCCATTTAAGTGTGCAACCATTTTTACTACATATTTATAAATTTGCACATTATCAGCAGCTTCAACTAAGTCTCCAAATTCAACTCCAATCTCAGCTTGACCTTGTGCTACTTCATGGTGGTGAACAAAAGTTTTTAAACCAACCCTTTCTAAAACTTGTACCATTTCAGCTCTAATATCCATACTAGAGTCAATCGGACTTACTGGAAAATATCCACCTTTATTCCTTGGACGATGTCCGCTATTATAGCTGTCTATAAAATCTTTATTATCATTCCACTCACCTTCTTCTGTATCTACTTCATATTTTGCACAATTAGAAGAATCAACTATTTTTACATTATCAAAAATAAAAAATTCATTTTCAGGACCAAAATAAGCCTTATCTGCTATATTGCTTTGTGATAAATATTGCATAGCTTTTTTTGCTATACTTCTTGGACATTTTTCATACATTTGTTCTTTATAAATATCATATACATCGCAAATTACTATTATAGTAGGATCAGCTGTGAAAGGATCTAAAAACGCACTTTTTACATCAGGTTTTAAAATCATATCTGATTTTTCTATAGGTTGCCATCCATGCAATGAACTTGCATCAAAAGGAATTCCATTTTCAAAAGTTTTATGATTAATTGCCTTTATGTTATAAGTAAGGTGGTGCCAAGTTCCTATCATATCTGTAAATCTAAAATCAACAAACATTACCTCATGCTCTTGAGAATAACTAAAAAACTCATCAATATTATTAACAAATTTACCCATTTTGTCTCCTTCTTAAATTTTAAGATTTATTTATTTTTGAGATTGTAGTATATTTTTATTAAATTAAGTTTAAATTAATATTTTTTTTATAGTCAAGTTAAAAATGTTTGTTATGAAATAAAAAATGAAAATAATTAAAAAATTAATTTTCGATTATAGTTTTTTATAATATAATCTTGAATTAGTTTTTATTATAAAGGTGAAAGATGACGCAAGAAGAATTAGATGCTTTAATGAATGCTTCAGATGATTTAGATCTTGAAAATATAGAAGAGTCAAAAGCAGAATCTGAAACAGATTATGAAGATGAGGAAAAAAACAAACAACTTGTTGATAATATGATTAGTGGAGATTATAAAGCAAGGGCTGATATGGCTTGGCCACCACCTCCTCCAAGTAAAGAGCATAAAGTAGTTCATCAATTAGATGATGTTACAAGAGATAGTGAGATAAAAGCTACTGAAATGATGGAGAAGTTAGAAGCTATTAATGATTTTTTTGCAAATTCTGAAAATGAACTTTGCACAATTAGTGAGGCTTTAAACAAAAATATTGAAATTTTTGAAAAATTAAATGCAAAATTTCCTAATGTAGCAAGTTTTAAAGAGGCTATAGATGTAAATAATAACGCTAAAGGTATCATTGATGAAATTACAGGTTGCTTGCAAACTGGCCAAGATGAGGTTATGATGGCTATGGATGCTATGCAATATCAAGATATACATCGACAAAAAATTGAGCGTGTTATTAATGTTATGAGAGCCTTAAGTAGATATATGAGTAGTTTATTTGAGGGTAAAATTGATGATGAAAAACGCGTTGGATCAGCAGTGCATATTGAAGGTGATACTACTGCAGATGTTGTAAGCAATGATGATATTGAGGCACTAATTGCTAGTTTAGGTAAAAAATGATAATACCTGAAATAGTTTCTCCAGCAGGTAATTTTATAAAATTAAAAATAGCATTAGCATATGGAGCTGATGCTGTTTATGCTGGAGTAAATAATTTTTCTTTAAGAGCAAGAACAGCAAGGGATTTTAACTACGAAACTTTTAAAGAAGCTATTGATTATACTCATGCAAAAGGTAAAAAAATTTATGTTACCATCAATGGATTTCATTTTAGCTCCCAAATAGAAGGTTTAAAAAAACATATTATAAAATTAAAAGAAATGAAGCCTGATGCGTTTATTGTAGCTTCTGTAGGCGCTATGCGTTTAGTGAGAGAACTTGCTCCAGAAATTAATCTTCATGTTTCAACTCAAGCAAATATTTTAAATTACTTAGATGCTCAAGTTTATAAAGACATGGGTGCAAAAAGAGTTGTTATTGCAAGAGAGCTTGGATTAAAAGATGCAAAAGATTTAAAAAATAATTGTGATATAGAACTTGAAAGTTTTGTTCATGGTTCTATGTGTTTTGCATATTCTGGTAGGTGCTTAATAAGTTCAGTTCAAAGTGGCCGTATGAGCAATCGTGGTTCTTGTGCAAATGATTGTAGGTTTAATTATGAACTTTATGCAAAAAACCCAGAAACTAATACACTTTTTAGACTTGAAGAAGATGAAAATGGAACTCATGTTTTTAATTCTAAAGACTTAAATTTAAGTTCATATATACAAAAAATTATGCAAGAAAATTGCATAAATGCATTTAAAATAGAAGGTAGAACTAAAAGTGAGTATTATGTAGCATTAACAACAAGAACATACAAAATGGCAGTAAATGATGTGTTAAATAATACTTTTGAATCTAATAAATATGAAAGTGAAATACAAACTTTAAAAAATAGAGGTTTTACAGATGGTTATTTAGTTTCAAGAGCTTATGAAAAAAATGATTCTATAAATCATGATACTAGTATAGAAGAAGGAACTCACCAAGTGCATGCTATAAGTGAAGATGGTGAATTTTTTAAATGTAAAGGTAAAATAGAATTAAACAAAGAATATGAAATTTTAGCTCCATTAAATTCCAATGTAGAGTTAGGAGAAAATAACTTAGGTTTAGTATATGAAAATAACGGAAAAAAATTCATTGTATTTAAACAATTATTAGCAAAAAATAATAAAGAATTTAACGCAATTCATAGTGGGAATGAAAATGAAATTATTTTACCATTTAAGCTTCCAGAATTTAGCTTTTTAAGAAGGAGTGTTGAATGAGATTTGTGTCTATATTGATGGGAAGTAAGAGTGATTATGATATAGTAAAAGAGGCTTTAGGAATTTTAGAAAAATTTGATGTAAAGTATGAAATATTAATTACTTCAGCACATAGAAGTCCTCAAAGAACACAAGATTATATCAAAGAAGCAGAAAATAAAGGTGCTAAAGTGTTTATTGCTGCAGCAGGTATGGCAGCACATTTAGCAGGGGTTGTAGCAGCACATACGACTAAACCAGTTTTAGGCATACCTATGCCAGGAAGTAACTTAGCTAGTATGGATTCTTTATTTTCTACTGTGCAAATGCCAAGTGGTATTCCTGTAGCAACTGTAGCCATAGGTAAGGCAGGAGCTATTAATGCTGCTTATTTAGCTGTGCAAATTTTAGCAATTGATGATGAAAATTTAGCACAAAAACTAAAAGAAGATAGAAAAAAACAACAAGAAAAATTAAAAAAAGATTCTAGCGAGATTGAAGTTTTTCTTTAAGGGATGTATATGCAAACTTATTTGGAATTAAAAGAATTTTGTCAATTAGTTCATCTAAATGAAGATGTTGTTAAAGGTATGATGGCAAATGGTGCTTTAAATTTTAAAGAGGAAGAAGGTAAAATTTATATTGAAGCAAATCAAGGGACTTTTAGCGTAGTGCCAATGAGCTCAAAACAACCTGCTATGGTTAATTCAATGACTTTAGCAGGAGAAAGTTTTGTTGAAAAAACTATAGGAACTATTTTAAATTTACATGAAAAAGTTTTAGATGCCAAAGATGAAACTTTAGAAGCCTTAAAAGGTGAAAATAAATTTTTAAAAGATGCTTTATACTCTATGCAAGAATTATACGATGAAGATAGAAAAACCATAGAAAATTTAAATGAACAGCTTAAATATGCACGCAATGAAGTAGAATTTCTAAAGAGAAAATATAAAATGATGTGGAATAAAACTATCGAAATTTATGCAAATTCACAAGAAAAGCCAGAGGAATTAAAGGAAGAATGATGACTTTTTCTCAGATGATTTTAAAATTACAAGAATATTGGCAAAAACAAGGTTGTGCTATAATGCAACCTTATGATTTTCCTGCAGGAGCAGGAACTTTTCATCCAGCAACTTTTTTAAGAAGTTTAGGGAAAAAACCATGGGCAGCTGCTTATGTAGCTCCTAGTAGAAGACCAACCGATGGAAGATATGGAGAAAATCCTAATAGATTAGGCGCATATTATCAATTTCAAGTTTTAATGAAACCTAGTCCTGATAATATCCAAGAGCTTTATTTAAAAAGTTTGGAAATTTTAGGATTTGATTTAAAATCACATGATATACGATTTGTAGAAGATAATTGGGAAAGTCCTAGTCTTGGTGCTTGGGGGCTTGGATGGGAAGTGTGGCTTGATGGTATGGAAGTCACTCAATTTACTTATTTTCAGCAAGTTGGTGGTATAAGTGTTGATTTAGTAAGTGCTGAAATTACCTATGGTTTAGAAAGACTTGCAATGTATCTGCAAGATGTTGATAATGTGTATGATATAGTATGGAGCGAATTTAACGGAGAAAAAATAAGCTACAAAGATGTTCACAAACAAGGTGAATTTGAATTTAGTAAGTATAATTTTGAAATAAGTGATCTTAAAACTTTAAACACACAATTTGAAAATGCCTATAATGAATGCAAAAATATTCTAAAAGAAGGATTAGCTTTACCTGCGTATGATTATTGTATGCTTGCAGCACATACTTTTAATTTACTTGATGCAAGAGGTGCTATATCTGTTGCACAAAGGCAAGAATTTATGCTTAAAATTAGAGAATTATCTAAAAATTGTGCTTTGGTCTATAAAGAAAGTTTAGATGAAAATTGAAAAATTATATAATTATTTAGATACTATTAGTCCTTTTCAAACACAGAGTTCATGGGATAATAGTGGATTATTGCTTGGCTGTTTGGATGATGAAGTAAAAAGAGTATATTTGAGTTTAGATATAGATGAGTATTTGATAGAAAAAGCAGAGCCAAATTCTCTTTTTATCGTGCATCATCCTTTAATATTTAAAGGTTTAAAAAATATCAGTGGCAAGATATATCCTCAAAATTTAATTACAAAAATGATACGAAAAAACATAGCTTTGATTGCAATGCATACAAATTTTGATTTAAGTCACTTAAATTTTTATTTTGTAAATAATATTTTAGGATTTAAAATTAGAGAAAAAGAAGATTTTTTAATTTATTGTGATGTTGATTTTAGTTTTGAAGATTTAATTAATCATATAAAAAAAGTTTTGAAATTAAATTATATTAGAGTGGTTGATGCGCATCATATAAAAATTAAAAATTTAGCAGTTTGTACAGGTAGTGGTGGAGATTTAATACCAAGTGTTAAGGCAGATTGTTTTTTAAGTGGAGATTTTAAATATCATCAGGCTTTGGAAAGTTATCACAATAAACTAAGCTTGATAGATATAGGTCATTATGAAAGCGAAAATTATTTTAGCGAAATTTTAGCAAAAGATTTGCAAAAATTTGATTTAGAGGTTATAATATCAGTTTCAAAAAATCCATTTCAATATTTTTAAGGATAAACTCAATGAATAAATACTTAGATCAACTTATAAAGTTATCTCAAATTGACAAAGAGCTTGATAGTTTTAGTGTAAAAGTAGAGGATGCAACAAAAAATTTAAAAGAAAAGCGTATTTTGTTAGATAAGATAGAAGAAGAAATTGCTACTTTTAATAAAGATATTAAAGATATAGAAACTCAAAAAATACAAAACAACAACCATATTGCCGAATTTGGAGCAAAAATTAAAGAATTAGCCAAAAAGAGTGCAGCTATCAAAACAGAAAAAGAAGCTAATGCATTAAAAATTGAAGAAGATATAGCTAAAGAACAACTTGATGCAGCAAATGAAGAAATTGAAAGATTGGATAAAATTTTAGACAACAAAGAAAAACTAAAACAAGATCTTGAAGTAAAGAGAAGCGAACTTGAAAATGAAGTGGATGAGGTTGATAAACAAACAAAAGAAGTTCTTGTTGATATAGAAAAAGAAAGACTAGCAATTTATGATAAAAAAGTAAAACTCGTTGGTGAAATAAATCAAAAAGTTCTCACTTTTTATGAAAAAATTAGAAAATGGGCTAAAAATACAGCTGTTGTTCCTGTTAAAAAACATGCTTGTTATGGTTGTTTTATGAGAATTTATGATAAAACTTATTTGGCTGTATTAAAAGGAGAAGAAATCGTTACATGTCCACATTGTGGAAGAATTTTATATAAAGAAAAAGAAGAAAATCAAAATTGATTTTTTTTTACTACTTGCTTGCCATAATTGTTTATATAATTATGGCTCCTTTCTTGCTTATATTAAGTTTTTTGAAACAAAAATATAAACACTCGCTTAAATCGCGTTTTTTTCTTTACAAAAATACAAAACAAAAACAAGGTGAAATTTATTTTCATGCTTGTTCTTTTGGTGAAGTAAAAAGTATGGCTTTATTTTTTAAAGAATTTTCAAATTTTACAATTTCAACCATAACTCAAACAGGTTTTAATGAAGCATTAAAATATACCAAAAAGGTAAATTTTTTGCCTTTTGAAATTTTTATACCTTTTTGGATGAAACCTTGTAAGGTTTTGGTAATTTTTGAAGCAGAGCTTTGGCTTATGCTCGTTTTTATGGCTAAGTTTTATAATGCAAAAGTTATTTTGATTAATGCAAGAATTAGTGATAAATCTTTAAAAAACTATAAACGCTTTAAATTTTTTTATCAATTAGTATTTAGTTATATCGATGAGGTTTTTGCACAGAGTTTAAAAGATAAAGAAAGACTTGAAGCATTGGGTGCTAAAAATGTAATTGCATATAAAAATATAAAGGCAAGTATTGCTTGTAAGGATATTAAAAAATATTCTAAACTAGATGCTAGAGTTATTGTATTTGCTAGTTCACATGAAAAAGAAGAAAAAATTTTGCTTTCTAATATTTCATTAGAAGAAAATGATAGATTAATCATAGCACCAAGACACCCTGAGCGTTTTGCTGAGGTTGAAAATATCTTGAAAGAATATTGTTATAAAAATAATTATAGTTTGCAAAAATTTTCTAATTTAACTATAAAGGAAAATAATCTAAAAGAAGTTTTTAAAGCAAAGTGTTTATTACTAGATTCTTTAGGCGAGCTTGAAAATTTTTATAGAATAAGTGATATAGTATTTTTATGTGGTTCATTTGTTGAAAATATTGGAGGACATAATCCTATAGAAGCTGCAAGGTTTAATAATATTATTATTTCAGGAAAATATTTTTATAATCAAGAAACTTTATATAAAGAAGTTGAGAATTTATATATTTGTGAAAATGTAGAAAAAATTGATTTTCTTTTAAAACAAAATTTAAATCAAGCAAAACTTAAAGAACAAAGTAATTTATGTGAAATAATATCAAGTATAAAAGAAGGTTTAAATGCAAGAAAAAGCTTATAAGATACTAGCAATGCAAGAAAAAATTTCTAATAATTTAGCAAAAGAACTTATAGATAAAGGTTGTGTTTTTGCTATGGGAAAAAAGGTGCTTATAGCAAGAGCTTTAATGAATTCAAAAACTAAATTTATGATACAAAAAATTAAAAAACCAAAAATTCTTTTTGAAGATAATGATATTATTGTTTTAAACAAACCTTATGGCGAAATTAGTGAAAAATTAGAAAAAACTTTTAATGCAAAATTAATCAATAGACTAGATAAAGAAACAAGCGGAGTATTGCTTTTGAGTAAAGAAGAAAAATTTAGATTAAAATGCATTCAAGAATATAAAAAACAAAATGTCTATAAAAGTTATTTAGCTATAGTTGATGGTGTTATTGCAGAGGATCTTGAAATTTGCGAAAAAATTACAACAATTAAAAATAAAAATGGTGCTTTTAGCAAGATAGATAAATTTGGACTTGAAGCACACACGCAGGTAATACCTTTAATGGTAAATGCTAAAAAAACTTTAATCAAAGCCATAATAAAAACAGGAAGAACACATCAAATTAGAGTTCATCTAAATCATATTAAGCATGGTATTATTGGTGATGAAAAATACGCTAGGATTAATGCTACTAGGATGTATTTGCATTCTTATGAAACGCATATTTTTGATTATAAATTTAAAGCTTTTTTAGATGAAAGTTTTAACGCATATGGTTTTGAAGTAAAAAATTTAAATTTTTAAAGCCGTTTAAAGCTAAAAGAATATATAATGAAGCTTTTTAATTTATTAATATATAAGGGAAAATAAAGTGTTTGAAATAGTTAGCGAATCGTTTAAATCTGCTGTTAATAAACTTCGTTTTGTTGATGATGAGAAAGCTTTAAAAAATGCTATAGACACTTTGAAAAAATCCCTTTTAAAAGCTGATGTTCATCATAAAGTTACAAAAGAATTGTTATCTTTAATAGAAAGCGATGTTAAAGCCAATGGTATTGGTCAAAAGCAATTTTTAGATTCTATTAAGAAAAATTTAGAAGAAATACTTAGTGTTAAAGGTAAAAACCAAGGTTTTGTTTTTGCAAGTAAACCTCCTACAATTGTTTTAATGTGTGGTTTACAAGGTGGAGGTAAAACGACCACTACTATTAAACTAGCTAATTATTTAAAATTAAGAAATAAAAAAGTTCTAGTTGCAGCTTGTGATTTGCAAAGACTTGCTGCGGTAGAGCAACTTAGACAACTTGCACAAGCAAATGATATTGATTTATTTTTTATAGAAAATGAAACAAACCCTTTAGTTGTAGCACAGCAAGCATTGGCAAAGGCTAAAAATTCTATTTATGATGTTTTGCTTGTAGATACTGCTGGTCGTTTAGCTATTGATACAGAATTAATGAATGAATTAAAAGAAATAAAAAATATTATAAATCCAGATGAAATTTTTTATGTTGCTGATGCTATGAGTGGACAAGATGGAGTTAAAACTGCAAATAGTTTTAATGAGGTTTTGAATGTTAGTGGAGTGATTTTAAGTAAATTTGATGCAGATACTAAAGGTGGTGTTGCATTGGGTATAGCTAAACAAGTTGGGATTCCTTTAAGATTTATCGGTGTAGGGGAAAAGGTTGCGGATTTAGAGGTATTTATTCCTGATAGAATTGTTAATCGTATTATGGGTGAGGGTGATTTAGCTACATTGGCTGAAAAAACTGCAGCAATCATTGATGAAAAAGAAGCTAAAAAACTCAATAAAAAAATCAAAAAAGGTGAATTTAATTTTAATGATTTTTTAAATCAAATGGAAAGTGTAAAAAAACTTGGAAGTATGAAGTCAATTATTGGAATGATACCTGGTTTATCATCTATGGCTAGCAATATAAAAGATATAGATTTGGATAATTCTAAAGAAATTGTTCATATTAAAGCTATGATTTCTTCTATGACTCCAAAAGAAAGAGAAAACCCTGATTTGTTAAATAATGCAAGAAAACGCCGTATAGCAGAAGGTGCTGGGTTGTCACAAATGGAAGTTAATCGTTTTTTAAAGCAATTTAGCAATGCTGCTAAACTTGCTAAGAAATTTTCAAACAAAAAAGGAATGGAGAATTTTATGAATATGCTTGCACAAGCTAAAAGACCTCAGTGATTAAATTTTTTTTATGGATATATAAGTTAAAATATCTATAACAAAAATTTATTTTTTAGGAGTATTAAATGACAGTGATTAGACTTACAAAAATGGGGCGTAAAAAAAGACCATTTTATCGTATAGTTGTAACTGATAGTAGAAAAAGACGCGATGGTAGCTGGATAGAAAGTATTGGGTATTATAATCCTATGGTTGAGCCTGAGGTGATAAAATTTGACGCAGAGCGTTTGGCTTATTGGAAAAGTGTTGGAGCTAAACTAAGCGATAGAGTAGCAGCTATTACAAGCAAATAAAATGGTTGAAGATTTTTTAAGAGAATATGCAAAATTAATTGTTGATTTTCCTGAAAAAATTGATATTCAAAGGCAAAATTTAGATAATGACTTTGCTGAAATTATCATATATGTAGATCCTTTAGATACCGGAAAATTGATAGGAAAAAATGGAAAATTAATCAATGCTATAAAGACGGTAATTATGGCTTATAAAGTAAAAGATGCAACTTCATATCGTATAACGGTAAAAGCTATTGAATAATAATCTTGTCCAAGTTGCCAAGCTTGGAAAATGTGTTGGTTTAAAAGGTTATGTTAAATTACATAATTTAAGTGATTTTAATGAGCAGTATAAAAAAGGTGCTAGATTTTTTGATAAAAATCAAAAAATTTACACCATAAAAACTTTTGATAAATCAAGATCTATAGTTTTGTTTGAGGGATTTGAAAGTATAGAGCTTGCTAGAAATTTAACCAATATTACACTTTATCAAAGCATAGAACTTACTAGGCAAACTTGCAAATTAAAAAAAGATGAATATTTTTATTTTGACATCATAGGTTGTGATGTTTATGAAAATGAACAAAAACTAGGTGTAGTAGAAGATATATTAGAAAGTGGTGCTGGATTTTTATTTTGCATAAGATGTGATGAGAGCCTACAAGTAAAGGTAAAAAATTTTTATATCCCTTATGTTGATAAATATATTCAAAAAATTGATATAGAAAATAAAAAAATACTAAGCCAATTTGCTTTAGATATATTAGAAAATTCATGAAATATACTTTTGTAAGTTTATTCCCAGAGCTTATTGAGCCTTATTTTAAAACTTCGATTTTATCCCGTGCTATTGGTAATAATTTTCTAAAATTAAATTTTGTAAATCCACGAAAATTTACCAAAAACAAACATTTAAAAGTTGATGATTATAAAATAGGTGGTGGTGCTGGACTTTTAATGCAAGCACAACCTTTATTTGATTGTTTGGATTATTTAAGAAAACAAGATCAAAATACACATTTTATCTTTCTTTTACCTTGTGCTAAGCAATTTAAACAAATTGATGCAAAAAGACTTAGTAAAAAAAAGCATATTTGCTTTGTATGTAGTAGATATGAAGGTTTAGATGAGCGTATAGTAGAAGAATTTGCCAATGAGGTTTTTTCAATAGGTGATTTTATACTTACAGGAGGTGAGTTAGCATCTTTGGTAATGTGTGATGCTATAAGTAGAAATATAATAGGTGTTCTTGGCAATAGTGATAGTTTAAATGAGGAAAGTTTTGAAGATGATTTGCTAGAAGCGCCTTCTTTTTCAAAGCCTTTTATTTTTACAAAAGAAAATAAAAATTTTTATGTGCCTTCAGAGTTTTTAAAGGGAAATCACGCTAAAATCACAGCTTTAAAAACTACTTTAGCGTCTTGCAAAACGAAATTTTTTCGTCCTGATTTGTATCAAAAGCATGAACGCAAATTTTAAGGAATATCATTATGAAAAATAAATATATAGAGCAATTTGAGCAAAAACAAATTGAAGGTAAAAATGTTCCAGAATTTCGTGCTGGAGATACTTTAAGACTTGCTATTCGTATTAAAGAAGGCGATAAAACAAGAATTCAAAATTTTGAAGGTATTTGTATAGCGCGTAGAGGAAATGGTGTAGATGAGACTTTCATTGTCCGCAAAATTGGTGCTAACAATGTTGGTGTTGAAAGAATTTTTCCTATTTATAGTGAAAGTTTAGAAAGCATTAGTGTTTTAAGAAGAGGTCGTGTTCGCCGCGCAAGATTATTCTATTTAAGAGATAGAAGAGGTAAAGCTGCGCGTATTAAAGAGCTTAAAAAATAATTGTGAAATTTAGAACTCAAATGTATGAAGTAGTTTCTTGGGAGCAAGAAATTCAAAATGGTGTAAATATTTCCAAAAAAATAGAAAATGATTATGCCAAAGAAATCTGTATAAGTATGTCAAAAGATAGCTTTATGAAAGATCATAAAGCTCCTTTTGCTATAACTATACATATACTAAAAGGCTCTATTGAACTTGGAGTTTTAAGTGATAAATTTATACTCAATACTTTAGATAGTATAAGTTTAAAAGCTAATCAAATTCATAATCTTACTGCTTTAAAAGATTCTATAATTCGTTTAACTTTATACAAACAAGATTCTTTTGAAAGGGTAAAAGATATCGTAAAATCTTAATTTAAGCCCATTGTTGTATAATTTTAGCTTTACTAAAATAAGGAAAAACGATGAAATGGGCAAAAGATTCTTGGAAAAACTATAAAATTCAACAACAACCTCATTATGAAAATGAAAATGATTTAAAACAAGTTATTGATAAATTAGAAAAACTACCACCTTTGGTTTTTGCAGGTGAAGTAGATAAATTAAAACATTCTCTTGCTAAAGTTGTAAATTCTCAAGCTTTTTTGCTTCAAGGTGGTGATTGTGCAGAAAGCTTTGTAAATTTTGGTGCTGATAATATAAGAGACATGTTTAAAGTTATGCTTCAAATGGCTATAGTATTAACTTTTGCAGGTTCTTGTCCTATAGTTAAAGTAGGGCGTGTTGCTGGGCAATTTGCAAAACCTAGAAGTAATGATTTTGAAGAAATAAACGGGGTAAAACTTCCAAGTTATCGTGGAGATATTATCAATGGGTTTGAATTTGATGAAAATTCAAGAAAAGCTGATCCAAAAAGAATGTTAGAGGCTTATTATCAAAGTGCTACAACTTTAAATTTATTACGCGCTTTTTCAAGGGGTGGTTTGGCTGATTTAAGAGTGGTGCATAAGTGGAATTTGGGTTTTTTAAAAAAAGCAGAACTTGGTAAAAAATACGATAAACTTAGTGAAAAAATCACTCAAGCTTTAGCCTTTATGCAAGCTTGTGGTATAACAGATACTCCAAATCTTTCTCAAACTGCATTTTATACTTCGCATGAAGCCTTGCTTTTGCCTTATGAAGAGGCATTAACTAGAGTAGATAGTTTAAGTGGGGAAATTTATGATTGTTCAGCTCATATGCTTTGGATAGGAGAGAGAACACGCAATGTAAATGAAGCACATGTGCATTTTTTAAGTGGTGTAAAAAATCCACTCGGTGTTAAACTTAGTGCTAATTATGATTTAGATGAAATTAAAAAATTAGTAAATATTTTAAATCCAAACAATGAAGCAGGAAGGTTAAATTTTATCATTCGTATGGGATGTGATAAAATACAAAATGCTTTGCCAAAATTATTTAAAGAGTTAAAACAAGAAGGATTTAACATACTTTATAGTGTTGATCCAATGCATGCAAATACAACTAAATCAGGAAATTTCAAAACAAGAGAATTTGATAAAATTATGCAAGAGGTGCGTGCATTTTTTGAAATAGCGATGAGTGAGGGGGTTTATCCTGGCGGGGTTCATTTGGAAATGACAGGACAAAATGTTACTGAGTGCGTAGGAGGAAGTTTTAATATAACCCAAGATGAACTTTCAAAACGCTATGAAACACAATGTGATCCAAGATTAAATGCTGATCAGGCGTTAGAATTAGCATTTTTGATTGCAGATTTAGTTAAAAAGGCAAGACAATGTTAAAATTTTATGGTATTAAAAATTGCAATAGTGTTAAAAAGGCTATGGATTATTTAAATTCCAAGCAGATTGAATTTGATTTTTTAGATATTAAAAAATTAGATGAGGAAACTTTAAATTTTTGGCTTAGCAAAAGAAGCGTTTTAGAGCTTGTAAATACAGCGGGTATGAGTGCTAGAAAAATAGGATTAAATAAAGAAAAATTACAAAATTTAAGCCAAGATGAGATTAAAATGATGATTTTACAAAACCCAACACTCATAAAACGCCCATTAATTGTAAAAGATAATGAAATTTTTATAGCCAAAGAATATGAGGGTTTTTAAAAATGCTAGAGTAAAAAACTCTAGCATTTAGGAGTTCTCAAAAGAAATTTAGAATTTATATTTAAAGCCTACTTGTCCACTTACATAAGTTTCGTTTTTATTATCTGTTTTACCAGCTAGTATTTGTTTAGCTCCAATACCTGCATTTAGGCTAAATTGCTCATTAATATCTACATTGCCACCTATGATGATTTGTCCATAAGTTTTTTTCTTATCATTGCTTTTTACGCTAGGTAATGCAACTCCATTTAAACTTGCTACATAATCATCTCCATTATTCATAACATATTGTTCTATTTTTGGAGTGATAAATAAATACGATGTTTCGCTCATGTATTTTCTAAATTCAGCACCAAGTTCTAATGAAATGGAATTATTGCTAGCACTATTAACATCTTTTCCAGCAATTCCATTTTCTTTATAACTTGGAGTGTGCCCATAGTAGTAGTTTGTCCCAGCAAAAGGTTTGATAAATAAGGTATTATTACTAAAATCAAAAACATACCCTACATTGGCATTTAAACCAAAGAATTTTCTGTTAAAATCAGCACTATTTATAGTGTTAAATCCTCTATTTATGATATCTTGATTTGTTGGGGAAATTTGAGCATAGGCTTTAACATTCACTTCAACTTTTGGAGTTATATAAATGTTAGAATAAGCACCAAATTGAAAGTTATCTGATTTTTGTGTTAAAAGATTATCTTTTATCTTAGCATTTGCATAAGTAAAATAAGCACCTATTATAGTTTCATCATTTATTTTTCTATCCATACCTATAGTAGCTCCATATAAAGCACCACTATCTCCGTCTATGATGTTTGCACCGCCTATTACATTAGCCCAAATGCTGTTTTTATAATTATCTACATAATTTCCCATATAATCATTTGCAGCAAATCTTATTTGAGATAATTTTGTAGCATAATTTCCATAAGGATTATTCAACATAGCTACACGAGAACCTATAGATACATCATTTGATACATTAATAGTTGAGTTTATACCTGATGAGGCTTGATTTACATTTGAGATAGATTTGGCTGAATCTTTTATATCATTTGCTACTTGCTCTCCAGCTTTATCAAATTTAATACTACCTATTGCATTAAAATCTCCACCAAGCTTAAGCCCGTCTAAAATTTTAGAAACAAAATCTTTATTAGAAGCTGAAACACTAGAATCATTTTTAATATAATCATCGTTAGAAATTTCTCCATCCCCAGCATTGCTAATCATTTCTTGAATTTGTTTTATTTGCTCTTCAATTTTTGCTATGGCTTCATCTATTTTTTCTTTATTAACACCTTCATCATCTTTGGCATCTTCTAAATCAGTTTTAATTAATTCTAGATATTTTTTATCACTTTCTAAAATCATCTTATTGTTATTTACATTTTTATTTGCACCACCGCTAATTAAAAGCTTATTATCTTTAGTAGAAAGTTCATATTTAACAAAATCTTTTACATCTATAGCTCTTACAACTTCATAATCAAGTCCTAAGTCTTTGCTACTCATGCCAACAATACTTTCAAAATTTTTACTTATATTTGCACTGGCTTTGTTTGAGTTTGTTATATCTTCATTAAATCCTTCGCTTGCACTCATGAAAACATAATTATTTAAAGCTAAATCACCAAAGCTTGTTGTTCCTATGGAAAAGTTTGAATTTGTGATATTTGCTTTACCATTTACTTGTATGTGGTTTTGACTTTTATTACCACCTATGGTAAATAGAGTAGATTTATCTGCTGTGAAATTTCCATTTACTTCAAGAGAACCTTGCAATCCATGTCCATCAGCGATTAATATAGCTGAAGATTTTACATCATCTAAAACACCCTCTACAGGATTAGATGAACCTTTTATGCTAAAATCTCCATTAACTATAGACTTTCCATCTAAGCTTTGAAATATCACATCTGTAGCTTCTGTTTTTTTAGCATTAATGGTATAGTTTGTTACATAACTAGCACTTTCAGAGGTATTTTTAAAAGTAAGATTATTAGAATTTAAGTTAATATTTACTCTTGAGAGATCTTTATATTTATCATTAACTATACTATTAGCTAGGTCTGTGTGAAAAAGATTTAGGGTTAAATCACCATTAGTATAATCTTTTTTTAAATTGAAATTTCGTCCATCGCTAGTTTCAAAATACTGGTTCATAGTGCTATCGTTAATAGTTATCTCTTGTGCTAAAACTGCACTGCTTAATAAAGCACTAATGCTAACTCCCATTAAAACTTTACTTGTATGATAAGAAAGTTTCATTTGATTGCTCCTTTAAATTTAAATTGAAAAAAGGCATTATACCCCCCCCCATAAATTTAAGTTTAAAGTAAATGAGAATTTAAAAAAATGTTTAAATTTTTTTTCTTTGGTAAATTTTTTTAATTTTTTTATCTAAATTATAAGTAAATTTAAACAAAGCAGGCACTACTAAAAGTGTAAGTAAGGTTGAGCTAATAAGGCCAAATATAATAGCAATAGCCATAGGAGAATTTCCTTCAAAGCCAGAGCCTTTTGAAAGTGCTAGTGGAAGCATAGAAAAAATCATAGCAAAAGTAGTCATTAAAATAGCTCTTAAACGACTTTTTCCTGCATAAATTAGTGCTTTTTCTACTTCCATACCTTCATCGCATTTTTTATTTGCTACATCTACTAATAATATAGCATTTTTACCTACCATGCCAAAAAGTAAAATGATAGCCACAAGCACAAATAAAGAAAAATGATTTCCCGTGATAAAAATTCCAAAACATGCTCCACCAAAGGCTAAAGGCATGCTTATCATGATGATTAAAGGAAGTATTAAACTAGAGTATAAAGAAGCAAGGATTAGATAAATTAAAATCATTCCCAAAGATATAGAAAACAAAAATCCACTAATGGTATCATCTAAAAAGTCTAAAAAACCAGAATAAGCAAAAGATAAATTGTTATCACCTAAGATATAAGCTAAATTAGATTCAAAAATTTTTCTTACATCACCCAAAGAAATATTTTCTATGCTTGAAGTTAGTTTTATACTAGTAGTTTTATTATGCCTGTTGATTGAAGAAAGATCTTTTTTGTAAGAAAAATCAGCTATGCTAGAGAGTTTTATATTTTCATTGTTTTGATTTTTTATTTCGATTAAATCAAGACTAGATGGATTTTGCTTAAATTTTTTATCAAAGCTAAGTATGATTTCATCTTTAAAATTTTTAAAATCCATACTACCAACACTTAAATTTCCAAAAGAATAAGCTAAAACATAAGCCAATTCTTGAGGATTAATGCCAAGCTTTGCAGCCTTTTCTCTATGGATAGTGATGGCTATTTCTTCTTTTAAATCTCCTTCATTATCATCTATAGTAACAAAACCTTCGTGTTTTAAAAATACTTCTTTCATTCTATCAATGGCTTCTTTTATTAGTTTTAAATCATCACCTAAAATTTGAATTTGAACTGGATCTTCAATGCCTGCTCCTTCTATTTTTGGAAGTTCTAAGACTTTTATTTTTAAATCTTTATATGAGTTTAATTTTTCTTGAAAAATGCTAATAAGCTTAGGCTGTCTGAATTTTCTTTCATTTAAAGGTTTTAATTTTGCATAAATTTTTGCCTTTTTAATTTCTTTTGCATCGTTATACCCTATGAGTAAATATGCATAAGCTATATTTGGATCTTGTTTTATATCTTCATATACTTTTAAGCTTTTTATTTTCATAGCTTCTAAAGATAAATCTTCTTTACTTTCTAATAAAATTTGTATTTGGCTATCTTCTTCTATAGGCAAAAAATCTAAGCCTATTTTTGGTGCTAAAGAAAAGCATAAAAAAATTATGATAATCGTTGATAGGATAAATTTAATTTTATTAGCCAAAATTTTATAAAGTAGATTTTCATAAAATAAATCAAGTTTTGTAAATAAAAATTCACTTTTTTTATAAAATGTGCTTTCACTAGTATTTAAAAATCTAGCACTTAAAGTAGGAATTAAAAACACACTGACAAGATAACTTATAATCACCCCTGAAGCAACACTAGTGGCTAAAACATTAAAAAATAAACCAGGCACTGAATTCATATAAGCAATAGGTATAAACACACACAATAAAACCGCACTAATACTTAAAACACTAAAACCAATTTCTTTAATGCCTTCAAATGAGGCTTCTAAAGGAGGTAAGGTTTTTGCTTTTTTGGCGATACTTTCTATGATAACTATAGCATCATCTATAAAAATTCCTATACTTAAAGTAAGAGCTATGATGGTTAAGCGATTAATATCATAACCTAAAAGATCAATCAAAAAAAAGCTAGAAATGATAGAAGTTGGTAAAACAATAAAAGCTAAAATGGTAGCACTAATATTTCTTAAAAATACATATACTATTAAAAGAGTTAAAATCACGCCAAAAACCATATCAAAAATAACTTGATTAATATGTTTTAAAATATTTTGACTTTTATCATAAACTATTTTTATTTCAATATCATTTCCTGCTATTTTTTGTAATGCTTTTAAGGAATTTTTTATATTTTTTATAACTTTTAGGGAGTTATAGCCAGAAATTTTATTAAGTTCGAGTAATACACCATCTTTTACATCAAGCATTGCAAGTTGTTTTTGATCTTCTAAACCATAGCTAATATTTGCTACATCTTTTAAAAATACACCACTAAAAATGCGTATGTTTTCTAACTCTTTTAAATTTTGTGCTTCAAAATATCCTTTGATTGTAAAATTATCTTTTGAATTTTCAAACTCACCTAGGTATTGTTTAAAATTATGGCTTTGAATGATTTTAGCTACATCAAGTGCGTTAATGTGGTATTTTTGCAAAGCATTAGGTGAAAGATTTATTTGAACTTGAGGTTTTAAAAAGGCTATATCATTAATAACTCCAACACCTGCAATTTTTTGTAAAAAAGGTTTTATATCATTGTCTATTTTACGCATAAGTTTTAATTTATCATTAGAACTTAAAAATAAAGACACAACCGAACCCGCATCCGGTGAGATTTTTTCTAAAGTTGGTTTTGCTGGAAGGTTGATAGTGCTAAGTTTATCTCTAATATCATTAGCTGCGATTTCTAAATTTTTTCCTAGTTCAAATTCAACAATTGAAATAGAAAAATTATTATAACTTGTAGAGTTGATATTTTTAATTCCTTGTATGTTAGAAATTGCATTTTCTATTTCTTTGGTTATTTTTGATTCTATGAATTTTAAATCTCCATTAGCAGCAGTGGTGATTTTAATTAAAGGAATATCTACTTTAGGATAAAGATTAATAGGCATACTAAAAATAGAAAAAACACCAAAGATTATTAATGCGATAAAAAACATTAAAATGGCAATAGGATTATTAATAGCAAAGCGATACAAAATTAATCCTTAGTAATGATTTTTCCTTCTCCAAAAGCACCTGGAGTAAAATTTAAAGCTTCAACTTCTGCATAAATTTTACGCGTTTTTATATCTATACTTGGGTAAATAAGTGTGATTTTACCTTGATATTCTTTTTCATTTGAGTCTATTTTGTAAATGAAAACATCATTTATTTTTACTTTATCTTTAAATTTTTCATCAAAACTTAAAAGTAATTTTACCTTTGGATAAGAAAAAAAATCAAACAATACATGAGAAATTCCACCAACGCCTTCACCTATATCTATGTATTTTTTAGCAATAATACCATCATATGGAGCTTTTAAAGTCTTTTTTTCTATTAAATCTTTATAATATTGTATATTTAAAAATGCTTTTTGTTGTAAATTTTGAGCTTTTTGGAATTCAAATAATACATTCTCATAACTTTGTTTATCAATCACATCTTGAACTTTTTTAAATTTTTCTAAAGAATTCTTGGCGTGATTGAGTGTAAGAGTGGCAAGTTTATATTCATTTTGTGCTAGTTTTAGTGCGATTTGTTCGCTTGTATCATCAAGTTTAAGTAAAATTTGATCTTTTTTAACTTTATCGTTAATATCTACATAGATTGCCTTAACTAAGCCAACGCTTTGTAGGGATAATTTAGATTGATTTTTTGCAAATACATCAAAACTTGCATAAATTTCCTCAGCTTTTAATACCATCAATGAAAGCATGATTAAAAGTATTATTTTCATTGTAAAACCTTTGAATTTATATCAATACCTGCTTTAAAATAATATCTTGCTTTTGCAATTTCATAATCATTTTTTGCAAGTTCAAGTTGGCTTTGACTTTGAAATTTTATTTCAAGTGCGTTTAGGTATTCTACATATGAACAAAGCCCTGCGTTGTATTTTTTTTCTATTGTATTAAAAGCTAAATTAGCAGCATTTAAACTTGCATTTAGGGCGTTGATTTTAACTTTAGAAATTTGAATTTCTTGCAAGAGATTGTCAAGTTCTATATTTATTTGTCTTTTGGTTTTTTCTAGTTCTAATTGGGTGATTTTACTTGCGTATTTTTGTGCTTCTAGGGCTTTTTTGTTTGCACCAAAATCAAATATTCTCCATTCAAAAGTCAAAATAAACCGATTATTTTGTCCATGCTCTTTTAAAAAATTCTCCCCGAAGTTTTTAAATTCTTGAGGTAGTTTTGGATTATAATTCATATCATAAAAGCTAAAATTATTTTGTAAGAATATTTTTGGAAATAATTTAGATTTCGCAGAATCAATCTTAAAATTTTCTAAATTTAATTTTTCTTGCATAAAAGCTATTTCATAACTTTTGTTTTCTTTTGTGTTGGGTTCTTCTAGGATATTTTCAACTGAAGGTATAAAAGAAGTTTTGCTAAGATTAAACATTGCGTTTTTTAATTCATAAAGCTTTAATTCTTTTTGTGCAAATTCATAAACACTAAGTTCGTATTTTGCTTTTATACTCTCAAGCTCGCTTTGACTTGCAAGGCCTGCTTGATAAAATTTTTCTAAACGCTTTAGTTGATTTTGTAAATAAATTTCTTTTTGTTTATAGCTTTGTGTGATACTTTTTAAACTAAGGTAATTAAAGTATAAAATACTAGCATTTAAAGCTATGAAATTTGCCATATTTTCTTTTTCAAGATATGCAAGTTGCCTTAGACTTTGCATGCTAGCAATCTTTGCTTCTTTGTTGCCTCCATCAAAAATCAAAAATTTAAGAGAAAGCGTGGTCATTAAACTTTCTTGGGGCTCTATAATAAAACGATCTTTATTTGAACCTAAATAAGAAATTTCAAGATTTAAATTGGGTAAGTAAGAATTTTCAATGCTATCTTGTTCTAAAATACTTTTGGAAAAATTAAGTTGCTTTTGTATGTAATTTTCATTATTTAGACTCAATTGTATAAATTCTTTTAGATTATTAGCAAGTAAAAAAGAAACTAAAGCTAATAAAAATACAATAATTTTCATTTTTTAAACTTTTTGATTTATTATAAAAAATATAACTTAAAGTAATTATAAAGCAAGAAAATTTCTAAGCAATTTTTTACCATTTTGGCTTAATACAGCCTCTGGGTGAAATTGAATCCCATAAATAGGGTATTTTTTATGTTTTAAAGCCATGATGATTTTATCTTCACTCCAAGCTAAAATTTCACATTTTTTGCCTATATTGCTAACATACAAGGAATGATATAAGCAAATTTTAAAATTTTGTTTAAGTTGGTTAAAAAGTGGATTTGGTTTAAAATTTATGGTTTTTACCTTGCCATGAGTTGGATTTGGAAGTTTAGAAATTTTACCACCAAAAGCATGCACAATGCATTGATGGCCTAAACAAATCCCAAGTATTTTTTTCTTTTTTTTAAAGTATTTAATAGCCTTTAAACTAAGTTTTGATTCTTTTGGTGAATTTGGACCTGGTGAGATGATTAAATGAGAAAAATGGTATTTTTTGAGTTTTTTTGCTTTTTTAAATTTATCATTTTTTATGATTTTGTATTTAATACCAAGTTCTTTTAAATAAAAAGCTATAGTATAGGTAAAAGAGTCATAATTATCTATGATTAAAACTTTCATTATAACTCTTAAAATTAAGCTTTTTGTTGTTGGCTTGTTAATTCTTGAATTTGAGCTTGGATTGCTTGTGCTTGAGCGGTTAAGCCTTGCATTTGCGAGTTATACATATTTATTTGTTCTTCATTAGCATTTGCCATTTTAGCACTAAGTTCTGCTATTTTTTGAGTAATTTGTGCTAGCTTTTCGTATAATTTGCTAAGCATATCATCATCTTTTGAATTTTCTTTATTATTTTCTTTAGGATTTGTTTTTTGTGCTAATTCTTTGACTTCTTTGCTAAATTCCATTTTTACATCAGTTTGTGTTTTTTGCATTTTTTCTTTTGTGTTTTGTTTTGCTTCTTTTTGATTTATTTGTTGCAAAGAAGTGTTTTCTAAAGACTGATTTAAAAACATTTGTTGATTAATTTGCATTTTTTCTCCTTTGGATAAATATCGTCATTATATAAAAAAGTTAAATTTTAACCCTTTTTAAACCCCTTAAAGAATTTATAGCATAAATTTCTTTAGCATTTAAAATTTCTTCTTTGCTAATATCTTTTTCTTTAATAAGTGCATATTTTAAAAGCTCTTGTTTGTAGATACCATTTAGACAATTTTTAGCATAAGGAGTAAAATAAGTATTAGCAATTTTTACAATGATATTAGTTCTTGAACCCTCGCAAAGCATGCCTTTTTCATCAAAAAAAGCTATATCATAGCAAGTATTTTTTTTCCATAATTTTGAATTTACATCATATAAACTACGCAAGGAAGTTTTGTGATGATTTAAAAAATTTATTTTAACAAGCTCATTACTAAGAAGCAATTTATCGCTTGAATTTTCTTTTATATCAAAAAAATCAAATTCATAAAAACCATCTTTAAAAAGTTTTAATTTTACAGCTTTTTTACCTTTTTGTAAAAAAGTGCTTTTGCTAAAATAATGTTTATTTTTATAGACAAAATTGTTGAATTTTTCTAAAGATGTAAAATGCATTTTTTTATCTTTTCTTAGCAGTATATTTTCAAATTCTTTTTTTAATTTTTCCCCATTAAAGCCAAAAAATGAAGCTGAGTTTAAAATTCTTTGTAAATGCTCTTTGAAAAATAAAATAAAGCAATCCTCATAATACATTGTTTCAAATAAATAAAAATTAGGATTTAAAAATTCAGCCTTTAGTTTTAATTCTTCAAATTCATCTTCTTTTTTTGAATCCCACACAAGCCCGCTACCTACGCCATAATGTAAAATTTCATTGTCAGATTTTTTTTCTAAAGTGCGTATGGCTACGCTAAATTTTGCTCTTTTTTTATGGATTAATCCTATGGCACCACAATATATACTGCGATTTTCTTGTTCTAAATTTTGTATGAGCTTGATTGTCTCTAATTTTGGTGCACCTGTAATCGAACCACATGGAAATAGGGCTTTAAAAATTTCAAAATACCCTAAATCTTTTTTTAATTTACCGCTTATTTTTGAAATAAGTTGGTGTAAAGTAGGGTAGGTTTTAACCTTAAAAAGCGTGCATTTTAAAGAATTTTTCTTGATGATTTTAGATAAATCATTGCGTAATAAATCCACTATCATTACATTTTCACTAATAGTTTTTTCATCTTGTTTTAAAAAATTTTTTAAATTCTCATCTTCTTTTATGTCTTTTGAGCGTTTGATTGTGCCTTTCATGGGTTTTGTGGTGATTTTTTTATTTTTTATTTTAAAAAAAAGCTCAGGTGAAAAAGATGCAAGTTCTAAAAATTCATTCTTTATATAGGCTTTATAAGGGGTGTTTTGCTTAGGATAAAGACTTAAAAAACTTTCATATAAATTAAGATTTGATTTTAGTATTATTTTTTGTGTAAGGTTTGTTTGATAGCTTTGACCCTTTGCAATAGCTTCTTTTACTTTGTAAAAACTTCCAAAATATTTTTCTTGATTTAAATTCGATACAAACAAAGGACAAAAGTCTGAATTTGACTTTGAATTTTTAAAAATCTGCCTTGTTTTAAAAGCATAAAAATACAAAAAAGGCTCTTTACTTTCATAGTTTTTATCTTCTAGATATTTATAAAATTCATATTGGATATAGCCTAAAAAATAATACTTTGCTTTATTTTTTTCTATAAATTTAAAGATTTTTTTGCTTTGTTTTTGATTATAAGCTTTTAAGGTGTAAGCTTTGTTAGTATAAATATATTTTCCAAAAATTGCAAACATTATAAACCTAGATTAAAAAATACACCCAAATAGGTAAAGAAATAAATGCAAAAACTATCCCAAAAGCTACTGCACTTACTGCTAGATTAGTATCAAGTTTGGCTTTCATAATCATAGCTGCAACCATAGTCATAGTAGGCATAGCTGATTCAAGTAAGGCTATGATAGCACTTGCATTAAGCTCGAAATTTAAAAGTTTTAAAAACATTAAAAACATAAAAGGAGCAAGTATCATTTTGCTAAAAAGAACTATAAAAGTAGCTTTATAAGAAGTTTTAATACTTAAAAAACCTAAATTTAAACCTATGGCAAAAAGTGCTATAGGAGTAGCACTAGATCCAAGCATACGCAAAGGTTCAAAAATAAATTCAGCAAGTGCGATTGGTTTAAAACAAATTCCTAAAATCAAAGCCACAAAAGGAGGGAAGGTAAAAACTTTTTTAAGGTTTTGTAAAAAATTGCTTTTTTGCTCACTAGCTAATGAGATGATAAAAGGGGCTAATAAAGCCACAGGTAAAGAAGTTGCAAGGGCATCATAAAGTATAATTTCACCCAAAAAATGAGAATCTTGATAAATTCCACTAATAATAGGTATACCAACAAATAAAGTATTGCCAAAACTAGAAAGTAAAAAAATGCTAACTAAAGTGCTTTTACTAAATCGAAAAAAAAGAGCCAAAAGCGTGCAAAAAAGGGCAGATAAAAGAGAGCAAAAAAGAGCAAGTAAAATAATAACAATCAAAGAAAAATCAAAATTTAAATGATAAGCACGCTCAAAAATTAAGCATGGCAAAGCAAATACAATGGCAAAATCCAAAAAAGCACGCGCTTGTTTTTGTTTTAAGATATTGACTTTTTTTGCAAAATATCCGCCAAAAAGTAAGCAAAAAATACTAAATAAAGGGGTAAAAATAAACATATTATTTTTTCTAAGTTAAAAAGCTTTTAACTAAATTTTGAATGAGTAAATTCCATCCATCAACCAAAACAAAAATAAGTAGTTTAAAAGGCATAGAAATCATCACAGGTGGAAGCATCATCATACCCATAGACATCAATACAGAGCTTACAACCATATCAATAACCAAAAATGGTAAAAAAAGTAAAAAGCCTATTTCAAAAGCAGTTTTAAGCTCGCTTATCATAAAGGCGGGGACTAATACTGTTAATGGAACATCATCTATAGTTTTAGGATTTTCTAAATTTCTAATTCTATAAAAAAGTGCCAAGTCTTTTTCTCTAGTATTTTTAAGCATAAAATCCTTAAAAGGTTTAACGCCTTTTGTAAAGGCTTCTTCATAGCCAATTTGTTCTGCTATGTAGGGTTTTATGCCTTCATTGTATGATTTTGTAGCAACAGGCTCCATGATAAAAAAAGTTAAAATCAAAGCTAGGGTAACTAAGATAGTATTTGGTGGCATAGTTTGAGTTCCAAGAGCAGTTCTTAAGAATGAAAATACCACTATGAGTCTTAAAAAAGAAGTCATTACAAAAATAATAGTTGGAGCAAGAGCTAGTATGGTTAAAACTATAACTATATTTAAGGTTGTTACAAGTTGTTGAGGACTATTTGGTGCACTAAGGCTTAAATTTACGGTTGGTATAGTTGCTTCAGCAGCTAAAAGAGTTAAGCTTGATAAAAGTAAAACAAATAAAACCCTCATTTTTTTCCTTGATTAAAAATAAAAGCAATATTTTAGCAATTTTACTCTTAAAAAATGCAATTTTAAATTACTAATTTTGTTGTCTTTTTAAAAATGCTAGAGTAAAAAACTCTAGCATTTAGGAGTTCTCAAAAGAAATTTAGAATTTATATTTAAAGCCTACTTGTCCACTTACATAAGTTTCGTTTTTATTATCTGTTTTACCAGCTAGTATTTGTTTAGCTCCAATACCTGCATTTAGGCTAAATTGCTCATTAATATCTACATTGCCACCTATGATGATTTGTCCATAAGTTTTTTTCTTATCATTACCTTTGATAATGAAATTTGAATTTGAACCAACAAATCCAGCTACATAATCATCTCCATTATTCATAACATATTGTTCTATTTTTGGAGTGATAAACAAATACGATGTTTCGCTCATGTATTTTCTAAATTCAGCACCAAGTTCTAAAGATATGGAATTATTTGTCATGCTTTGAACTTCTTTTGCAAACATACCGCTTTCTTTATAACTTGGGGTGTGTGCGTAGTAGTAATTTATACCAGCAAAAGGCTTGATAAATAATGATGAATTTGGATTAAAAATTCTACCAGCATTAGCGCTGAAACCAAAGAATTTACTATCAAAATCAGCCTTATTAGAATCATTTAACATTACAACACTTTGATCTGTTGGAGAAATTTGTCCATAAGCTCTTAGATTAATTTCCCATTGATCGTTTGGGTTGATTAAAGAATAAATACCAAATTGATAATTATCTGATTTTTGTTCCATAACTCCATCTTTGATGGTTGAATCAGCATAAGTAAAGTAAAAACCAAGCAAAGCATTATCATTGATTTTTCTATCAGCACCTAAGGTAAATCCATATAAAGCACCACTATCTCCATCTATGATGTTTGCACCACCAAAAACATTACCCCAAAAGCTATTACTAAATGAAGAATTTCCATAATAATTATAAACATCACTTGCTAGTGCTGCTATATGGGTTGTAGCAAATTTTTCTACTAAAGCTTTATCTTGATAAGGATTTGAAAGTTTTGCCACTCTTGTTCCAATGGCTAGGTCATTTGCCACACCTATAGATGAATTAACAGAAGAATTTTGAGCATTATTTACTATAGCTTTTGCACTTGCTTTTGTATTTGCTGTAAGTGTGTTTAGATTTTTTCCTGTGGTATCTAGAGTGAGTGCTGCGATAGCATCATTGCTAAGTTTAGAATCTAAAATACTATTTAGCATATTTACAGCTAAATTTTTATTTTCTAAGCTAATATCTTTCATATTTTCAACTAAATCACCACCATCAAATTTTCCACCATTATCTTGTATATCTTGGATTTGTTGTTCTAATTTTTTAATTTGTTCTTGCAGTTCTTTTTCAGCTTGAGCTATGGCCTCAAGCATAGCATCATCGCCAATATATCCTGGTTTTTGGTAGGAATTTTTGTTATATTCTTCATCATATTTTATATTCTTTTTTATATTCTCAAAAGTATCTAAGGCTTCTTTTCTAATATCAATTTCAGATTTTAATATTTTTGCTAAATCTTTTACATTTTCATTAGCACCACCGCTAATTAAAAGACTTTTACCATCATTAGAAACACTAAGTTTATAATCTGTAAATTGAGCCAAATCAGTATCTTCAAAAAATACATTTTTTGGAAGTAAATTGCTTGTTTCAAGCATGCTCGTTATATCTTTAGTATATAGTGCCGTTACTATGTTTTTATCTATATCCTCATTAAAACCGCCTGTAGTTTTTATAGCTACATAGTTGTTTATACCTAAATTTGAAACACTATTTGTGCTTATGCCTATAGCTGAATCTTTTATATTTACATCTCCATCTACAGAGATTAAACCACCTTTTTTATTTGCATCATATATACCGATAAAAGAATTATTTACATTTAAATTTCCTTGTATATTCATATAGCCATCTTTTTGGCCATATCCATTCCATACATCTAAACTAGGTCTATCAAGTTCTTCATTATGTATATTATCATTTGTTATAGGCGAGCTACCTTTAAGTGTAACATTTCCTTTTATATTGAAAGCTTTATTTGCTTCTAAGGCAGTTCTATCAGAATTTAAAATAATTTCTTTTGCTTCTAAATTAACACTATATAAATCATATTTTGCTTCATTAGTTGAAGTGCTACCTACATCTATCCAGCCTGAATCAGATCCTATGGTTAAAACGCCACTTGTTTTGATATTAAATTCTTTTATAGGTTTATCATGGTTTTCTTTACCATAATATGCTTGAATGCTTCCAGGTTGTATTTTTAATTCTATATTTTGTTTAGAATCTAAACTCCAAATTCCATCTTTATAATTGAAATAATCAGTAAAATTTTCATGATTTATTTCTTGTGCTAAAGCTGCACTGCTTAAAAAGCACTAATGCTAACTCCCATTAAAACTTTACTTGTATGATAAGAAAGTTTCATTTGATTACTCCTTTAAATTTAAATTGAAAAAAGGCATTATACCCCCCCCCATAAATTTAAGTTTAAAGTAAATGAAAATCTATAAAAAATAAACAATAATTAGTAATAAATTTTTTACTTTAGCTTGTTAAAATAAACAATAATTTTTATACAAAGGTAATTTATGAAAATTTCTGTGCTTATACTAGCTGCTGGACTTGGCACGCGTATGAAATCACAAAATCCAAAAGTGCTTCAAAAAATTTGCTCAAAAGCAATGATTTTACATATTTTAAAACAAGCTTATAAAATCAGTGATGATGTGTGCGTGGTGCTTTCTCATCAAAAAGAAAAGGTTGAGCAAGTTGTTTTAGAGCATTTTCCAAATACACGCTTTTTAGAACAAGATTTGCAAAATTTTCCAGGTACTGCAGGGGCTTTAAGGGCTTATGAGAGTAAGCATGAAAAAGTATTGATTTTATGTGGTGATATGCCTTTAGTTAGGGCAAATGATTTAGAAAAAATAGCTTTAAATGAGAGTGATTTTAATGTGGCAGTTTTTAAGACAAAAGATCCAAAAAGTTATGGAAGAATAGTTTTAAAAGAAAATAAAATTCAAAAAATAGTAGAAACAAAAGATGCAAATAAAGAAGAACTTGCTATAAATATTTGCAATAGCGGTGTTTATGCTATAAAAGCACAAATTTTAAAAGAAGTTTTACCTTTGATAAAAAATGATAACAAAGCCAAAGAGTATTATTTAACCGATGCGGTATATTTAGCAAAAGAAAAGGGCTATGAAATCGATGCGGTGTTTGTAAATGAGCAAGATTTTATGGGAGTAAATGATAAAATAGAGCTTTGCCTAGCTCAAGATCTTATGCAAGAGGCGATTAAAAAAGAATGGATGAAGCAAGGGGTGATTTTTCACATGCCTGCGACGACTTTTATTTCAGATGAGGTTGAGTTTGTAGGCGAGTGCGAAGTGTATGAAAATGTGCGTATAGAAGGAAAATCAAAAATCATTAATTCTATCATTAAAAGTTCAAGTGTGATTGAAGATAGCATAGTAGAAAATAGCGATGTAGGGCCTTTGGCACATTTGCGTCCAAAATGCAAGCTTAAAAATACCCATATAGGAAATTTTGTAGAATGTAAAAATGCTTTATTAAATGGGGTTAAAGCAGGGCATTTGAGTTATTTGGGTGATTGTGAGATAGATGAGGGCACTAATATAGGTTGTGGCACTATTACTTGTAATTATGATGGGGTTAAAAAGCATAAAACCATCATAGGTAAAAATGTTTTTGTGGGTTCAGATACGCAATTTATCGCTCCAGTTGAAATAAAAGATGAGGTAATCATCGCAGCAGGAAGCACCGTATGCAAGGATGTAGAAAAAGGCTCTTTGTATATTAATAGAGCAAAAGCTCAGATTGTAGAAGATTTTTATTATAAAAAATTAGGTAAAAAATGAAAACTATCTTACTAGCAGTAAGTGGAAGTATAGCTTTTTATAAAGCTTATGAGCTTATTTCTTTATTAAAAAAAGAAGGCTTTAGAGTTAAAGTTTTGCTTAGTTTGGGGGCTTTAAAATTTGGGACTAAGCTTAGCTTTGAAGCTTTAGCAGATGAAATTTTATGCGAAGAAAATGAAAGTTGGCAAAATACTAACAATCATATAGCTTTTAGCAAGACTTGCGATTGCGTGCTTTTTGCACCTGCTAGTATAAATTCTATCAATAAGCTAAACTATGGTATAGCGGATAATTTATTTATCCAAACTTTAATAGCAGTAGATAAAAATAAACCATTTTTAATAGCACCTGCTGCAAAT
Organism: Campylobacter peloridis LMG 23910; assembly: GCF_000816785.1. Lineage (NCBI taxonomy): Bacteria > Pseudomonadati > Campylobacterota > Epsilonproteobacteria > Campylobacterales > Campylobacteraceae > Campylobacter > Campylobacter peloridis. Next base: position 1,108,316 of record NZ_CP007766.1, on the reverse strand, counting down.
ACAAATATGTATTTGCACTTTAGCACTCAAAATTCATTAAAAAATTTAAAAGAACAAGGTTTTATCATCATTAATCCTATAGTTAAAACTCTAGCCTGTAAAGATGAAGGTTTAGGAGCTTTGGCTGAACTTGATGATATAATTTATGCTTTAAAAAGAAGCTTAATGCAAGATGAATTTTTTAAAAATAAAAGCTTTGTTATAAGTGGTGGTGGCACAAGAGAAAAAATTGATGATGTAAGATGTATAAGTAATTTTTCAAGTGGAAAAATGGCAAAAGCAATTGCAGATGCTTTGTATTTTTTAGGTGCTAAAGTAGTGCTAGTTAGCTCAGTAGAGTTTAAAACACCCTATAAATTAGAAAAATTTGAATCTTCTTTAGAATTAAAAGAAAAATTACAAAAATATAAAGATTTTGATGCTTTGATTATGGCTGCTGCTGTGAGTGATTTTACTCTTGAGGCTTATAAGGGTAAGATTAAGAAAAATGAGTATTTAAATGGACTTGATTTAAAACTTAATTTAAACGAAGATATCTTAAAAAATTTAGATTTTAAAGGTAAAAAAATAGGTTTTAAAATGGAATTTGATGAGCAAAATGCCTTAGATAATGCTAAAAAATCATTAATAGAAAAAAAATTAGACTTGGTTTGTTTAAATATTTTAAATGAAAATATAAATTTTGGAAGCGATGAAAATAGCATATGTTTTATCACTAAAGATAGTATCTCTCAAAGTTCTAAACAAAGTAAAGAAAAACTTGGTTTTATTTTAGCACAAGAGTTAAGGAAGCTTTGGTGAATATCATCAACTCAACCCTACCTGTAAGAATGCAAATTTTAGAAAAAAAATCATACAATCGCTATATCATGCTTTTAAATACAAAGAAAATTGAAACAAAAAGCATGATAGAGCTTGAAGTAGGAGAAGAATATTTAGCTGAAGTTTATGAAGATAAAGGAGTAATTTCTTTTAAAAATCTTTTGAAAAAACCTAAAATAAGGCTTTTTGAAGAAGGTATAGAGCTCATTGAAAAACTTTTAGAAATTGGTGATGAAAATGCTTGGTATAAAAATTTCATTATTCAAAAGCTCATAGAAAGTAAAAGCGCTTATGAATTTGAAAATTACAAAGAAATGTTTTTTGCTTTTTTTGAAGGAATTTATCATATACCTTTTGTTTATGAAGGAAATAGAGCTTTGTTTGAGGCTAAAAAAAATGGAGATATTTTAGAGGTGTATTTGTATTTTGAAATTTTTGGTGCTATGAAAATTTTTATTAAAGAAGGAAGGGTTATACGCATTCAAACTCCTTTTGCTAAAGTGGCACAATTTTTAAGCCAATACTTTAAATTTGAACTTACAAATACACTTTTACCAATGTTTGTTTTTAAGAGATTGATGGATATTAAGGGTTAGAATGAATGAGTTAAGACATCTTGCTATAGTAATGGATGGCAATAGAAGGTGGGCTAAAAAAAATGGACTTTTAGAAAAAATTGGTTATAGTCAAGGTGCTAAGGTAGTTGAAAAAATTATTGAAATTTGTATAGAAGAAAAAATTCAAAATCTAACACTTTATGCTTTTAGTACAGAAAATTGGCAAAGACCAAAAGAGGAAGTGGATTTTCTTTTTAGATTATTAGATAAATATCTTGAAGAATCTTTGGATAAATTTATAGCTAATGAAGTGCGTTTTAAAGCTATAGGAAATTTAAGTCTTTTAGATGATAAAATTTATAAAAAAATACAAAATTTTCAAGAAAAGACAAAAAAATATACAAAATTATGCGTCAATTTAGCAATTTCTTATGGTGCTAAAGATGAAATTGTTAGAGCAGTTAAAAAAGTGATTGAAAAAAATCTTGAAATAAACGAAGCAAATATACAAGCTAATTTAGATTTAAGTGAAGATGTTGATTTATTTTTAAGAGTAGGAAGTGCAAAGCGTATATCTAATTTTTTACTTTGGCAATCAAGCTATGCAGAAATTCATTTTAGCCAGACTTTATTTCCTGCATTGACAAAAAAGGAGTTTTCAAACATTATAGCAGAATACAAAAAGCGTAAAAGAACTTTTGGTAAATGATATTTTTTATTATATTAGGACTTTGCATTGGTTCTTTTGTTAATGTGGTGATTTTAAGAACTATAAAAAACCAAAGCATTGTAAAACCAAGATCACAATGCTTTAAATGTGGCAAAACTTTAAAATTTTATCATCTTATTCCATTAATTTCTTTCATATTTTTAAAAGGAAAATGTGCTTTTTGTAATGAAAAAATTTCATTTATATACCCTTTTAATGAGTTATTTTGTGCATTTTTGTTTGTATATTCTTTTTTATCTTTTGAAAATATTTTTGTTGCGTTGATTTTTGCATGTATGTTAGCAATATTTTTAATACTTTCTTGGATGGATTATTATTTAAAAGCAGTCAGTGAAATTTGGCTTTGGTTGCTATTTATTTTAGCTATTGTTTTTGATTTTATAAATGGCAATTGGAAAATAATGTATTTTGAAGAAACTTTTTTATTTAAAGCATGTTTTGGCGCAGGAATGATTTTTTTGCTTAAAAGTTTGATAAATTTTTTTAAAAATTTTAAAAAAAGAGACGAAAATTTAGAAAGTTTAGGGGAAGGTGATGTTATAATAATAGCCTTGATTTTTGGAATTTTTGGCTATGAAAAAGGTTTTTTTATTTTATTTGTTGCTTGTTTTTTAAGTTTTTTATTATTTTTGAAAATAGCAAAAAAAGATTATCAAATGCCTATGATTCCTTTTTTATTATGTGGTATTTTAGTTAATTTAAGCATAGAAAGTATGATATGAAATTAGTTTATAAGTATTTACTTAATCAGTTTTTAAGCACAATGTTATCTTTATTTTTTACTTTATTTATTATTGTTTCTATTGTGTTTTTTATTCAACTTGCTAAAATTACTGCTTATATTGAAATTTCATTTTTTGAACTTATAAAATTATATATTTTTCTTTTGCCAAAAACTTTAGCTTTTACCTTACCTATTTCTTTTTTTATCGCATTAACTTTAGCATTTTATAGACTTTCAAGAGAAAATGAAAGTATAGTTTTATTTGCTTTGAGTGTTGCACCCAGTGTTATTGCAAAATTTTTTATGAAAATTGCAGCTTTAATAAGTGCTTTTATGCTTGTGGTGGTTTTGGTTTTTATACCTATTTCTTTTGAGCTTTTTGACAATTTTGTTGATTATAAAAAAATTAGCACAAAAGTGAATATAAAAACAGGAGAATTTGGCCAAAGATATGGAGATTGGCTTGTTTTTATTGATTCAAAAGATGTAAATGAAAATTATAAAAATATTATAATGTATCATCCAAAAAAAAATGAACAAGATAAAGAACAAGTTATTTTAGCTACACAAGGAAGACTAGAAACAAATGATGGCATTATTACTTTTAAACTTGATGAGGGTAGGGCATATGAAATTAAAGAAGATAATTGGCATATTTCAAGTTTTAAAAATTTATTGATTAAAAGTAAAATATCTTCTAAAAATCTTGATACTCAAAGTTTTTATAAGTACTGGTTTGATATTAATACAAATAAAGACAAAGCTAAAGAATTTGTAATTTATGTTTTAATAGCTTTATTTCCTTTAGCTAGTGTTTTGTTTGCTCTTTCTTTTGGTATTGTGACTTATCGTTATGAAAAAGGTTTTGCTTATTTTGGAATTTTTGTGATTATTTTTGCTTATTTTAGTCTTTTAATTAGCTTTTATAAACCACCATTTATTGCTATTGGATTGATTTTTTCAAGCTTTTTTATAGCTTCTATGGTGTATTTTAATAAAAAAATAGCAAGTAAATACTAATGCTTTTGAAATTAGTATTTTCTTATGATGGTTCTAAATTTCAGGGTTCAGCTACACAACCGCATAAATTAAGTGTTCAAGATGCTTTGGCAAAAGCTTTATCTCATTTAGGAATTTATGAAAAACTTTTATTTGCTTCAAGAACGGATAAAGGAGTTCATGCATTTAATGCAGTTGCTTGTGTAAAAGCAGGTAATCATTTTAAAGATTTTATGTATTTAAAAAACAAAATCAATCACTTTGCTCATCCATTTATCCACATTAAATATATACAAGAAGTTCAAGAAGGTTTTCAGGTGCGTTTTGATGTTACAAAAAGAGCATATCGTTATATTATAAGCCATGAAAAATATAATCCTTTTTTAGCTTCTTATGTGCATTTTTATCCAAAAATTGATTTGAAAATTGCTAAAAAAATAGCTAGTTTATTTGAAGGAGAGCATGATTTTAAATTTTTTCAAAAAGAAGGATCAGACAATAAAACTACTATAAGATTTATTTATAAAAGTAGAGTGTATAGGTATAAAAACTATACTATATTTTATTTTGAAGCAAATGGTTTTTTAAGATCGCAAATTAGAATGATGATGGCAAGTATTTTAAAAATTCTTGAAAAAAAAATGAGTGAAAAAGAACTTTTGGAGCAAATTAATACTAAAAAAGCTTATTGTAGATTATTAGCACCGGCTAGTGGTTTGTATTTGAGTAAAATTTCATACTATAAAAATAAACATTTTTAAAAAAATTGTTTGCTTAAGTTAAAATGATTAAAAACTAAATTGCACCTTCAAGTTGAAGTAAAAAATTTTTAATATCCAAACCACCGGTATATCCACCTAAATGGTTTTTAGCTACAACTCTATGGCAAGGTATGAAAATGGCAAGTTTGTTTTTAGCATTTGCATTTCCTACTGCTCTATAAGCTTTTGGGTGATTGATATATGAAGCAATTTCTTGATAAGTTTTAGTTTGTCCATATGGAATGTCTAGTAAAGTTTGATAAACTTTTTTTTCAAAAAAACTTCCTTGTATTAACAAAGGTATTTCAAATTTAGTCAATTTATTAGAAAAATAAAGATCTAATTCTTCTTTAGCTTGTTCTAAAATCATACATTTTTGTTTTTGAAATTTAGGTTTAAAAGAGCAAAAATCAACGCTAATAAGCTCTTTGGCATTGCTTTGTAAAATGATATAGGCAAAATTGCTTTTATAAAAAGTTTGATACATTTTTATCCTTTATGATAAAACTAACTATTGTATGAATTTTAGATTAATTAATTGTTATTAAAGCAAAAATTTAGTTAAAATAGTGATTTATTTTACAATTAAAGGAAAAATAGTTGAAAATTATATTTTTTAGTTTATTTTTATGTTTAAATGTTTTAGCTTTAGATTTTAGTTGTGATTATGTAAAAGAAAATAAGACAACATTTTTTCAAGAATTTAAACCACAAAATATGCAAGATTTTGCACAAGTTGACTTAAATTGTGAAAGTTCTTTAAAAAATAATAAAATCACCCAAAAATTGTATATGCTTGCAAATGAAATTAGAGGTAGCAATAGTGCTTGTATGGGTGGAGAATATTTTAGTGATTTAAGAAAATTTGATTTTAAACTATTAAAAATAGCTCTTAACCCACAAAGTTATCAAAAGGATTTACAAGATCCTATAGTTCTTGAAAAAAAATTTGCTAAATTAAAATCATATTTTAGATTTTGGGCTTATCAAAGTATAGGTAATTTTAAACTTTTTAAAGAATTTTGGAAAGAATATAACAATGCCATTAACCCTCTAACAATATATTTTCAAACTAATTTTAATTTAGACAAAGCAAGTGCGATTTATTATGCTAGTAATGCTTTGAATGAATTTTTAAATTGGGCTGTAGGGGAAACTAAAATTTTTAAAGATATTTCTAATTTTGAAAAATTTGTAGCTAACCCAAATAATTCTTTAGAACAAATTCAAGAATATATTTATTCTAAAAAAATTAGCAATTTAGAATTAAATAATGGTTTTAAGTCTGCTTTGTTAAATAATAGAGAAAGTCAAATTATACTTGAGTTTATAAAACTTGGTGTAAAAATAAACGAAGGTTATGAATCTTCTTTATTTTATGCATTAGATAGCTATGATAATGTAAAAGTTTTATTAGAAAATGGTGCTATGGTAGATTATAAAAATTCCTTTGGTAAAACTCCATTATTTTATGCTGTTGAATATAACAATTATGCAGTTGCTAAGCTTTTGATAGAAAATAATGCCAATGTTAATCAAAAATACATCAACGATAATGAAAAATTATCTATAGCAAGTATAGGTTCTAATGCACCTTATTATATTACTTTATGTGCATTAGAACATACTTCTAAAAACATTTTTATGCATGCTGCTAATTTTGCAGATGTGAAAATGTTAAAACTATTGTTGGAGCATAAAGCTGATATTAAAGAAGTTGATGATTTAGGCTTTAATGCACTTGATTTTGCTATTTTGGCTAAAAAGGAAGAAAATATTAAATATCTTAAAAGTTTAGGATTAAAAGAGAATGAAAATTTGATGTTTTATGGAGAGATCGAACCATGAAAATTGCTTTAATTAGTGGTGCTAGTTCAGGTTTTGGTTTAGAAACTTTAAAGGCATTAGTAAAGCTTGATTATAAAGTTATAGCTATAGCAAGGCGTAAAGAAAGATTGGATAAATTACAAGAAACTTATGGAGATAAAATTTATCCACTTGTGCTTGATATTAGAGATAAACAAGCAGTTTTTACAGCGATTGAAAATTTACCAAAGGAATATAAAAATATTTCTTTACTTGTAAATAATGCAGGACTTGCTTTAGGTTTGGAAAAATTTGATTTTTTAGATATTGAAGATATAGAAACTATGGTAGATACAAATATTAAAGGCTTTTTATATGTAGCAAGAGCTACATTGCCTTTACTAAGAAAAGCAAAAAATGCCCATGTGATTAACCTTGGTTCAATTGCGGCAAATGTTCCTTATTATGGAGGAAATGTGTATTGTGGAACTAAAGCTTTTATAGCGCAATTTTCTAAAGCTTTAAGAACAGATTTACGCGGAAGTAATATAAAAGTAACCAATATTGCCCCAGGACTTTGCAAGACTGAATTTAGTGAAGTTAGATTTAAAGGTGATATAAAAAAAGCTGATGAAGTGTATGAAAATACTAAATATATCAAGGCTGAAGATATTGCAAAAATTATTACTTTTATTATTAGCTTGCCTGAGCATATTAATATCAATGAAATAGAACTTATGCCTGTTACTCAGACTTGGGCTGGAACTTTTAGCGAAAAAATATAAAACTTAAGGAAAAATATGAGAATTGTTTATTTATTATTAGCTCCATTATTTTTGTTTGCTGATGCACAAACTAATGCAGAGCTTTTTGGAGTATGGACTCTTTTACCACCTGTAATAGCTATTATCTTAGCTTTTATTACTAAAGATGTGGTGCTTTCTTTGTTTATCGGTGCATTAAGTGGAACTTTTATGCTAGGACTTATTGAAAATAGTATTTACCATGCTATTATAGCTTCCTTTACGGGTTTTATTGCTAAAGTAGTAAATGCTATGGCAAGCCCAGGTAATGCAGGAATTTTATTGCAAGTTTTAACTATAGGTGGGGTTGTAGCTCTCATTACAAAAACTGGAGGAACAAAAGCAGTAGCTCTTTGGCTTTCTACTAAAGCTAAACAGGCAAAAAGCTCACAATTTGCTACTTGGTGTATGGGGATTTTTATTTTCTTTGATGATTATGCTAATTCATTAATCGTAGGGCCTATTATGCGTCCAGTGACTGATAAATTTAAAGTTAGCCGTGAAAAATTAGCTTTTATAATGGATGCAACAGCTGCACCTATTACAGGACTTGCTATAATATCTACTTGGATAGGGCTTGAAATTTCACTTATTCGTAGCGGTTATGATTTAATCGATGATGCAACCTTTGTGCATTTGGGTATAGTAAAAGAAGAAATCAATGCTTTTGAAATTTTTGTTCAAACCTTACCTTATAGATTTTATAATCTTTTTATGTTAATCTTTGTTGTTTTGACTATTTATACAGGTAGAGAATTTGGACCTATGTTAAAGGCTGAGCTTAGAGCTAGAGCTGGAAAATTTTCTCACGGGCATGAACAAATTGATAATATAGAAGATAAAGTTTTAGAACCAAAAGAGCATGTAAAATTACAAGCTTCTAATGCTATTATACCTTTGGGTGTTTTAATAGCTTTTTCTTTTATAGGTTTTTATTTTAGTGGCTATAATGCCCTAGAAGATGTGAGTATTAAAGCACAAATTGATGCAGCACCGTTTAGTTTATTTGCTTTTAGAGAAACTTTTGGAGCAGCAGATGCTTCTGTTGTATTGTTTCAGGCTGCACTTTTAGCTACCATAGTGGCTATTATTTTAGGAATGTATAGAAAAATATTTACTTTAAAAGAGGCGATTGCAGTTTGGACTCATGGTTGGAGAACTATGATTATGACCGTGATTATTTTGCTTTGTGCATGGTCGCTTGCTTCTGTGATTAAAGATTTAGGGACTTCTAAATATTTAATTGATTTATTTTCAGATAAAACACCTATTTATTTACTTCCTACAGCAATTTTTATTTTTGCTTCTATTATTTCTTTTTCAACGGGAACTAGCTATGGAACTATGGGTATTTTAATGCCTTTGGCTATTCCTTTGGCTATGGCTGTTGGGGTTCATAATGAATTAAACGGAGTAGAGTTGCATCAATATATGATTATAAACATATCAGGTGTTTTAACAGGGGCTATTTTTGGAGATCATTGCTCGCCAATTTCTGATACAACTATACTTTCTTCTATGGGAAGCAAGTGTGATCTTTTAGCTCATGTTAGCACACAAATGCCATATGCTTTAAGTGTTTGTGCTATTAGCATACTTTGTGGGTATTTGCCAGTTGCATTAGGGCTTAATGTATGGCTTGGACTTGTTTTTGGGGTTATAGCTATGATAGCCTTACTTTTTGTTGTTGGTAAAAAGGTAGATGCATAAATGCATTTTGAAGAAAAGATTACTTTAAATAAAGCATTGTTTTCTTCTTTATATGATGGAGAAATTCAGTGTTTTAACTCACCTTTAAAAGCTTATAGAACTAGAGCAGAATTTTCTATATATCATCATGAAAATGGAGAAATTTCTTATGCAATGTTTGAAAATAAGAAAAAAATTCCTATTGTAAAATTTGATATAGCAGATATAAAAATCCAAGAATTTATGCCTATTTTATTAAATAATCTAAATGAAAATTTAAAACATAAGCTTTTTGGGGTGGAGTTTTTGGCTACAAAGTTGGATTTAAGTGTGACTTTGCTTTATCATAAAAATATAGAGCTAATTACACAAGATTTACAAGAATTAGCAGAAAAATTAAACATTAAACTCATAGCAAGGAGCAGGGGTAAAAAATTTGTATTTAATGGGGAAAATTTAAGACAAGCTTTGAAAATAAATACAAATGAATTTTTATATGAGTTTAATAATGATTGTTTTATTCAGCCTAATACTTTTATCAATGAAAAGATGATAGAATGGGTTGTATCTTGCATTGGGAGTGATTTTAAACAAGATTTTTTAGAGCTTTATTGTGGTTATGGAAATTTTACCATAGCTTTAGCAAGAAATTTTAAAAAAGTTTTAGCCACTGAAATTTCTAAAAAAAATATAGAATTTGCTTTAAAAAATTGTGTTTTAAATTCTATTAAAAATATAACTTTTACAAGGCTTTCTAGCGAAGAATTAAGTCAAGCTTTAAAAAAAGAAAGAATATTTAATCGTTTAAAGGGTATAGATTTAGATAGCTTTAAAATATCTCATGTTTTAGTTGATCCTCCAAGGGCAGGGCTTGATATAAGTGTGATAGAACTTATAAAAAAATACGAAAATATCATCTATATTTCATGCAATCCAATTACCTTAAAAAACAATTTAGAGCTTTTGTGTAAAACACATGAAATTTTAAATTTTGCTTTTTTTGATCAATTTGCTAATACTTCTCATCTTGAGTGTGGTGTGTATTTAAAAAAGAAAAATTAAAATAAAGCATAAATTTATAAAAGTCTTGCTACTATAAATATAGTTGATTTAATCAATTAATTTATATTAAAGGATTTCTCATTTTTTTTCAAAAAATTACTTATCTTAATAGAAAAATACTTCATAAAATTAATGAAATATTAGAACCTTTTGATTTAAAGTCAAGCGATTGGAGAGTTTTTGTATATTTAAGTCATTGTCAATATAGCACCTTAGCTCCAATATGTGAATTTTATAATATGGATAAAGCAATGCTTTCTAGAATAGTATCAAAGCTAAAAAAGCAAGCTTATATAGAATTTTTACAAGCTGAAGATAAAAGAGAAAAAATCATTACTTTAAGTCCAAGAGGTAAAGAAATTTATTTTGATGCAAATGTTCGTATAAGGCAATATGAAAAGGAAATTTTGGATATATTAAAACAAGATGATCAAGATAAGCTTTTGAAATTACTTGATTATATCAATGAAAAAATTTAAAATAAGGATTATTATGGGTCTTAGCAAAAAATATAATTTATTTAATATAAACTTTTTTTGTCTTTTTGGTATAAATTTTATTATATGTCTTGTTTTTTATATGAGTACTATTTCTAGTACTGATTATGCTTTAAGTGTGTTAAATCTTCAAACTAGTACTGCAGGTATTATAATGGGTGCATTTGTTGTTGGTGCTTTATTGTCAAGACTTTATATTGGTTCGATTATTGATGGTATTGATATAAAAAAAATTATCATTTTTTCTCTTTTGGCGTATTTTTTTATAAATTTAATGTATCTTGATTTTTATAATGTTTATGTGTTAATTTTGATTCGTTTTTTAGCCGGTGTATGTTATGGAATTTGCTCTTGTGCTTGCGGTGCTGCTGTTGCAAGGATTATTCCTAGTAATAAAAGAGGTGTAGGTATAGGTTATTATGCAATCAGTGTTGTTTTAACTTCAGCACTAGGCCCTTTTTTGGCAATAAAACTTGACTCTATCAATCAGTTTTGGTTAAGTTTTTTAATAGCTAGTGTTAGTGTTGTTTTTGCATTGTTTTTATCTTTTTTACTTAGAGTTAGAAGGTTTAAAAAAAATTCTACAAGGTATAAAAAATTTAGTATTTATAATTATTTTGAAAAATCTGTTTTAAATCTGGCCATAATAAGTTTTTTAATTGCTTGTCCTTTTGGTGCTATAGTAGCTTATATGAGTGCTTATACTCAAAGTTTAAATTTAAGTTTTGCTGGCTCTATGTTTTTTGTTGTATATGCTAGTTTTTCGATGATTTTTAGACCCTTTGCTGGAGTTATATTTGATAAATATGGAGCGCATATAATAATGTTTTTATCATTATTTAGTTTTGTTTTATGTTTATTGTTGTTAGCTTTTGCGTATAATTTTTATATGATATTAATTGCTGGTGTATTTTGTGCTCTTGGCTATGCAAATGCTACTTCAAGTGCTCAAGCACTTGCTATTAAAATAGCTCCTAAAGATAAAATTGGTTTAGCTAATTCTACTTTCTTTGTAGCGTTAGATTTTGGTATAGGAATTAGTCCTTATTTGTTAGGAACTATAGAACCAATTATTGGATTTTCTTATGTATATGCTTTGTGTGCTATGGTAGTTTTATTTGCTTTGTGTTTGTATTATTTGTTAATTTTCAAAAAACATTCTTTTAATTGATTTTAGATACAATATAAAATCCCAAAATTAAGGAAAATGGTGCAAGATATTAGTAAAATTTTAAATTCCATGAGATATATTGCCATTGTAGGCCTTAGTCCTAATAAAGAAAAAGCATCATATTTTGTTAGCAAATACTTGCAAGATTGTGGTTTTAAAATTTATCCGATTTATCCCAAGGAAGAAATTATTTTAAATGAAAAGGTATTTAGAAGTTTAAAAGAAATTCCATTTTTGATTGATACGGTTGTGATGTTTAGAAAATCAAGTTATGCAAATGAACTTTTTGAAGAGCTTTTGTTTAAAAATGTTAAAAATTTTTGGATGCAACTTGGTATTATAAATGATGAAATAATGCAAAAATGTCAAAAATATGGTATAAATTGCGTTCAAGATCGTTGTATTAAAATAGAACTACAAAAAAAGGTATAAAATTATGATAGAGTTAAATAAAATTTATCAAGCAAAACAAAAAATAGCGGATTTTGTTTTAAAAACCCCTTTTGTGCATTCTTCTTTTTTAAGTGATTTTTTACAGACTGATGTATTTTTAAAATGCGAAAATTTGCAAAAAACAGGTGCGTATAAAATTAGGGGTGCATATAATTGTATAGCTAATTTAACCAAGGAACAAAGACAAGCAGGTGTTATAGCAGCAAGTGCTGGTAATCACGCACAAGGAGTGGCAATTAGTGCTAAAAAATTTGGCATTAAAGCTGTGATAGTTATGCCTGAAGCTACTCCATTATTAAAAGTGAGTGCAACTAAAAATTTAGGTGCTAAAGTTATTTTAAAAGGAGATAATTTTGATGAAGCCTATGCTTATGCTATAGAGTATGCTAAAGAAAATAATTTAAATTTTATTCATCCGTTTGAAAATGAAAACATTATGGCAGGACAAGGGACTTTGATGCTTGAAATGCTAGATGAAGTAAGTGATTTAGATATGATTTTAGCTCCAGTAGGTGGAGGTGGGTTAATCAGTGGTATTGCAAGTGCTGCAAAACAAATAAATCCAAATATTAAAATTATAGGAGTAAGCGCAAAAGGTGCTCCTGCTATGTATGAAAGTTTTCACAATAAAAGTATTATTAATTCAAAATCAGTTAGAACCATAGCAGATGGTATAGCTGTAAGGGATGCTAATAAAATTAATTTTGACATTATTCTTGAGTGTGTTGATGAATTTATTCAAGTCGATGATGAAGAAATAGCTAATGCGGTTTTGTATTTACTTGAAAAACATAAAATGATAGTAGAGGGAGCAGGTGCTTCTTGTGTGGCTGCTTTGTTGCATAAAAAAATTCCTTTGGATGGATATAAAAAGATCGGTGTGGTTTTAAGCGGTGGAAATATCGATGTACAAATGTTAAATATCATTATAGAAAAAGGTTTGTTTAAATCTTTTAGAAAAATGCTTATTAATGTAACATTGATTGATAAACCTGGAGCATTGAGTGCTTTAAGTGATGCGATCAAAGAAGCTAAAGCTAATATAGTTAAGATTGATTATGATAGGTTCTCTACTAAGCTTGAATACGGCGATGCAATGATTTCTATCACTTTAGAAACTAAAGGAAGAGAACATCAAGAGCTTGTTAGAAAAACTCTTTTTGAAAAGGGCTTTAATTTTAATGAAATTTTATAAAAAATCAAATATAATAAACAAAAAATAAATATTTATTAAAATAAGGAGTAAAATGTCACAAGAGAAAATTTTAGAGCCAGATACATTAATTACCTCTAAGACAGATTTAAAAGGTGATATCATTTATGCAAATGATGATTTTTTAAAATACGCTGGTTATAAAATGAATGAAATTTTATATAAACCACATAGTATTGTTAGACATCCTGATATGCCAAGAACCGTTTTTAAATGCTTGTGGGATTATATACAAAATGGAAATGAAATTTTTGCTTTTGTAAAAAATAAAACTAAACAAAATGATTATTATTGGGTTTTTACTAATGTAACCGCTTCTTTTGATGAGCAAGGAAATATAATTAATTATTACTCTGTAAGACGAAAACCTAAAAAAGAAGCTATAGCAACTATAGAAAAAGTTTATAAAATTCTTTTAGATGCTGAGAAAAAAGGTGGAATAAAAGCAGGTGTAGAAGAATTAATGAAAATAGTAAACTCATATGGCATGAGTTATAATCAATTAATTTTAGAACTTCAAAAATAATGGAGTAGAAAATGAAAAAAATGTTTTATATCGGGATAATTTTAAATGCAATAGCAATAATTAATGCTATATATTTTCAAGAATTCTTTTCAGCTTTATTTTTCGTATTAATACTACTTGTTTTTATTGTTTGTATGTATTGTGATAAAACTAATGAGCATTTTATAGATAAGATATTAAAATTAAGCAAAGAGTTAAAAAATGGAAATTTTGATGGACGCATTGTTTATATTAGATGTAATAATAATAAATTAAAGAAAATTGCAGATAATCTTAACAATACCATAGATGGCTTAGAGGCTTATTTAAGAGAAATTAATACCTCAATTGCTTGTTCGCAAAAAGGAGAATATTATAGAAGAGCTATTCCTGAAGGATTAAAGGGTATTTTTGTTCATAATATTAAATTTATCAACAAAGCTTTAGATGATATAGAAAAAACTGGAAAATCTGTATTTAAAAATGCATTATCAAGAAAAATGATGGATTTAAGTTTAAACAATCAAAACCAAAATTTAATCAATGTATCTCTAGCTTTAAATAACAATATTAAACTAATGAGAGAAGTGTTTGGCGATATAAATGTTATTTCAGATACAGCACAAAAAAATGGCCAAGAAGTTGATGATCTTAAAAATTCAGTAGATATGATGATGCAAGTTGCTGAAGAGAGTAAAGGAGTGATTAATACATTTGTTTCTAACTCTCAAAATATTAATTCTATAGTTGCGGTGATAAGAGATATTGCCGATCAGACTAATCTTTTAGCCTTAAATGCGGCTATAGAGGCAGCAAGAGCAGGTGAGCATGGGAGAGGTTTTGCTGTAGTTGCTGATGAGGTTAGACAGCTTGCTGAAAAAACTCAAAAAGCAACAGGAGAGATTACTTTAGCAATACAAGTGATGAATCAAGAAATAGGTTCTATTCAAGAAAATAGTGAAAAAGTTTATAATATCGCTAATTCATCTGATCATAAAATTTTAGATTTTAGCAAAGCTTTTAAAGAGTTAGAAGAAAAAAGTTTATATTTAGGTAGAGAATTTGTAGGTTTTGCATCAAATTTAACCCTTTGTGCTATGAAGATTGATCATATTTTATATAAATCTGATGTTTATTTAACCCTTAATGGTTCAAAAGATAAATTGCAAAATTTAGATCCAATTTCTACCTTGTGTAAAGATGAAGATGCACAAAGTATTTTTTGTGCTTTAGTTTCACCACTAGAATTAGACAGCAAGCGTGAATTGATACAAAAAAAGGCAAATAAAGCAGTAGAGCTTTCTAAAAATGAAATTATAGATAAAGAAATTTATGACACTATAGTTTGTGATATACAAGATCTTGAAAAAGAAAGTAAAATAATAATGGACAAGTTAGAAGCTTAAAGAAAGCTTCTAGCCTTATTTTTCTACAAGAGCTATTTTTAACACCTCTTCTAAATTTTTAACTCCAATAATTTTCATATTTTTTATTACCTCTTGAGGTATGTCTTGCAAATCTCTTTCGTAATTTTTAAGTGGAATTATAGCTGTTTTAATTTCAGCTTTATATGCGGCTATAAGTTTTTCTTTTAAGCCACCTATTGGTAAAACATTACCCATTAAATCAATTTCTCCAGTCATAGCAACATCAGATTTTACTTTTTTGTTGCTAAAAATAGATGCAATAGCTGTGCTTATAGTTATACCCGCACTTGGTCCATCTTTTGGTGTAGCCCCATCAGGAACATGGATGTGTAAATTATACAAATTATAAATATTTTCATCTTTGTTATAAATAAGTTCTTTTGGAGATTTGATAATATTTTGATCGATTAAATTTTTTATAAGACTATGAGAAATTTTAGCTGATTCTTTCATCACATCACCTAGACTTCCAGTGAGTGTTAATTCGCCTTTGCCTTTGATTTTAATAGCTTCTATTTTTAAAACATCTCCACCTACTGCAGTCCAAGCTAAACCATTGACTTGTCCAATTTTATTATCTTTTTCATGCTTTTGAATTTCAAAAACTTTTTTACTTAAGAAATCTTTTAAATTTTTAGCATTGATTTTAATGCCTTTTGTTTCTTTTTCTAGAAGTATTTTTTTAACGCATTTTCTACAAATTTCAGCAATTTTTCTTCTTAGATTTCTCACTCCTGATTCTCTAGTATATTCATTTACTATAAGCTCAATGGCATTTTTTTCAAAAATAATCTCCTCTTTTTTCAAACCATGTTTTTTGATTTCATCTGGTATAAGATATTCTTTGGCAATTTGAAATTTTTCTTGAGGAGTGTATGAGCTTAATTCTATAAATTCCATTCTATCTTTTAATGGAGCAGGAATTAAACTTGCATCATTTGCTGTTGCTATAAAAATGATTTTACTTAAATCAATGTTGAAATTTAAATAATAATCTCTAAATTTTGTATTTTGTTCAGGATCTAAAATTTCAAGCAATACTGCACTAGGATCGCCCCTGTGATTATGACTTAATTTATCAATCTCATCTAAAACCACTACAGGATTACTTTGTTTTGCTTCTATTAAACCCTGTATTATACGCCCAGGCATAGCACCTATATAAGTTCTTCTATGGCCTCTTAGTTCATTTACATCTTCTAAGCCACCCAAGGCAATACGAACTAATTCTCTTTTTAATGCTTTTGCAACAGAATTTGCTAAAGAGGTTTTTCCAACCCCTGGAGGACCAACTAGGCATAAAATAACTTTAGCTCCATCTCTATCTTTTATTTTGCGTTTTTCTAAAAGCTCTTTTACTGCGAAATATTCTTCTATACGCTCTTTTGGTTTTTCTAAAGCATAATGATCTTGATTTAATTGTTTGGAAACATCTGTTAAATTTAATTTTTTCTTTGATGAGTGTTCAAAAGGTATATCTAATACTGTTTCTATATAGGTTTGAACCATAGAAGCTTCTGAATTATCTTGATGAATTCTTTCATATTTTTGAATTTGCTTTTTGATTTCTTTATAAGCTTCTTCATACATAAAAGCTTTTTTCTTTTCTAATTTTTTATTGTATTCTTCAACTTCACTTTCTTTTTGTATATCGCTTCCTAATTCTCTTTGAATTTGTTTTAGTTGCTCTTTAAGAAAATATTCTTTATTAACTTTATCTATTTTGGAATGGACTTTGTTTTTAATTTCTTTTTGAATTTTATTAGCTTCTATTTCTTTGGCTAAATGATCTATTAAATTTAAAAGTTTTGTTTCTAAATTTGTTTCTATAAAAAATTCATAAGCTTGGTGTTTTTTGATTTTAATAGAATTTAAAATCAAATCACAAATTCTACTAGGTTCAACATCTTCTTCTATAGTTCTTAAAAGATCAGGTGGAAAATAATGACTTACCATTGATAAGGCTTTTGCTTTTTCTCTTAAAACTTCCATAATAGCTTCTTTTTTTGTGCTGCATATTGGTTCTTGATGGATTAAGTCTACTAAAGCATATAATGGATTATTTGAAACTTGTTCTATAATTTTTGCTTTAGCATAACCTTGAAATAAAATCTTTATTCTACCATCAGGAAGTGGAACTTTTCTCATGATATTTCCAATAACACCACAATCATAAATATCATCAAAACTTCTTCCTCCTTCTATCTTAGAAGGAGCTACAAAAATCATGCTTTCATTTTGGATTGCTTCATCTAAAGCTTGTATATTTTGTGCATCATTTAAAAAAATAGGTGTAATCATAAATGGATATAAAAACAACTCATCTTCTACTATAACAGGAAGTTTTGCTGGATAATTTTGAATATTTTCAATTTTCATTACATTATACCTTCTTCAAATATTTTTCTATACCAAGGAAGTTCAGGTTTTATCATGTCTATTTTATTAAAATCAGAATTTTCTAATTTATTTTTGTAAATTTCATAACTTTCTTTTTTGTCTAGTTTGTTATAAAGTTCTGCTATGCTTGAGTCTAAATAAAAAACAGCAAGATTAAATTTAGTAAGCATGGTGTCAATTAAATCTTTATATTGAGTATTTGGATAAGATTTGTTATATTCGTTAATTTCTTGTATGGTTTTTAGCATCAAAGCTTGATTGCGATTTGGAACAGCAAAAGAGTCAAATTTAGCTTTTATTTTTAAATATCTTATATAGGCTATATTCTGAGAATCACCAAATTTATTTAGATATTCATCTAAATAAAAATTAGCCATTTCATATTCTTCTTCTACGATATGAGCTTGTGCTAAAATAAGTAAAGTTTGTTCCAATAAAGGATCAGCTATATGCTCAGCAGCCATTGAAGTGTAGTGTTTGTCTGCAGATTCTAAATTTTTTTCTTGCAAGTCTTTAATGATTTGTTCATACCATTGCATAGCACTAAGATTGTATAAATCCTCAGTTTTTTTAGAACTACAAGCTGCTAAAAATAAACTTGTAATGATAATACAAAAAAAAGAAAATTTTTTCATTGATTTTACCTTGATATAAATTTACATAATTTTTATTTAAAAGTATAATTATAGTATTTTTAGTTTATGATTTTGTTAATTTTAAAAAACTAGAATTATAATTTATAAAATAAGCGTTTTTATTTTTGGAACTAATTTTGCTTATAATGTTGTAATTTCTTAGTCAATAGATTTTAGGAGGCACAATGAACTTAGAAGTTAAATGTCCTATTTTGGGTTTTGAAGAAACCAAAAATATGAATTTTTACAAGATTGATGAAGTATTTTACAGATTAAAAAGTCTTGATGGAAAAGATTTTTCTTTTGTGATGATTGATCCTTACATGATTCGTCCAGATTATGATTTTGAGGTTCCTGATTATTATCAAGAATTATTAGCATTAAACGAAAAAACTAATTTTGGTGTTTTTGTTATAGTTGCTGTAAATGAACCATTAGAAGAATCTACTGTGAATTTTTTAGCTCCTGTTGTGATGAATTATGATAATAATTCTTTAGTGCAAGTGATTTTAGATACCACAAAGTATCCAAATTATTTTCAGTCCGAAAAAATTTCTACTTTTATAAAATCATCAAAAACTAATGAATAAAATTTATATTTTAGGAAATGGTGCTATGGCAAGTGCTATAGCTAAAGGACTTGAAGATAGTTATGAAATTATTGTTGTAGCTAGAAATCCAAAGAAAGTTACAAATATTAATGCCAAAATAATATCTTATGATAATTTTGATTTGGAAGGCAAAAATATTCTTTTGGCTTTTAAACCTTATGCTTTAGATGAAGTTGCTAATTTGCTAAAAGGTAAAGCAAGATGGCTTATTTCGGTTTTGGCTAATACTACTTTTGAGCAACTTTATTGTATTAAATCACAAAATTATATAAAAATAATGCCAAATATTGCTGCTGAATTTAAAGCTTCTACGACTGGTTATTTAATAGAGAATGATTTATATAAAGATGAAGTTATATCGGTGTTAAATACTTTTGGGAAATCATTTTTACTACAAAATGAAAAAGAATTTAATGTAGCTATGGTTTTAAGTGGTTGTGCACCTGCTTTTTTATCTTTGGTTGCAGAAGCTCTTTCAAATGCTGGATTAAAAAATGGATTAAAAAATGATTTGAGTTATCAGTTAACTAGATCTACTTTTGAAAGTTTTAGTGCTTTATTAAACCACGAGCATCCTGCTATCATAAAAGAGAAAATTTGTTCTCCAGCAGGAGTTACCATAAAAGGAGTAGAAGCTTTAGAAAAGAAAGCTTTGCGTGGTGCATTTTTTGAAGCTTTTGAGGCAAGTTTAGGTAAATGAAGCAAGCTTTTAGTCTCCTAGAGCTTGCATTTTGTATTGTTGTTTTAGGTTTTGTTTTTAGTTTTTATTATTTGATTTTTTTAAATCCTTCATTAGATAGTATATACTATAATCAAAAACTTTTTGATGAAGAAAAAGAATTATTGAAACAAAGCAGTATGGTTCAAAAAAAGGAGGTTATGATTAACAATCATTATTTTTTTGAGCTAAGTACTAAAAAATTTAATCTTAAATCTTTAACACCCAAAGATTTATCATATCAAAAAGCTTATTTAGATGAAAAAAGCTTTTAGTTTATTAGAACTTGTTTTAAGTATTTTAATTTTTTCTATTATAATAGCTATTTTGAGTAATCCTTCTATACAATTATATGATAAAGTTTTTCAAGTAAAAAAAACCAATGAAGTGTTTTTTGACTTAAATCAAATTTTATTAAAAATTGAAAAAATCCAGCAAGATTGTATTGAGTTTAAATATAATAGCCATTCTTTTGAGTGTTATGTAAGTGCTAGTAATGATATATTTTATGATAATTCTTTAAATAGGATGAATTTTAGCGGGGTTATTTTAGAAGATAATAAAAGTTTTTTTAGCCCAAAAAGTAATTTTTATATTATTGAAAATGCTGTTTTAAAAGGTATTTTTGCTAATTATAAAGATATACATAGTATAAGAAAACAAAAAATATATCCTAGTGATTTTATGTTTGTTTATAATTTAAAAGAACAAAAAATACATAAAATTTTTGTAGAAAATAATGAAAATATTAATTTTTATGGTGATAATTTTAGTGGTTTTTATAATATCTTATATGCGTATATAAAAATATATTTTAATAATGAAAAAATTTTTATGCAAATAGATAATTTGCATGGCGATACAAAAGAATTTTTATTTATGCAAAATATTTCTAAATTTGAACTTGATAGAGAAAATAATTTATTAAAAATAAAAATCTGCGAAAATGCACTCAATGAATGCCTAAGTAAGTGGATACATCTATGAAAAAATCTTTTATAATGTTTTATACTATATTTTTTATTTTATTTATATCTTTTTTGTGTTTTTTTATTATCAAACTCTCATCTTATCCTCTAAGAATTATCAAAGACTTTGCATTTTATACTCAGGCTAAAATTTTGCTTCATAATTCCAAAGAGCTATCAAAATACTTTTTATATCAAGCTTATAATGAGAAAAAAGAATGCATAGAAACCATTTATTTTCAGTATGCAAATTCAAAAATAAGACTTGATTTTGTATATCCATTAGGAGAATGTAAAAATACAAAATTTAAAGCAAATTATGATAATGCCATGTCAATAGTTGCTGTTAATGCCAGTGTGTTAATAAATGATAATAAAGGTGTTAATGAAGAAATTTTTTTACAAAGAAGCTTTTTTATTTATCCTAAGTTTGATTGAATATAAGCTTCAATTCCAATGGCCATCATTTTAACTCCCATTGCCATGATAAAAACCAAAGCAATACGCGAGAATACATAAAGAACAAGTTTGCCTATTACTTTTTCAATGGTTGCAGAAAAGTGAAAAAGTCCAAAGATAAAGGTAAAAGTTAAGAAAATAGAAGCAATGGCAATACCCAAATTTTGATCTTCAGAGATAACAACTATAGTCGAAAGTGTTCCAGGTCCAACTAACATAGGAAAAGCCATAGGAACTATACTTTTTTTCAAAAGTTCTTTGTGATTTAAATCTTGATAGTGTTGAAATTGACTACTAGATGGAGTAAAAAGTAGATTTTTTGTGCTCATTATAATTAAAATCAAACCACCAGCGACTCTTAAATCATTGATATTTATTTTAAATAAATATTTCATGATAAAGGGGCCTAAAAGTAAAAATACTAAAACAATGCAAAAAGCAGTATAAATAATATTTCTAAAAAGTTTTTTTCTTTTATCAGCATCTAATCCCTCTGTCATTGCAAGAAATTGAGGAAGATTTCCAAAAGGATTTAATACAGCAAGGATAGTAATTGATGCAAGCAATATAATATAAATTTCAGATTCTATATCTGAAAACATAATCAACCTTTTAAATTCTAAGCTTGAAATAAGCTTAGAATATTTAATTATAGTCCTTCAAAAGGATTAGTAACAACTTCTTTTCTATCAACTATATAAGGTATAAGTGCTACATGTCTAGCGCGTTTTATAGCAACTTCTACCATTTCTTGATGTTTTTTGCTAGTGCCAGTTAAACGGCGTGGCATTATTTTAAATCTTTCTGATAAAGCGTGCTTTAATAAAGCTGTATCTTTATAATCAATGAAGTCAATTTTTGCTTCAGTGTATTTGCAATATTTGCGTGAATATTTTCTTTTTTCTGCCATGTTATTTTCCTTTAAAATGGTAATTCTGTATCATCATCGTATTTGTCTATATCAATTTCTTTCATAGGTGTTTCTTTTTGAGAGTTATGATATGAATTTTGCGATGGATTTGCTCTAGTTTGTGCTTGAGCAGCGTAAGGATCATAGCTTTGTTCTTGGTGGAAATTTTGATTATGGTTTTGACTAGCAAAGTTATTTTGTTGGTTATTTTGCATAGCCGAACCAAGCATTTCTAAATTTTCAACTTGAACACTATGTTTTGATCTATTTTGTCCATTTTGATCACTCCATTGCTCAAATCTTAAACGACCTTCAATTAAAACTTTACTTCCTTTTCCAAGGTATTGGTTAGCAATTTCTGCTGTTCTTCCAAAAAAACTGATATCGATAAAGCAGGTTTCTTCTCTTTTTTCTCCCATATTAGTGCTGAATTTTCTAGTTACAGCTATAGCAGAACTTCCTATTGCACTACCTGATGGTGCATAACGCATTTCTATATCCCTAGTAAGATTACCTACTAAAACGACTTTGTTAAACATTCTCAGCCTTCTGTATTTTCGCTAGCTTTAATTTCTTTTTTATTTTGTTTAATGCCTTTGCTTAGCTTTTCCCAAGCAGCAATTTCTTTTTTGTTTTCATATTTTACGATTAAAAATCTTATAACTTCTTCTGTGATTCTTAATACCCTTTCAAGCTCTGCGATTAAAGTTGTTGGAGCTTTAAAATAAATCACGAAATAAGTTCCTCTTTCGTATTTTTTGATTTTATACGCAAGTTTTCTTGTCCCCATAGGAACAATGCTTTCAATTTGCGCACCATTTTTGGTTAGGACTTCTTTTATGAATTCCAACTTAGCACTCACTTCTTCTTCGGTAAGTGTTGGTTTTAATATAAATAAAACTTCATAATGTTTCATTAATTTTTTCTCCTTGTGGATATAAAGCCTAAAATTTAGGCAAGGATTTTGCAAAAATGCAAATTTTATTTTATCATAGCTTTGCTTAATTTAACTTTTTAATATAGAGCTAATTTGCAAAAGTGTTGAGATTAAAAATTCTTTTTTTTCTATTTTAGAATTTTTTTTCAATTCATATTCACATTGTGCTAGTGTAAGAAAAATATTTTTATATTGTGGGATTTTTATCATAAACGCTTGTTTTTGCAAATTTTGTGCTACATAAGCAGGAGGAGTATAACCTAAAATTTCTTTTAATTCTAAATTGCCATGTGTTTTTACATGTAAGCTTATTTTAAATAACCTTAAAAAACTAGTATATAAGGAATTAAGTATAGCAATTTCATTATAGTTATCTAATATTTTTTCAAGATCATTTCTTAAGTCTTTTTTTTGCATAAGATTATCAAAAAAGCTTTCAAAGCTAATAGTACTTAAACTATAACAATAATCTTGTATTATTTTTTCATCGATATTTAAACCACTGAATTTATTTAACTCATTAGCTGCTAAATACAAATTTTCATTAAAATTATAAAATAAAGCAAAAAGAGCATTTTGTGTTATTTTTATGTTTAATTCTTGAGCTTTTAAAGCTAGTAATTCTATACCTTCTTTAGCTGAATTTACTTTGTAGAATCTACAAAAATTATTAGAAAAAATTTTTTCTGCTTCATTTTGTTTGGAACTTTCATCATAAATTTCAAGTAAAAAATAATTATCTTGTGAATTTTGACATAAATCAACAAGTTGCTTAAGTTCTTTACTTGGAATTTTTTTTTGAGTTTTGATTTCTAGTAGTTTTTTTTCGCTAAACAAAGAAGCACTAGATAAATAATCATATGCTTGTTTAAAATCATATTCTTCAAAATAAAATTTCAAGCTTTCATCGAATGTAAATTTATCTTTGATAAATTTGGCATAGAGTTCTATTTGAAAATTATCCGCTCCATAAAGTAAGAAAAAATTAGGAATATTATTTTGCTTGAGTAGATTTTGAAGCTGATTTTTATACATTTTTTTCTCTTTCTAAGTTAAAATGCTTAGTTATTTTTCCAAAAATTTTAGCATTTATAATATCTACTTCGCAAATTTCAACTTCTACGCGTTCTAACAAATTTGCTCTTGAACCTATGATGATAACCAAAGCCCCTTTGATTTCATCATCTAATTTTACTTCTAAAGTATTTTGATTTTCCACAACCAAGGCCTTGAATTTTTTTCCTAAATTTTTACTTGCCCATCTTGCAAATTTTCTATCCATAAAATCCCAAGCAACTTTATCTGCCTCTCTTTCTAAAATACTTAATTGCTCACAAGTACTTTGTATATTTAAAAGCAAATAATTAAACATTTTCTCATCTTGATTGATTTTTGCCTTTAAAAGTCTATGTAAAATAAGATCTGAATACCTTCTAATAGGGCTTGTAAAATGAGTGTATTTATCAAAACCCAAACCAAAATGTCCAGCATTTTCGCTAGCATATTCTGCTTTTTTTTGAGCTTTGATAATGAGTTTATCAACCTCTTCTCTTATATTTAACTCATTTGCTAAAGCTTGTATATCCTTAATAAGCTCTATAGCGTTATTTTTAGGGGTTATATCTATACTAAGAGTTGAAAGATCAGCTAGTAATTGATTGATTTTTTTATAATCAGGACTTAAATGGTTTCTAAAAATTCCTATATCTATAAGTTTTGCTGCTGCTTTATTGGCTAAAAGCATGCAATCTTCTATTAGATTATGTGAAGCTGTATCACTTTCTAATCTTGTGCTTATGAGTTTGTTATTTTCATCTAAAGTCATTCTAAGTTCTTGGGTTTTAAACTCGCATGCATTTTTTAAACGCTTTTTGCGTAAAGCTTGTGTGATTTTAAAAGCATCATAAAGCCAATTGATATTGTTTAAATTTTGATGCGTTTTTAAATACTCATCAACTTCATCATAATTAAAACGGCGTTTTGAATTAATAATAGCTTCAAAAAGCTCTTCTTTGATTACTTCATTGTTTTGATCTAAACTTATTTTAAAACAAAAGGCTAGGCGATCTTCATTGGGTTTTAAAGAGCAAATATTTTCACTTAAAGCCCTTGGAAGCATAGGTATAGCAATATGAGGAAAATAAATAGAAAAACCCCTAGCTCTTGCTTCTTTATCAATAGCGCTATATGCATGCACATAAGCACTCACATCAGCTATAGCCACATAAATAGCATGTTCGTTTTTATCATAATAAATAGCATCATCAAAATCTTTTGCATCAACTGGATCTATGGTGCAAAAATTTAAATTTCTAAGATCCTTTCTTGATGGATACATACTTGCATCTACGCTATTTCCATAAGCTTTAGCTTCATTTTCACATAAATTATCAAAAATTGCATTTTTGTTAAAAAGTGCTAAAGAAATTTTTTCATCAACAAAATCATCATCAATATGCCCTATAACTTCTGTGATGTTGTTATTGTGATTTTCTATTTTTAAAATAGTCCCTAAAGGCAAAGTTTTTAATGATTTTTGAGAGGCTTTTAAAGCACATGCAAGTCCAGTTTGTATATTAACCCCAAGCACAGCTTCGCCGTATTTTTTAGTTACAACTAAAGAGGTTTCATGGGCTCGTTTTAGTATCAAAACAACCTTAGCACTAGGACGCTTTTTTTTAAGAGGGAGTAATTTTGCTACAACTATATCAGCATAATTTGCCCCTTTTAAATTTTTATTTTCAATTAGCAAATCTCTTTTAAAAGCAATATCATAGCTTTGTAAAAATCCTGTTCCATTAGCAGAAATGTCTATTTTTCCAAAAGTAAAACCATCTTTTAAATAGTATTTATTTTTATAAAATTTAATAATCTCACAAGTTAATAATTCTCTAATGATTTGCTTGTTTTTATTGGTAATTTCATTAGCATTTAAACCATAGCTTAGTTGATTAAATAATTCTTTCATTTTGCTCTTTTTTAAGATTGATTAAAACTTAAATTTTATCACAAAAGCTTTAAATTTATATTTTTTAGTTATAATCTTTGATTTAAAATTCAAAAATTAGGAGCAAAGATGGCTGTAAGTATTTATTATGATAAAGATTGTGATGTAAATTTAATAAAATCAAAAAAAGTTGCCATTATAGGCTTTGGCTCTCAAGGACACGCTCATGCTATGAATTTAAGAGATAGTGGTGTGGAAGTTATCATAGGTTTAAAAGAAGGTGGGCAAAGTTGGGCAAAAGCACAAAATGCTAATTTTGTGGTAAAAAGCGTAAAAGAAGCGACTAAAGAAGCAGATTTGATTATGATTTTAGCTCCTGATGAAATTCAAAGTGAAATTTTTAATGAAGAAATTAAACCAGAATTAAAAACAGGTAAAACTCTAGCATTTGCACATGGATTTAATATCCATTATGGACAAATCATTGTACCAAGTGGTATAGATGTGATTATGATAGCACCTAAGGCTCCAGGACATACTGTAAGACATGAATTTAGCATAGGTGGAGGCACGCCTTGCTTAATTGCTATCCATCAAGATGAGAGTAAAAATGCAAAAAATTTAGCTTTAAGTTATGCTTGTGCTATAGGCGGGGGTAGAACAGGTATTATAGAAACGACTTTTAAAGCTGAAACTGAAACAGATTTATTTGGCGAGCAAGCAGTGCTTTGTGGAGGATTAAGTGCTTTAATTCAAGCGGGTTTTCAAACCTTAGTTGAAGCAGGGTATGAGCCTGAAATGGCGTATTTTGAGTGCTTACATGAAATGAAGTTGATTGTGGATTTAATCTACCAAGGAGGCATTGCTGATATGAGGTATTCTGTTTCTAATACTGCTGAATATGGAGATTATATTAGTGGGCCTAAAATTATAAACGAAGAAACTAAAAAGGCTATGAAAGAAGTTTTAAAAGATATACAAAATGGAAGCTTTGCTAAAGACTTTATTTTAGAAAGAAGAGCAAATTTTGCAAGAATGCATGCAGAGCGTAGATTGATGAATGATTCTTTGATAGAACAAACAGGGCGCAAATTGCGTGCAATGATGCCTTGGATAAGTGCTAAAAAATTAGTAGATAAAGAAAAAAATTAAGTTGAAAAAAATTAAAAAACAATACAAAGTGCTTTTAGCACTTTGTGTAATTATATTGGGGATTATTCTTTTTGCTTTTAGTGCTTTGTCTTTTAAAAAAACAGAAAATAAGTTTTATGAAATTAATAATAGCACTATAATAGAACAAAATGCTTCATCTTTACAACAATCAAGTATTCATTTTGAAGAGGTAAATTCTACCTTATATGATGAAAAATTAGAATTTCTAGATAAAAATATCAGTGAAATTTTAAATTTAAAAACACATGAATTAAATACTACAAAAAACGATGATAATTTAAGTGAAAACAATGTAAATTATATTGAGAAAAATCAAATTGATTTAAGCGAAAAAGAAACAAATACATCTAAAGAGCAAAATATTTCTTCTTTAAAAAATAATCAGCAAAACAAACAAAATACCAAAAATATCTTACAAACAAAGCCTCAGCTTGCTATCATTATAGATGATATGGCAAGTCATACTCATGTAGATATGCTTAAAAAAACGAATTTAAAATTAATACCATCATTTTTTCCGCCCGATAAGCGCCATCCATATACGGCTGAATTTGCTAAAGATTTTGATTTTTTTATGGTGCATTTGCCTTTGGCTGCGATAAAATACGATAAGGCAGAATTAAATACTTTAAATCCAAATGATAATAAAGAAAAAATTACAAAACGCATTGAATTTATAAAAAATGAGTTCCCAAATTTAAAATTTATAAATAACCATACAGGTAGTTTATTTACTTCAGATGAAAAAGCAATGGAGCGACTTTTTGATGCGTTAAATAAAAATGGCTTTATTTTTGTTGATTCTAGAACAATTGGAAATTCTAAAGCCAAAAAGTTATCTAAAAAATTTCATCAACCATATATTGCAAGAGATATTTTTTTAGATAATGAAGATAATGTAGAATACATAAAAAAGCAAATCATTCAAGCGATAAACGAAGCAAAAAAGAAAGGTTTTGCTATAGCCATAGGACATCCTAAGGAGAAAACTTTTGAAGCTTTAGTTCAAAGTAAAGATTTGTTAAATTCAGTCGAGCTTGTATATTTAAATGAAATTTATTGATAATATTTGCGAATTTAAAGATCTTTTAAATCCTCCTTCTAAGATTTATTACAAAGGAAACTTAAATTTATTAAATTCAAGAAAAATAGCCATTATCGGTTCAAGAAAAATGAGTATGTATACTAAAAATTGTATCAGTGAACTTGTTTCTTGGCTTAAAAAAGCTAATGTTTGTATAGTAAGTGGAGGAGCTTTGGGGGTGGATATTACTGCTGCTAGGGCAGCCTTTCCGCATACTATAGCTGTTTTTGCCAATGGACTTGATGAAATTTATCCTAAGGCAAATAAAAAAGATATAGAAGATATTTATAAAAATGCACTAGCTTTAAGTGAGAATGAGTCAAATTATAAAGCCAAACCTTATGATTTTTTATTAAGAAATAGATTAATTATTGCTCTAAGTGAAGTTGTAGTGATAGCGCAAGCTGATTTAAAAAGTGGTTCATTGCAAAGTGCAAGAATTGCTTTGAGTATGAATAAACCTATTTATGTTTTTGCTCAAAGAAGAAATGAAAGTGAGGGGACAAATTTGCTTTTAGCACAAAATAAAGCAAAATTGATTTATGATTATAAAGAATTTGCGTCAATGTTTGGGGAGATTAAACAAGAGCAAAATCAAGATGAAATTATAAATTTTTTAAAACAAAGTGATGATTTAGAAAAAGCTTTGGAAAAATTTGGTGATAAAATTTATGAGTATGAGCTTGAAGGTTTGGTTGAAATTTCGGGTGTAAAAATAAGGCCTTGCCTATGAAAACCTTAGCTTTAGATATAGGTTTAAAACGCATAGGAATTGCTTTGTGCATTGATAAAAGCATAGCAATGCCACTTAATGCAGTTATTAGAAAAAATCGCAATCAAGCAGCAAAAGAAATTAAAGATTTGATTTTAGAATATAATATAGATGTTTTAGTGGTTGGAATTCCTATAGGTGGTTTAAGCGAAGATGAAATGAAAAGAAGAATTAAACATTTTGTTGATTTAATTGGCTTTGAAAAAGAAATTTTTTTTGTAGATGAAAGCTTTAGTTCAAAAAATGCACAAGAACTTCAGATTGCAAATTTGAAAAAAAAAGATGGTAAACTTGATTCTTTAGCTGCGTATTTAATTTTAAAGAGTTTTTATGGCATTGTTTGATTTGCAAAGTGCTTTAGATGAGATTTATACAAAAGAACAAAAAGAGCAAATTTTGCAAAGTTTTATCGAAGAAAAAAATATAAATATTTTTAGAAATGCTTTGACAATAAATGCATTAGAACTAGAAAAAATTTTAAATAGCGAACAAATTTTATATGAGAAAATAAGTGAATTTTGTTATAAAATTCCATACAAATATAAAAGCAATCTAAGCTCGATGAAAGCTTTTAATGAAGGATTTTTTTATATACAAAATTATTCTTCTTATCTTTGCGCTAAAGCTTTAGATGTAAGAGCAGGCCAAAATGTGCTTGATATGTGTGCTGCACCAGGTGGAAAAAGTATTAATTTAGCTAATTTTATGCAAAATGAAGGTTATTTAGCTTGTGTTGAAGCAAGCAAAGATAGATTTTTTATCCTTCAAGAAAATTTAAAAAAATATGGTGTTAAAAATGCAAAAACTTTTTTAAAAGATGCTAAGAGTATAGGTAGAATATGTCCTTTAAAATTTGATAAAATTTTACTAGATGCTCCATGTTCAACTTTTGCAAAAATGGGTTTAAAAATACAAAAAAACACTAAAGAGATTAAGCAAATTACCAGTTTGCAAAAAAAACTACTTCATTCAGCTTTATTAGCTTTAAAACATGGTGGAGAATTAGTTTATAGCACTTGTACTTTTTTACAAGAGGAAAATGAAGAAGTGCTTGAAAATGCATTTAGAAATAAAGATTTTAATTTACAACTACTTGATTTTGAATTATTAAATGCTGATTTTGTTCAGGCAAAAAGCAAGGAATTTGATTTATCTTTTGCTAAAAGAGTCTTGCCAAATGATTATGTAGATGGATTTTTTATCGCAAAAGTGAAAAAACTTTAAAAATCAATAAATTTAAATGTGAAAAATATTTTTATATGAAAAACTTAAAGTCCTATTTTATGGTATTTTGAGTATAAAATCACATCGTGAAACTCTTGTGAATAAAATGTTAAATTTTTGAAACTTAAATTAAGAAAAAATGAAGAAAATAAATAAAATTATAAAAAATATTAAGCAAAGATAAATAAGCAAAAGCTTATTTATCTCTTAAATTTAACTCGTTGATTAATTTTGCATAAGCTTGATAATCTTTTCTTTTAAGATAAGCTAAAAGTCTTTTTCTTTGTCCAACAAGTTTTAAAAGTCCTAAACGAGATGAAAAATCTTTTTTGTAAATTTTCAAATGTTCTGTTAAGTCTGCAATTCTAGCACTTAAAAGAGCGATTTGAACTTCTGGAGAACCAGTGTCTCCTTCTTTTCTAGCAAATTTTGCAACTATTTCTGCTTTTTTAGCCGAATCTAAAGCCATAATAGACCTCCTGAGCGGTATTTAAAATTTTAAAAATGTAATTATATATAAAAAAACAAAAAATATGCTGAATTTTAAAATAAATATAAAATAAATTTAATTTTTAAACCATAAGATATTTTTGGTATAATAAAAACTTTATAAATTTCAAGTTAGTTATTAGAAAGGATAAATGTGTTATTTACCAAAGCTAGCGAATACGCTTTATTATCTTTAATACATATAGCAAAATCCCAAGATCCTCAAGATGTTGATACTATGTCTAGTGTTTTAGATATACCAAAAAGTTTTTTGGCTAAAATTTTACAAGCTCTTGCAAAAGATGAGCTTTTAAAATCCTATAAAGGCGCCAAAGGGGGATTTGCCTTGGTAAAAAAACCTAGTGAATATACTTTAAAAGAAATCATTAATAGCGTAGAAAAAAAATCTATTAATGTTTTTGAGTGTAGTAATGGAGTATGTCCTTCCCAAAAAGGAGATAATTGCAACATAATGCCAGTGCTTGTAAGACTTCAAAATAAAATAGATGATTTTTTAGTTTCAATTACCTTAGAAGATATCATTAAAAATAATGGCTAAAAGAAATATTCTTACCTTGGTTTTGCCATGGATTGCACCTCTTGTTGCACCTATAGTAAAAGCTAAAAGTTTAACCGTAGTGGCTATGATCATAGCGATTTTAGCCATTATTATCGTGCCTTTACCAAGTATAGTTTTGGATTTTTTTCTTGCCTTAAGTATTGCAATTTCAGTTTTAATCATTTTAATTTCTTTATACATACCTAAACCAACTGATTTAACAACTTTTCCTACTATGATTTTAATTATTACACTTTTTAGACTTTCGCTTAATATCGCTACAACGCGTATGATTTTAAGCGAAGGGCATCAAGGGCCAACCGCAGTAAGTGACATAGTAGCAAGTTTTGGCGAATTTGTTGTGGGTGGTAATTATGTTATAGGTATGGTTGTATTTTGTATTTTGGTTTTGATTAATTTTATGGTTGTAACCAAAGGTAGTACAAGGGTTTCTGAAGTTCAAGCAAGATTTACTCTTGATGCAATGCCTGGAAAACAAATGGCAATTGATGCGGATTTGAATGCTGGTTTGATTGATGAAAAAACCGCAAGAGAAAGACGCCAAGAAATTATAGCAGAAGCAAACTTTTATGGAGCTATGGATGGTTCTTCTAAATTTATAAAAGGAGATGCTGTTGCTGGAATTATTATAACTATTGTAAATTTAATTGGTGGGTTTATGATAGGGTATTTTCAGCATGATATGGAACTTGGAGAATGTGCTTCAACTTATACTATTTTAACTATAGGCGATGGACTTGTGTCTCAAATTCCTGGACTTATTACTTCAACAGCAACTGCGATTATTATTACGCGTGCTAGTAAAGATGAGGATAATTTTGCCGAAGGCTCGATTAATCAATTATTAGGAGAATATAAAACTTTATTAATTGTAGGCTTTATTTTATTTATTTTTGCTTTAGTTCCTGGTTTGCCACATTTTTCTTTAGGTTTTATGGCTTTAGTATTTTTAGGACTTGGTTATATGATAAAACAAGTTCAAGAGGGTAAAATTCAAATTAATGCAATTTCTAGTAAAAAATCTCAAGAAGCTCATGATGAAGAGCAAACTAGCAAACCACAAAAACGCACTGAAGAAGAAATTTTAAAAGAAGAAGAAAATAAAATTACTGATATTTTAAAACTTGAAATTTTAGAATTAGAATTAGGTTATGGACTGATTAAGCTAGCAGAAAGTGAATTAACAGAACGCATTAGATCAACAAGACGCAATATAGCTCAAAGTTTGGGCTTTTTAATGCCTAAAATTAGAATAAGAGACAATTTGCAATTAAAACCAAATGAATATGTTTTTAAACTTAAAGGTGTGGGTATTGCAAGTGCTGAAATTTATCCTGATAAATATCTAGCTATGGATAGTGGGTTTATCACTGAACCTGTTGAGGGTATAGCCACTAAAGAACCTGCGTTTAACTCCGATGCTTTATGGATTGATGCAAATTTAAAAGATGAAGCAACACTAAATGGTTATATAGTTATTGATCCAGCAAGTGTAATTTCAACGCATATGAGTGAGCTTATTAAAGCTAATGCGTCTGAACTTTTAACCAAACAAGAGGTTCAAAATCTACTAGATAAGATTAAAAATGATTATCCTATAGTTGTAGATGATTGTTTAAGAGTAGCTAGTATAGGTTTAATCCAAAAAGTATTAAAAGCCTTGTTAAAAGAGCATATTCCTATTAAAGATATGCTAACTATTTTAGAATCAATCAGTGATATAGCCGAAGTTAGTAAGAGTTTGGATATGATTATAGAGCATGTAAGAGCTTCTTTGGCTAGGGCAATTACAAATTTATATGTAGATGAAAAAGGCCAAATTAGTTTTTATA
This sequence comes from Campylobacter peloridis LMG 23910, assembly GCF_000816785.1. Classification (NCBI taxonomy): domain Bacteria; kingdom Pseudomonadati; phylum Campylobacterota; class Epsilonproteobacteria; order Campylobacterales; family Campylobacteraceae; genus Campylobacter; species Campylobacter peloridis. Next base: position 1,075,358 of record NZ_CP007766.1, on the reverse strand, counting down.
TTTTTGATGCTGCTGCTGCTGCGAAATTAATGGAACATGTGCAGTTTAAAGATGGAACTTATCATTTGATGATAAATGTATCTCAAACTGGAGCCTTGGTAGAAGCATTAAAAGCTGAGCTTGCAAGTGTTGCAAACACAAGAATTAAACCTTTCTTGCTTTGTGTTGAACCACAGCTTAGAAAATTTATTGCAGATATTTGCTCTAATTTTGGCATTAATATCACGGTTTTAAGTTTTGCTGAAATTGCAGAAAATACTAAATTTGAAACCGAAGGTATTATAAAAGTAGATGACTTATAATAAAGGGAATATATGAAAATTTATCATCTTTCGCATACAGATTTAGATGGCTATGCGTGTCAGTATGTGCTAGATTTTTACTTTAAAAATTGTTATTTTTTTAATTCTAATTATGGTAAAGAAATTAATGAAAATTTTAATGTTATTTTTAAAAGCATAGAAGAGGATTTAAAGCAAAATCCTAATGAAGAATTTGTTATATTAATTACGGATTTAAATTTGACACCAAGTCAATGTGAAGACTTTCAAAAGGCCATAGAAGGTAAAAAAATCAAACTACTGCTTTTAGATCATCATCAAAGTGGTTTAGAATGTATGCAAAAATATCCTTGGTATTTTTTAGATAGCTCAAGATGTGCAACGAAAATTGTTTATGATTTTTTTAGTAAATGCTATGGGGAAAATGAATCTTTATCTTCTTTTGTAGATGTGGTAAATGCTGTAGATATTTGGTTGAGTGAGGATAAAAATTTTGAACTTGGCAAGGTTTTATTGGGTATGGTTTCAACGGCTAAAGAAATCAATAAAACAATGTTTGCACAAGAGAATATAAAATATCTTTTTTATCTTTTTGATAAATCAAGACAATTTATCCATAAGAAAAATTCTCATATTGCTTTGGATAATGATTTACATAAAATAAAAAAAGATTTTTTCAAAAAAGAAGAAGATGATACCTTGAGTAATTTAATCTCTAAATTTGTAGTTGAAAGATTAAGCATAAATAAAGAAAAATTTAGTGTATATTACAAAGGACACAAAGGCTTGCTAACTTCTAATATAGGCAATACTTCTGTTATAGGAAATGATTTTTTATTGCAAAATCCTGAATTTGATTTTTTTGTAGATCTTAGTTCAAGAAAAACTTTAAGTTTTAGGGCTAATAATAAACTAGATGTAAGTTTAATGGCTAAATATTTAGTCAATGGGGGAGGGCACAAAAACGCTAGTGGAGGCTTATTTGCTGCGTATAAAGATAGTGCTAATTATGATTTTATAAAAGCTCAATTTATAGATTTAATTAAAAGCAAAGAATTAAAGGAAAATAATGAGAACAAATCATGATTTTAAAGAAGAAATAGAAAATTTACAATACGAACTAAGCATAGTTTTAGAAGCTATGCTTTTGTATGCGGGTGTAAAAAAGACTAAATTAGAAAAAGCTATAGAGCTTTATATAGATTGTATTGATGAAGTTTGTCAAAATACACAAAAAGAAGGGGTTGATGAGATTTTAGAAGTGGTAGAACACTTAAAAAAACATCATAAAGATTTATTTGAATGAAAATTTTATTAATTCTTTTTGTTTGTGTTTTTACACATGCAAGTATTTATGAAGTGCTTAATGATTTTGCTTATAATAAACAAAATACCATAAATTTAAACACAAGTTCTGCTTTACTTTTAGAAGTAAAAGATGAAAAACAAGCATGTGTTGATATTTTGCTTGCCAAAAATAAAGCTTATATAGTAAAAATTTATCCAAAATGCAAAAATCTAAACGAAACATCTTTAAATGAATATTTAAACACAAATTTTTTAAATTTATATACAAAAGATTTAACTAAACTTAGAAAAGAATTAGCTGATATAAAAAATATCATGCGAGATTTTATGATTTATTACACATTAAATCATTCTTTTGCAAATGATATTAGAAAAATGAGCAAAAGTGATAAATTGCAGGTATATACGCTAGATGAAAAAGTGGGTGGAAAAATTTTATACAAGGTTAATGATAAAGCTTGTGTAGTTTTTGATCTTTACTTAGATGAAAATTTGCAAGCAAGTATGCAAATTAGCGGAATGGAAAATTTAGATAAAGCATGCATGGAGTTAATCTCATCCCCTGAATTTAAAGATTTATCTTTTACTAAAGAGGGTATGAGAAAATATAAATTAAAAAACTAATCTAAAAAATTTTAGATAATAAAATTTAAAAATTCTACCAAAAGCCATTTTTTTTCTTTCTATATTAGAAAATACATAAGCTTCTAAGTCTTTTTTTTCTCTTAAAGTAAGATTTTTCATATTAGAACCTTTATTAATATCGCTAAGCGTGATTATAGTATTTTATTCTTTTAAAAAAACTGAAAATGATGTTTTTTATATTTATTTATATAAACTAAAAAAACTTTAGTCTAATAAACTAAATAATATTAAATAATTTTATTTAAAAATAACTTGACATAATTATACTAAAGTTGTATAATTGTTTTGTCACTTAAAAACATTGAGTGCTAAATTTAAAGTCAAGGTCTTAAAGTGAAGTCGTTTAGCAAAAAAGATTTAATTTTAAAAACCATCATAGAAACTTACTTAAATGGGAATAACCCTGTAGGCTCTCATGAATTAAATCATAAAGTTAGCATACCAGCTTCTACTATAAGAGTTTATTTTAAAAAATTAAGTGATGAGGGAATTTTAACTCAACTTCATATTAGTAGCGGACGCATACCAACGATTAATGCTATGAGAGCATATTGGTATGAACAGCTTATTGAGGAAGAAGTGGTTTTAAATGATCTTGATTTATTGAAATTTTTACTTGATAAATTTGAAATTTATGCTTTAGTTTATGGTGGCGATGAGTTAATTTTACAAGACATAGCTGTAGTAAATACTAAGTTTATTATTCTTGATTTTGGTGAAAATGAACTTATTTTAAGGTATTCTCAAGATAATTTGCTTTTTATGCAAAGGCTTGTTGGGCTTGATTTAAAAAGTATAGAAAATTTAGCCTTTAAAGTAAATTTTGAAGAATTATTAGAAAAAATTTTTATACTAAAGCAAGCTAAGATTTACTATAGATACAATGAGAGTAAGGCTTATCAAATTTATCAAAATGATAAATTTGCTAAGCTTTTATCTCCAAAAATAGGATTTTATTTTGATGAAAAATTAAAATTTGAACCCTTGTTTGAGGAAGGATTTATGGGATTAAAGCTTTCGAGTACATTTTTAGGGCAAAAATCAAATATTATTTTTGCAGGAAGTGTGTATTCTGATTTTAAAACAATGTTAAATATTATTAAGGAGGCTGCGTGAGCGAAGAAAAGCAAAATGAAGCAATGCAAGATGAAGCACAAGAAACAATGCAAGATGAAAATGCTGAATTTCAAAAGCTTCAAGAAGAATATAACGCATTAAAAGATACTTATTTAAGAGCAAATGCTGAATTTGAAAATATCAAAAAAAGAATGGAAAAAGAAAAAATTTCAGCAACCATTTATGCAAATGAAAGTTTTGCTAAAGATTTGCTCGATGTAGTTGATGCGCTAGAAGCGGCTATAAGTGTAGAAGCTAGTGATGAGCTTAGTTTAAAGATTAAAGAAGGTGTGCAAAATACCCTTGATTTACTCTTAAAAAAGCTTGAAAAACATATGGTTAAACCTATAGAAGCTGATGGCGAGTTCAATCCAAACCTACATGAAGCAATGTTTCATGTAGAAAGTGCTGATCATGAAAGCGGGCATATTGTTAATCTTTTACAAAAAGGTTATATGATGAATGATAGAGTGATTAGATCAGCTAAAGTTAGTGTTGCAAAATAAATTTTAATAAAAGGATAAAAAATGAGTAAAGTAATAGGAATAGACTTAGGAACAACCAATTCATGCGTTGCAGTGTATGAAAGAGGTGAAAGCAAAGTTATACCAAATAAAGAAGGTAAAAACACAACTCCATCAGTAGTAGCATTTACTGACAAAGGCGAAGTTTTAGTAGGTGATAGTGCTAAACGCCAAGCTGTAACAAATCCTGAAAAAACTATTTATTCTATAAAAAGAATTATGGGCTTAATGATAAATGAAGATGCAGCAAAAGAAGCTAAAAATCGTCTTCCTTATCATATTACAGAAAGAAATGGAGCTTGTGCTATTGAAATAGCTGGAAAAATTTATACTCCACAAGAAATTTCAGCAAAAGTTTTGATGAAATTAAAAGAAGATGCCGAAGCTTTTTTAGGGGAAAAAGTAGTAGATGCTGTTATAACCGTTCCAGCATATTTTAATGATGCTCAAAGAAAAGCTACAAAAGAAGCAGGAACTATAGCAGGATTGAATGTATTAAGAATTATAAATGAGCCTACTTCAGCGGCTTTAGCTTATGGTCTTGATAAAAAAGATAGCGAAAAAATCGTAGTTTATGATTTAGGTGGTGGGACTTTTGATGTTACCGTTCTTGAAACAGGCGATAATGTAGTAGAAGTTTTAGCAACCGGAGGTAATGCATTTTTAGGTGGTGATGATTTTGATAATAAATTAATCGACTTTTTAGCAAGTGAATTTAAAGATGAAACAGGCATAGATTTAAAAAATGATGTTATGGCTTTACAAAGATTAAAAGAAGCAGCTGAAAATGCTAAAAAAGAATTAAGCTCAGCTAATGAAACAGAGATAAATTTACCATTTATCACAGCTGATGCAAGTGGCCCAAAACACTTGGTTAAAAAGCTAACAAGAGCTAAATTTGAAAGTATGATTGATGGTTTGGTTGCTGAGACTATTAGTAAAATCAATGAAGTTGTAAAAGATGCAGGACTTGATAAAAGCGAAGTAAAAGAAATAGTTATGGTTGGTGGTTCTACGCGTGTGCCTTTAGTTCAAGAAGAAGTTAAAAAAGCTTTTGGAAAAGAGCTAAATAAATCAGTAAATCCTGATGAAGTTGTTGCAATTGGTGCTGCTATTCAAGGTGCTGTTATAAAAGGTGATGTAAAAGATGTGTTATTGCTTGATGTAACTCCACTTTCTTTGGGTATTGAAACTTTAGGTGGGGTTATGACTAAAATTATAGAAAAAGGCACAACTATACCAACTAAAAAAGAACAAGTTTTCTCAACTGCAGAAGATAATCAAAGCGCAGTTACCATAAATGTTTTACAAGGTGAGAGAGAATTTAGTAGAGATAATAAATCTTTAGGAAATTTCAATCTTGAAGGAATTCCACCAGCACCGCGTGGTATGCCACAAATTGAAGTTACTTTTGATATAGATGCTAATGGTATTTTAACAGTTAGTGCAAAAGACAAAGCAACAGGCAAAGCACAAGAGATCAAAATAACAGGATCAAGTGGGCTAAGCGAAGAAGAAATCAATAACATGGTAAAAGATGCAGAATTACACAAAGAAGAAGATAAAAAACGCAAAGAAGCTGTTGAAGCTAGAAATGCTGCTGATTCTTTAGCTCATCAAGTAGAAAAATCTTTAAATGAGCTTGGCGATAAAGTAAGCGATGAGGATAAAGCAAATATCCAAAAAGCACTAGATGATTTAAAAGAAACTTTGAAAAATCAAAATGCTACTAAAGAAGAAATAGAAAGCAAAATGAAAGCTTTAAGCGAAGTTTCTCATAAATTAGCAGAAAATATGTATAAAAAAGATGAAAAACCAGCTGATAATAAAGACAAAAAAGACGATGATGTAATAGATGCAGAAGTAGAATGATCCAAAACATGTAGCCAAATTTAATTTGGCTACATATAATTTAATAATACTCTACCACACAAGGATTCATAGTTTTATAATTATCATTTACTATGCAAGTAATAGATCTTTGCTCGCCTTGCGTTTCACCTATTTCTTTCTCTTCTTCCTCTTCATATTTAATTAAATTTAAAGAAGCAGTTTGTTCAAATTCTAAATCAATATTTGGAAATTCTGGATCTGGTTTAACATCTGGTTCCTTCCCACCATCTCCATTTGGTTTGTTTAAATTAGGATTATCAATCAATTGCTCATAATTAAATTTACCTAAAATCACAAAGTGTTCATTTGAATCATTTTTAGATTTATTTTGCCATTTTGATAAAACAATCTGTTTATTATCAATTTCAGTAGCTAGAGTTTTGCTTTGAAATATTAACTTATTTATATTTTTTTTAATAGCTTCAAGTTTAGCATCATCTCTTTCAGCTTTATTACTATTGATTAAATCTACATAGGCGTTATATTTTAAAATAGCATCTTTTAAAGCTGTTTGAGTATTCTTGAGTTCTTGTAGTAAGTTGTTTGTATAATCAACCAGCCATTTAAGTCCATTTTTTTTGTTTTGTAAAAAATCAACTATAAGATCTTGCTCATAAGATAAAGTTTTTTTAACATTACTCTGAATTGCTCTATTTGCGGTTATTGTCTCATCATTTTTCAATAATCCATTTTTTTCAGCATTTTCTAAACCATTGGTTTTATAAGCTAATAAAAAATCTAAACTTTCAACCACCTCTTTAGCTTCTTGTTCGCTTTTACTTATAAGTAAATGATTTTTTATAAAATTAATTCTTTCTTCTTTTGAATTATTGGAATTTAATTTATTGTAAGTTTTTAATAGATCATCTAGAGTTTTAATGTCAACAAAATAGTATTTTTTTATAATGTCTTCTATAATTTCTTTTTGAATAGTATCTTTAAAAAGATCATCTTTTTCTAAAATAGTAATTTCATTTTTTATTTTTTCTACATCTGGTAAATCAAGCAATTCCTTATTATTAGATTGAAATAATCCTATATTTGGTTTTGTGGTTTGATCTTTTGTTGTAAATTCATTATATTTTTGCTGTTCATTTATTTTTACATATTGTTGAAGATTGAATCCACTATAATTCTCACTTCTTGAGCCTGCAAAATTTTCTGCAATATAGTAAAAATTTGAATTATTAAAAGATAATCTAGAGTCTGTGCTTTTACCTATGATTTTACCAACATTATGATTTTCACCAGTAATTCTCATGTTAGAATCAAAAAATAAATTAATACTAGAAAAATTATAATTTGCATTAAAGTTATTAAAAATTATTCCTATTAACCCACCTGTATAAGCTCTTGAATTGCTTTTTATGTAAAATTTACCGATTTTATCAATAGTTATATTGTTAAATATGTTACTAGTGTTTTCTCCAGTAGGTGCATTAATACTTGAAACTTTACCTATAAAACCTCCAGCATAAGCATCAGATGTATTTATAGCTTTAATCTCATTAATATCTTTTATGTATACATTTGTTATTATAGTATTTTTTTTGTTGTTATTAGATCCAGTATCCATAGCACCAGCAAATCCTCCAGAATTTGCACTTTCTATGATACCTATATTGTTTATAGAAATATCACTATACTCTCCTGGAGATAGTATTCCAGCAAGCCCACCTGCTGAGTTTTTACCTAATATTTTATTAATCTCTTCTATTTTTATATTTTCAGTTTTTACTCCTGTAGCACTTCCTATAAATCCACCTGAATATAAACCATCAATAGCTCCTATATTTGCTATGTGAATATTTTTAAAAAACACAAAATCCTTCCAATTGGTTGAAGAAGAAGAAGTACCACCGATAAATCCACCAGCATTATAAATATCACTTTTAATGCTATTGATATTTTTGACATAAATATTTTCAAATATACTTCCTTCGCTACCACTGGCTATAAAACCCCCAACATTACTTCCAGTACTGCTTATTTTCATAGTATTTCCACCATCAATAAGTATATTTTTAAAATTTACATTTTTTTCAGCAATTCCTATAAATCCTCCAACACCAAAAGTATTAGTAGCGGTAATTTTGTTTATGTTTTTTAATGATATATTTCTTATGGTTGAATTTTCAGCAATTCCTATAAATCCTCCAACACCAATATAACTATTATTGGGTGTATATTTTGCATTTATACCACCACCTTTATAATCAATATTAACATTTTCTATAGTTGCATTATTAATGTATCCAAAAATTCCTACATTTTGTTTTTTACCACTTTCGTTTATATTGATGTTAATATTTTCTAACTTATAACCTTGTCCGTTAAATATTTTATTAAATGCATTAGTATAATTTACCCCAATTATCATACTAATGCACTCAAATCCATCTATGCAATAATTAGCATAGTTTTTTCCTTCACTAGCTCCAAAATTTATATTATTAGTTAATCTATATTCACTAGCTGTATTTCTAAAACCTTCTTTGTTATCATTCCAACCTTTAGCAAAATGCCACCAATCTTGCACAGAACCTATACCCACATATTTATATACTTTAAAATTGCTATTTGAATTTCTATATTTATCAAAAACTAAAAAAGAATTAGGATTATAATAATATCCACTAGCATTTAGATACATAGAACCTTTATCTGCAGAAATTTTTATATTTTGAATTTTATCTCCATTTATATTGCCAACATCTACATATACTTCTTTACCTTCTAATGTAATATTATTAGCTGATATAAATTTATCTTTTTCAGTATAGTTTGTATTTGCATTTAAGATTACTTTATTGCCTTGAAATGTAATGTTTTTAACATCAAGAATACCACCCATATTAACTACATTACCACCATTTGGTTTAAACACAGGCGAGAAAGAATTACCTTGCTCTTGTGATAAATTTGCAAATTTATTCATATCCTCATTACTCATCGATGAAGTAGAAGCTACAAAGCGATTAGCATTGATATTACCTGTTTTAGTAATGATTACTCCATTAGGATTGATTAAAAATACATTATTATCTTTTGCATTTAATATACCTGCTATGGTAGATTTATTTGTTCCATGAGCTATGTTTAAGTAGTTTTTGCTATTACCACCAAAATTTACACTTTCACCTTTATTTATATTAAAACCACCACCCCATTGGATAACAGAATTAACTTTATTACCATTTATATGCATATTATTACCACTAACATTTATAGTTCCACTTGTGCCATGAGTAAATTTACCACCACTTGGTAAGGCAAACGCAGGTGAGAAAAGCAATGAAGCAACTATACTTGAAAGTAAGATGTGATTAGTTAGTTTTTTAGAAGGAGTTAAATCAAAATTATTCGATCCCCCCCCCCGTGGAGAAAATACTGCCATAATAAATCCTTTATTTGAAAAAATTTATGTATGTTAATATTATATTTATAAAAAAATACTTAAGTTAATGGAATTTAATTTAAAAAATAACTATTCAATAATACTCAGAAAGTTTTTCTTTCTGAGTATGTATTTAATAACTTCCAACCACACAAGGATTCATAGTTTTAAAATTATCACTTACTATACAAGTTCTAGCTCTTTGAGTAATAGCTGCTTCTTCTATTTCTTGGGTTTCTTCTTCTTCGTATTTAAAAGTAGGTGTTTGTTTTTGAGAACTAGCTATTTGGCGTGATAGTTTTTGATAATCATCATTTTCAATACCACCACCTTGGGTTGGTTTGTCTACATTAGGAGTATTTATTAAAGATGTATTGAATTTTCCTATTACTATAACTTTATTGTTATTGTTTTTATCTTTAAAAATTTGAAGATTATTTTCTTGTATAGATAATTTAGCATAAAGTAGTTTTGCTTCTTTGTCTAGTTCTTTTATATTATTTTTTATAGCTATAAAAGCAGGATCATTTTCATTTTTTATACCTTTGTCTATTAAGGTTAAAAATTCATTATAAGCTTTTATAAATCTTTTAAGTTTAGCTTGATTTTGTTCTAATTGTTTTTCTATATCTAAACCCAAAGAAACTACTTCTTTATTTAGTTTGTCTAATTTAGTATGCCATAAGTTTTTGTTTTTGTTAAAGTCTTTGATTTTATCATCTGCTTTTTTAAAGGATTGCTCAAAATCTTTTTTTGCATTATTTTCAAATTGAGCTTTATTTATATCATGATCTTTATAAGCATTTAAAAAACTTAAACTTTGCAATAAAGCTCTAGCATCATTTTCTTTAACACCTAAATAAGCTGTGATAAATTTAACTTGTTCATCTTCTGTTTTATTGGCTAAAGTTTTATATTCTTTTAGCAATTTATCTAACAATCTAATATTGATAACATATTTAATCTTATCAATATCTTTAATAATATAATCATTCCATACTGCATTAGAGATTAAATCATCTTTATTTAGAGTAGGTTTTTCATTAAGAATTGAATCTAGATTAGGAATAGGACTAGTAATAGTTGGTTTTTCTATATCAAAATCTGTAGTAAAAATCAAACATTTTTTACCATTATCACAATCAATTTCCTTTAAACCATCTATAGTTAAAGCTTGTTTTTTAAAATCAGTGTAGCCTTGGGTTTTATCTGTGTAAGTGTGGATGTTGATTTCACCATTGATATTAGCATTAAAATTTATAAGATTATTTTTCCAATAAGCTTGATCAGCTGTTGCATTGGTTAAATCATTTTCATGGTGGTAAATGTTGATGTTAGAGAAATTAATACCAAAATCTGAAACTTCTTTTATCATTCCAAAAAATTTACCAGATAAACTTTCTGATCCACCACTAGCAAGTATACTAGCTCCTTGATCCATAAACATAAAAATATTATTAATATTAGCTCTATATGTTAAAAAACCTACAAAACCTCCACTATATATACCAACCTCTTTATGACTTGTATCAGTTTTAATACTTTTAATAGTGCCTATATTATTTAAAGAAATATTATTAAAATATCCTCCAGTAATATATCCAGCAAAACCACCAGATGAAGCACTCCTACCTAAACTATCTTTGTTGTTATTTTCACTTATAATATTTTTAATATTATTTAAAGATATATTTTCAAATTTAGCACCACCTCCTAATAATTCTCCAGCAAAACCACCTGTTGCAGTAATTTTTCCTAAACTTTTTATAGTTCCTATATTATTAATGCTTACATTAAATATATCATATGCACCTCCACCATAAAGCCCTATGCTGCCAACAAACCCACCAGCCTTAGCAGTGTTATCTTTTCCACCATAAATGCCATAATCACCAGAAGCAAAAATACTATTAATATTATTAATATATATATTTTTTAATATAGTTCTACCAGCATATATACTATACAAATCTCCAGCAAATCCACCAGCATGTCCGTCTTCATCTCTTATTGTGTTAATATTATCAATATATATGTCTTGAAAATATACATTATCTTTATAGTTACTATCAGGTTGGCTGTAAAATCCAACAAATCCACCAGATGCAGCTTTACCACTTATCTCTTTTATATTATTTATATGTATATTATAATAAGCTCCTCTATAAGCATCTGCTATAAACCCACCAGATCTATGTCTTGCTTGAATTAATCCTATGTTAGATATTTTCATATTATAGAATTTAGAATCTGAAGAACTTGCTATAAAACCTGCTGCATAATAACCAATCACACTCCCACCCATATAATCAACATTTATATTTTTAAAAGTAGCATTTCTAGCGTCTCCAAATATTCCTGCATAATATGTATTATCCAATTTCGTCGTATCTATATTTATATTTTTAAGTGTATATCCTTGCCCATCAAAGTTTTTACTAAACTCACTATTATAATCTTCACCCACAATCATACTGGTAAATTCATTATCTTGTTTTATGCCATCTGCGTTTAAATCTACCCAATAATTTGCATAATTTTGTCCAGTGCATATTCCATTTTTGCAATTAGCATTGAAATTTATATCATTGATTAGTCTATATTCACTTGCAATGGTTCTAAAATCATTACTTTCATTCCAGCCTTTAGCAAAATGCCACCAGTCTACATCAGAACCTATGCTGATAAATTGATTATATGTTTTATTGATTTTATTATTAATAGAATTAAACTCATTATATTGTCTTTTAGGATTATAATAATACCCAGTAGCACTCAAATATGCATTTCCTTTGTTTGCTGTGATATTTATTTTATTTGTTTTAGTTGTTGCAACATCCACATATGCTTCATTAGCTTTTATAGTAAGATTATCAGTTGTAATTTGATTTAGTTTGATATTATTAGTATCTTTATCTAAACTAGTTTCAGCTTGCAATAATACTTTATTACCTTGTAAGGTAACATCATTTGCATTGATATTACCCATATTAATTACATTACCACCTTTAGGGTTTGGTTTAAATACAGGAGAGAAAGCTAAACCATCATTAAAGGTTTTCATATTAGCAAATTCTTGCATAGCCTTACTATCCATCGATGAAGTAGAAGCTACAAAGCGATTAGCATTGATATTACCTGTTTTAGTAATGATTACTCCATTAGGATTGATTAAAAATACATTATTACCACTTGCATTTAATACACCTGCTATGGTAGATTTATTTGTTCCATGAGCTATGTTTAAATAGTTTTTACTATTACCACCAAAATTTACACTTTCACCTTTATTTATATTAAAACCACCACCCCATTGGATAACAGAATTAACTTTATTACCATTTATATGCATATTATTACCACTGACATTTATAGTTCCACTTGTGCCATGAGTAAATTTACCACCACTTGGTAAGGCAAATGCAGGTGAAAAAAGTAATGAAGCAACTATACTTGAAAGTAAGATGTGATTAGTTAGTTTTTTAGAAGGAGTTAAATCAAAATTATTCGATCCCCCCCCCCGTGGAGAAAATACTGCCATAATAAATCCTTTGTTTGAAAAAATTTATGTATGTTAATATTATATTTATAAAAAAATACTTAAAATTAATAATTTATATAATTTTTACAATCTTGTTTAAAATAATTGCGATTAAATTCAGCAAAATTATCGTTATTTGGCACTTTATAGCACTCTGTATAGTTTTTAGCTTTTAAAATTTTTACATAAAAACTAGGTATAGCGATATTGTTTTTTATGCGTTTTGGATTTTGTTCATAAATGATTAAATTTAAAACTTCAAGTTCTTTGTATTTTTTTGCTAAATACCTTTCTCTTTGTTCGATTTCATTCCAAATTTTAGCGTTGATTTCTTTTTTTTGTGGAGTGATATTGCTCATTAAAAAAGTGCTAAGTTGAGCTTGCTTGGTTGCATTCATGGATTGATTAGGCACAACATGCCCTCTTGTATACCCACTTCTTAAATAATCCTCCCAGTAAGTGCGGTATTTTTTAGCTATGTTTGTATCTTCTGAAAATCTTGGGCGTTTTTTGATATGGCCTTGATTTAAAATTTCAGCTTCTAGTTTATAAGCTATAGCCTTAGTGCCTTTGTAATTATAATCATAACAATTGATATAATAATACTTATCCATAAGCAAAGAGCACTCTTGAAAGTATTTTTTAAAACTAGGGTGCAATTCATATTGTGTATAAGCAAAGGCATTAAACACAAAAAAGCAAAGCAATAAAATTTTTTTCATGCTAAAAGTTTCCTTACCATTTCGTTAAGTCTTTTGCCATCAACACTTGCTCCAAAAGCCATTTTAGCTTCTTTCATTAAAATTCCTTGCTCTTTTAGGGATTGAATTTGCAATTTTTCTATAAGCTTTTTTAATTCATTTTCTAATTCTTCATCGCTTAATTGTTTAGGTAAATATGCACTTAATATAGCTACTTCTTGGAGTTCTTTTTGTGCTAAATCTTCTCTAGCACCTTTGCTAAAAGCTAAAGCTGCTTCGTTTCTTTTTTTGATTTCACTTGCAATGATTTTATAAATTCTTTCATTATCAAGCGTTATTCTCTCATCAACTTCGATTTGTTTAAAACAAGCATTGAGTGTTCTTAAAGTATTTCTTTTAAAGTCGTCTTTACTACGCATAGCTTCTTTTATATCTTCTAAAATTTGATCTTTTAAACTCATTTTTTCTCCTTTAAAATTGGATATTTTTAAAATGTGCTATACACACACCTTCTCTAACACCATCATCAATAACTATCAGTTTTTGTTTGCTAAATAAAGCAAAAAGTATCATTGAACCTGCTATGAGGTATTTTTTTCTATTTTCACCAAGATAAATTTTAGCTTTTTTTTGTTCTAAATTCCAAATTTTTAATGCAAAATTAAAAAAATCTTTTTGGTGAAGTATTTTTCCATTTACGCTTTCTTCTAGATAGTCTTTGTATTTTATGCCTTGTTTGTAAGCACAAAGTGTAGTTGGAACGCCTGAATTTAACACAAAGAAATTTCCTTTTAAATGTTTTTTAATATTTTCAGTGATATTAAAAGCATTTAAAGCAAGCTGTTTTAAATGCATAGGGTAGGGGCTAAGATGAATTTTTAATTTTTTATCTTTAATGATAGAAAGATTTTTTGGATATTTTTTAAAAAGTTTTACATAAGCATTTGGTTTTAAATTTTTAAAATGCATTCTTTCATAAAAACTAATAATGCCAAAATCATAGCTTTTGCTAAAATCATCATTTGAAATTTCGCATGAAGCACCCCCTAAATCACAATAGCTTAAATTTTTTCTAAAAAGACTTAAGCTCTTTAGTCGCTCTTGCATACCCAAAACGCTTAATTTTGCTTCGGTTTTTGCATCGATAATCTTTACTTTGAGTTTGAATTCTTTTTCGATTTTTTCAAAAATGCTATAGCTATTTTTTGCCTTTCTAAAAGCAGCTGTAGCAACTGCCATAGCTTTGCTTAAATCATAATTTTTTTCTTGTAAATTTTTTAAAGCATTAAATAATCTTTGCACCGCTTCATCACTAATTAAATCATTTTGCATATTTTTAGCAGCAGCGATGATAAATTCCTCGCTTTTTAATTTGTTTAAATTCTCATCCATCAAAACAGCTCTTAGGGTATTTGAGCCTATATCAATACCTAGCACTAGCTCTCCTTAAAAAAATAAAGTATAATAGCTAAAAATTTTATAAGGAAAACTTATGCTTTTAGGGGTTAATATCGATCATATTGCGGTTTTAAGAGAAGCTAGAAAAGTAAATGATCCAGATTTATTAGAAGCTGCGATTTTGAGTGCAAATTTAGCTGATCAAATCACTATCCATGTAAGAGAAGATCGTCGCCATGCTAATGAATTTGACTTAGAAAATATTTTAAAATACTGCAAGTGTATAGTAAATCTTGAGTGTTCTATAGATATGATAGAATATGCTATAAAATACAAACCTTCACGCGTTACTTTAGTGCCTGAAAAAAGGCAAGAGCTTACAACAGAAGGCGGGCTTAATCTTGAGAATGAAAAACTAAAAGAAGCCATTAATGCTTTGAAAAAAGAGCAAATTGAGGTTTCTTTGTTTGTTGATCCTAATTTAAAAGACATTGAAAAATCATCTGCTTTAAATGCTGATTTTGTAGAACTTCATACAGGCTTTTATGCTAATGTTTATAATGCTTTATATACTAATATCAATCAAACTCCTTATGCATTGCCTGAATTAATTTTAAGTAAAAATGAACTCAAAAAGCTTTTAGAAAATGAACTACAAAGACTAAAACAAAGTGCAAATTTAGCTAAAAGCTTGAATTTAGAAGTGGCTGCTGGACATGGGCTTAATTATAAAAATGTAAAAAATATCGTAGATATCTTAGAAATCAAAGAGTTAAATATAGGACAAAGTATAGTAGCAAGATCAGTTTTTGTGGGCTTAGAAAAAGCTATATTGCAAATGAAAGCTTTGATTAAAAGATGAAAAAAATTGCTATTAGTATAGGGGATATAAATGGCATAGGCATGCAAATTTTATTAGCTTCTCATGATGAGTTAGTAAAGATTTGCAAGCCGTATTATTTTGTGCATTATGATTTAATCAAAAAAGCAAGCAAACTTTTAAATTTAAAACCAAAAGCTAAAATGAATTTAGTTGAATTTGTAAATTGCGAGCAAGAAAATTTTAGCTTTAAAGAAGAAAAAGAGGATTTTGTAATTTATACTTTTTCTCATAAATTAAATTATGAGTTTGATTATAAATTTGAGTTAAATCCTGCTAATTTAGATGCAAAAAGTGGGATGTATTCTTTTTTAAGTTTTCAAGCAGCTAGTTATTGTGCGTATTTATTTTTAGATGCTTTATTAACCTTGCCTATAAATAAAAAAACTTGGCAAATGGCAGGCATAGAATATAAAGGGCATACTGAGGCTTTGAGGGATTTTTTTAAACAAGATGCTATTATGATGCTTGGTTGTGAAAAACTTTTTGTGGCTTTATATACTGAACATATAGCTTTAAGAGAGGTTTATAAACACATTAAAGCCTTAAAACTAGCTCAATTTTTAATAAATTTTTACAAATGCACTTTGTTTGAAAATATAGGAGTTTTAAGTTTTAATCCCCATGCAAGTGATGATGGGGTTATTGGCGGAGAAGAAGAAATAGAAATAAAAAAAGCCATAAAAATGGCAAATGTATTTTTAAAAGATGAAAATTTATCCTTGCTAAATTTAGAAGATATTTCTTTTTTAAAGCAAAAAGAAGCAGAATTAGCTCATAAAAAAGATGTTTTTTTAAGCCAGCCTTTAGTGGCTGATAGTGCTTTTACACCTTTTTCTTTAAGCAAGTGTAAGTATTTAGTAAGTATGTATCATGATCTTGCTTTAGCACCTTTAAAGGCTTTGTATTTTGATGAGAGTATAAATGTAAGTTTGAATTTACCAATTATCCGCACAAGTGTAGATCATGGAACAGCTTATGATAAAGCTTATAAAAATGAAAATATCAATTTGCAAAGTTATATGCAAGCAGCTAATGCGGCTATAAATTTTGCAAAAATCAAAGAAAAAAATAAGTAAAAGTTATTAAAATGATATTCTCAAAATAAATTCTTAAGGAGAATACTTGAGTAGAGATAATGCTATTGCATTTTTTATTTTTATTGTGAGTGTTTTGTGCTTTTTTGTTTGGGGGTATAATTACATCCCTGATAATTCCATGGTTTTATTTGTTCTTGCAAGTGTTTTTGGAATTTTTATGGCCTTTAATGTAGGCGGAAATGATGTTGCAAATTCTTTTGGAACTAGCGTTGGTGCTAAAACAGTTACCATTAAACAAGCTTTGATTATCGCTGCTGTGTTTGAATTAAGTGGTGCTGTGTTTGCCGGTGGTGAGGTAACTAATACCATTAGAAGCGGTATAGTTGTTTTGCCTGATGGGGTTGATCCTATGGTTTTTGTTTGCGTTATGCTTTCGGCTTTGCTAAGTTCAGGAATTTGGCTTTTTATTGCAAGTAAAAAAGGTTTACCTGTTTCTACAACGCATAGTATTATAGGAGGTATAGTAGGTTCAAGCATTGCTATGGGATTTATGTTTTTTGATAAAGAACAAGCTTTTTCTATGGTAAATTGGAATGGCATTTATAAAATTGCTATGAGTTGGGTGATTTCTCCTTTGCTTGGGGGGATTGTAGCATATTTAATTTATGCTTATATTTATAAAAAGATTTTAAAACCTTCTGAAGAAATTAGTTTAAAAGTGAAAGCAATTAAGGCTGAAAAAAAGACTTTTAAAGAAGAATATTTTTTAAATTTAAAAAATAAAACCCATGAAGAGCAAATCAAAGAATTAAGTGCTATTGTTTTAGATGATGAGGAAAATAAAAGTGCTTATAAGTTAAAAATCAAAGAATTAAAAGAAAAAGAAAAAAGTATTGATGTTTTTTCTAAAATGAAATTTCATGTTCCTTTGATTGCTGCTATTGGGGCTTTGATTATAGCTTCTATGTTTTTATTTAAGGGCTTAAACAATGTTTCTACTTTGGATTTAATGCAAAATTTATGGATAGTTTCTATTATAACTATTTTTGCTTATATAGTAACCTTAGCAGTGGTAAGACTTATGAAAAAAACACAGGTTAATAAAACCATAGAAAAAATATTTTCTTGGTTTCAAATTTTTACTGCTTCAAGTTTTGCTTTTTCACATGGAGCAAATGATATAGCCAACGCTCTTGGGCCTTTTGCTGCGATTTTAGATGTACTTAAAAATAATACCATTAATCCAAATTCCCCTGTGCCTTTTGCTGTAATGCTGATGTTTGGTATAGCTTTAGTGGTAGGACTTTGGTTTTTGGGTAAAGAGGTTATTCAAACCGTTGGTTCAAAACTTGCTGAAATTAAGCCAACTACAGGTTTTAGTGCTGAACTTGGTGCAAGTATTGTTATACTTTTAGCCACTCAACTTGGAATTCCAGTTAGTTCAACGCATATTTTAATCGGTGCTATTTTGGGTATAGGTTTATTTAATAAAGATGCTAAGTGGGCTATGATGAAGCCTATTGGTTTAGCTTGGGTGATTACTTTACCAGTAGCAGGAGTGCTTTCGAGTATTATTTTTATTTTCTTTATTAATTTTTTAGGCTTGTAAAATTAATTTTACAAGCTTTTCTTTTGCTTGCTTTGGATTATCATTATTAAGATAAAAATCAATTTTTTGTGGTTTTTTATATACTCTATCGTAGTATTTTATAAGCATTAAAACACAAGATTTTAAATCATTATTTTCATAATTTTGACAAAGTATTGTTTTAAAATCTTTACTTATATAAGGACTAATTTTTTCTACACATTCGTAAAAATAAGATTTTTCAATATGTGCATAAATTTTTAAAATCCTTTCAACGCGTAAATTTAGAGCACACTCACACCATATTTTTCTACCTTTTTGCATTGCATTATATAAGTTAAGAGGTAGGGTTAAATTTCCTATTTGTCTGCTTTCTGCTTCTATAAAACAAATCTTATAAGAATAATTTTTTAAAAAATAAAACAACTCATCCTCAAATGCTTTTTGGCTAGGTTGCTTGCCATAAATTTTGCCAAAACTTGAACCCTGATGATTAGCCAGCTTTTCTAAATTTAAAGCATAAGGTAAAGAATCAATAAGCTCACTTTTGCCACTTGCTGTATTTCCACAAAGGCATAAAAAATCAATTTTCAATTCTTTTTGAAAAAATGCACTAACATAGCTTCTATATGCTTTATAACCACCTTCTAACCTAACAACTCTATATCCTAATTCAGCTAAAATCAAAGCAATAGCTTTGGATCTTTTTCCGCCTCTAGCACAATAAATTCCAACTAAAGAACCTATTTTATAAGCATTATAAATTGTATTAATATGATAACTCATATTTTTACATATATAGCTTGCACCTTTTATCTTAGCTAAGCCTTTATTTTTCTTATAAAGTGTGCCTATTTCTTCGAATTCATCATCATTCAAAGCATAATAATTTTTAGCATTTTTTATATGAGCATGAGTATATTCTCTAGGGCTTCTTGCGTCTATTAAAAGTTCAAAATCATAAGTTAAAAATTTTTGAAAATCAACTTCTTTATACATATTGTTTAAAGGCTTTATATAAGGTTGTATAAATTTTTCCTAAATCACTCCCACAAACCCTTGTTTGTCCTATAGTAGTGATAAAATTTGTATCACCAGCCCATCTTGGTATTAAATGATAATGACAATGAGGTGCTATACCAGCACCTGCTGCACTGCCTAAATTCATACCTATATTTACACCTTTAGCTTGAAATTCTTGTTTTAAAATTTTTACTCCAATTTGCACAAAATGACTAATTTCAAGCCAAATATCGCTTTCTAAATCTTCTATATTTTCTAAGTGTTTATAGGGAATGATCATAAAATGCCCTGGACTATAGGGGTATTTATTCATAATGCCAAAACATTGTTTAGCTCTAAAAATCACTCCAAGTTTTTCATCTTCGTTTAAATTTTGCACACAATGACAAAATGGGCAAAAATCTTTGTCTTTATTGCTAAAATAAACATCTCTCCAAGGTGCGTATAAATACTCCATGGTTATTCCTTTACATAAGAGTGTAAATTTTGAATACTTTTACTAATAAGAGCTTTATTTTTTGGAATCAAAGGTAGAAGTTTTTCATCTTCAATAAGAAAAATTCTAGCTCCAGCTAAAATAGCATTGTTTATATCTTTTTTACTTTCAACATAAAAAATTGCTTCTAAACCAAGATGTATAGCAAAATTATATAATTTTTTCAATTGTAAAATTTTTAGCATTTTAGGAAAAATAATAAAAGCATCAGCACCATAAACTAAACTTTCTAAAATTTGGTATTCATCAAAAATAAAATCAAATTGTATAAGAGGTTTTTCATGGTAACGCCTAAAAAAACTTAAATTTTGTATATCTTGTTTTTCTAAAGGACTTGTTGGTAAGATAATGCCATCAAAGTCTTTTTTGTTAAAATCTAAATTTTTAGCATAAAATAAAATAGAAAGTTTTTGTTCTAATAAAAGTTTGTAAATGTCTTTAGGGTAAAAAGCATTAGAGGCTAAGCTTCTACCTAGCATATCATAAGAAAATAAGGCTTTCTTTTCTTCAAGAATTTTTTGTGTTTTTAAAAAATATTGTTCTAAATTTATTTTTTCAAACATTTTTTAATAGCCTTTAGATGTGCTTTGCTTTCATCTGAATTTGAAAATTCTTTATCATGTAAAGTTTTTTGTAAAATTTCATAAGCTTTTTTGCAATCTTTTAATTTATAATACCCCCAAGCAAGAGAATCAAGATAATAAAGATTATCAGGTTCTTGTTCTAATGCCCAATTGACTAATTCTATACCTTTTGCAATATCTATATCATAATCAATTAAAGCATAACCATAGTAGTTTTGATACAAAGCATCACTGCGAATATCTACACTTTGTTCAAATTTGCTTAAAATAGAAATTAGTCTTTGTTTATCATCAATTCTTTTACTTTTAGGGTTGGTGTAGATTTCAAATTCTAAAATTCCTGCCATAGCTAGGTATTTTTTGTTTTTACTAAGTTCATAATGTTTAAGAGCTAAATCATAAGCTTTTTTATAATTTTTCGTTTGAGTGTATAGAAAAATTTTTGTATCTGCGTCTATGTTATAATCTTGTGTTATTTTTAAAGCTTGCTCATAATCTTTTTGCTGAATTAAAAGTTCAATGATAGCATAGATGTATTTTATATCATTGTTAAGGGTGTATAATTTTTTAAGGGTATTAATACTTGCTTTATTATCGTTTTGCTCTTGATAAATTTTTAAAAGTAAAGTGCAAGTTTTTAAAGTACATCCAAAATTTTTATTAAAATCTTCTAAAGCAATTTTGGCTTTGTTTATTTCATTATTTCTTATATGAAGTTGGACAATTTTTAGCAATAAATGCTCATAAGCAAATATTTTATACGCTTGATTATACTGCTGCAAGGCTTTATTAAACAAACCTTTTTTTGCATAAATATCACCCAATAATTCATAATTTCTATAATCTTTTTCTTTGTTTATGAGTTTAAACACAAGATCCTCAGCTTTTTGATAGTCTCCTTGTTCAAAAGCATATAAAGCGTGCAATCTTGCAATAGATGTTAAATTTAAAAAATCATCTGATAATTTTAAGAGTTCTTGTTTTTGTTTTAAATCATTGCTTAATGATAAAAATAAAGCTTTTTGCAGATAAACACTTTCATTGCTTTCTTTGAATAAGCTAGTGTAAATATCGCAAGCTTGCTGGAATTGTCCATACTCTTCATAAATAAGTGCTTGTAAGATTTTATCCTCGTTTTTTGCTAAGGCAAGATTAGTTAAAATAAAAAATATAATTAATGAAAACAAACCCCTATGCATTCTTTTTTTAGCTCCTCTTTGTGTGTTTTAAAGTATTCCCAAAATGGAAAGGTTTTGCATTGTTTTGGCCTATACTGATAAATTAAACATTTTTTATACATTGTATCAAAAAAAACACAACGATAACCATTTTCATACTTCACTTCTTTAAGGCTATACTTAAATCCTACTTTTATAAGGTATTGGTTTTTAAAAGCTTCAAAGCTTAAATTTAAAAAATTAGCTATATTCTCTAGCTCTTCTTTGCTAGCATAGATATATCCACTTTCTCCAGTGCAACATCGTCCGCCACATTTTTGACATGCATTTTCATCAAAAGAAAAATCATAGTCTTTTTTATATATCATAACTCATAGTTCCTGTAGTTTTATAAATTTCATCAATTTTTGGATTTAAAATATTTTGATTATACATAAAAAGTGTAGGCATAATTGTGCATGGACTTTTGCTATTTTTTTTAATATGCATTAAAACAATTCTAGCGTTTTTTTGTGTATTAGTATGAACGCATTGAAGCTTTATCAATTTAAGTTTAAATTGTGATAAATAAGAACAAATTTCATCTAAAAAACTAGCATCATAACACATAAAAAAATCACCATTTGGCTTAATCAAAGAATTAACTTTAGCTAGCATTTTTTCAAGAGGCATAAATTCTTGATATCTTGAAATACACAAATGCAAATCTTGACTTTTTTGTGTATTTTTTTTATAAAATGGAGGATTAGAAATTAAAACATCAAATTTAATTTTACTTGTATAATTTAAAAAATTTTCGCAAAAGCTTTGAATCTCAAGGTTGTTTTCTTTGGCGTTTTTGTTAGTAAGATTAATGTTTTGTTCTTGGATATCAAGCAAAAAAACTTTAGTTTTTGGAAATTTTTGCTTTACTAAAAGTCCTAAAATTCCACAACCACAACCTATATCTAAAATATTTCCTTTTAAATTTTGCTGAGATAAAAAGTCAAAAAGTAAAAGACTATCATTATTGTAGCGATAGCCTTTTTTGTTTTGAAAGAGTTTTAGCATTTATAAAGATAATCACAAATTTTAAAAGAATCATTTAAACCAACAACTATAGAAGCTCCATTTTTACTCGCTATATCTCCAGCTACAAATAATCCTTTTACATTACTTTCTTTATTTTCATCAAAGCTTGGCACACCTTTTTCATCTACTTCTATAGAGCATTTTTGTAAAAAATCAAGTGGAGTTGAACCACCAATAGCATAAATTATACGATCATAAATTTCATTTGTATCATTAGTAAAATTTACTTTAGCTTTACCATTTTCATCTTCAATGCTAGTTATATCTATGCCAAGTTTTGCTTTTACGCTACCTTCTTCAAAAGCTTTTTGAATATCACTAAGATTGATATCGTTTAATCTTGAGAAAGTCTCTCTTCTATAGCAAAGCGTCACATCATTATTTTTAGCTAAATCTATAGCATATTCTGCTGCTGAATTTCCACCACCTACAACTAAGATTTTTTCGCCTTGACTTGCTGAGTTTGCATTAAAATTTATAATTTTGGTTAAGGTTATAGGTAAGGTATAACTTGGCTTGTTTGGTTTACCCATTCTACCTATAGCAATTACTGCATTTTTGCAAATATAATTTTCATTTGCAGTGCTAACTATGAAATTTTCTCCATCTTTTTTTACACTTTCAACTTCACTAGAAAGTTTTACTTCAAGATTGTGCTCTTTGATGGCGTTTTGAAAAGTTTCTATAGTGCTTTCTCTAGTTCCATCTTCAAAATTTATATGCCCATAATTTGTGCTATCACAACCCTTATAAGCTTTATCAACTCTTTTACCTTCTTTATAAAATTTCACTAAGGTTTGACAGATTGCATCAGCTTTTTCCAAAACTATAACTTCTTTATTTTTTAACTTAGCCTCTACTCCTGCTGCAATACCCGCAGGACCAGCACCAATAACTACCATATCAAAAACTTTCATTATTTCCCTTTTTTTAAAATATTTTAATGCGTAAATGTAGCAAAAAAATAATAATAAATATCAAATACTAAAAATTATATTAAATTTTTAGCTAAATCCTTAGCCCCTTTTAAATCCACTTTACCAGAACCTAAAAGTGGAATTTGATCTACTTTAAAATATTTGCTTGGCTTGAAAATCGCAGGCATATTGGAATTTTTAATTGCTTCGCAAATTCCTTCAAAATCTTGCTCTTGGCATTCTACCAATAAGCATACCATTTCACCTTTTTTCTCATCTTCTAAAGCTATGGCACAAAATTTCACTACTTCTGTGTTGATAAATTTAGCAATTTCTTCTTCTAAGGCTCCTAAAGATATCATCTCTCCGCCAATTTTTGCAAAACGAGAATAACGATCCACTATATACAAAAAACCATCTTCATCTACATGGCCTTTGTCGCCGGTATTATACCAGCGTATGCCATCGATTTCTTTAATAACTTCATCGGTTTTTTCTTTATTGTTTAAGTAACCTACCATAACTTGATGACCACCAATGAGTATCAATCCATCTTCTTTGTGATTTAAACTTTCATAAGTAGATGGATCTACTATGCGTATAGCACTTCCAGGTAAAGGCATACCCACACTACCTTCTTTATTTGCACGATGCAAAATCCAATAATCAGGATCAAATTTATTTGGTAAATTTACACTTGCAACAGGGGTGGTTTCAGTAGCTCCGTATCCTTCAAAAATAGGCTTTTTAAATTTCATTTCAAAAGCAGATCTTACTTCGCTTTTGAGTTTTTCAGCACCTGAAACGATGATTCTTAAACTTTCAAACATAATCGCATCTAATTTTTTATTTCTTGCATAAATACCTAAAAAAGTTGAAGTAGCACACATAATGCTAACATTATTTTTTACTATGGCTTTTGCAACCCCTAGTGCATCTGTTGGATCAGCATGTGTTACGCTTTTAATCCCTTCTAATAAAGGCATAAAGGTAGTTACGGTTAATCCAAAAGCATGAAAAGGTGGTAAAGAGGACAAAACAACATCTTCATTTTTTGCACACAATACATCTGAAATTTGAGCTATATTGCTTAAGATATTGCGGTTATTTAACATTACTCCTTTTGGCATACCTTCACTACCGCTACTAAATAAAATAGCAGCTATGGCAAGATTTTGTTTATTAGGTGCAAATAGTGCTTTTATTAAACAAGTAGGTAAAATGCTTACTAAAGCAAGCATGGAAAAGATTTTAAGTTTTTGTTTTTTAAAACTTGTGATAATATCTTCCATAAAAAGAAGCCTAATATGAGGTTTAAAATCTAATTTTATACCTTTGCTTTCTAATTTTTCTATAAATTTTCTAGAAGTGTAAATTTGATGAATTTGAGAATTTTCTATGGCTTGGTTGATTGCCTTTGTTCCTGCTGTGAAATTTAGATTAACTACTATTTTATTTGCTAGCAATACACTTAAATTGCAAAGTGAGCTAGCCATGGAAGCAGGAAGTAAAATTCCTACACATTCTTCTTTTGGAGCATAATTTCCTTGGGTTGGTTGGATATTTAGCTCATGTGATTTATTTTTTATAAAAGAACTAAAAACTAAACTTAAAGCAAGCATTTTTCTATAAGTAATACCGCCTATTAAAGGATCAACAATAGCTATTTGACTTAAATTTCTTTTTGCACTATCTATCCAAGCTCTAGCAATAGTATGCATACTTTCGCATTGGGATTTCCAAGCAATGAAAGAAAGTTCAAACACCTTTGCTTTAACAATCTCTTTTTTAGTGTGTATTGGTAAGCTTTTTCCAAAAGCAATAGCGATTTTTCTTTTACTTATTTTACGATTTCTTGCTGAAAATTCTTCATCGCTTCTTGAAAAAGCACTTCCCCAAAGCCCTCTAATGTAAAAAGGTAAAATTACTCCATCTTGATCTTCTAATTTTGAGCAAACTAGTTCAAATCCACCTTTAAATTCATTTAATTGTCCGTGGCGTGAAAGCACACCTTCTGGAAAAAGACAAACTAAATTTCCATTTTTTATATGTATAGCAATAAGTTCTAAGCTTGATTTGCTAGAAGCACTTGAAACTGGAATAACTCCAAATTTATCAAGAAAAATTTTAATATACCATTTAGAATAAATACTTTTTTCCATAACAAAATATATTTTTCTTGGTATAGCCATTTGCACTATGGCCCAATCTATAAAAGATATATGATTACCCAGCAATAATGCTCCGCCTTTTTCAGGGATATTTTCAAACCCTTCTACTAATAAACGATAGCGTTGAAAAAAAGCTACGCTCATTAGCAAACGCACCAATGAAAAAGGTAGTTTAACAAGAACATATAAACTACCAAAAAAGGCTACTAAAATAATAAAATAAAACAAATTAATTACATCAAGTTTAGCATAAGCTGCAAAAGTAGCCAGTGCTAAAAATCCTAACATAAAAATATTTTGTATGAAGTTATTTCCTGCTAAGACTTTTCCTAGTTCATTTTCTTTGGCATGAAATTGTATAAGAGAATTTAATGGTATGATAAAAAATGCTCCACATAAACCAAAAATGAAAAATACTACACTATAGCTTAGTAAGTTTTCTAAAAATGGCATTAAAATACTCATTAGAAAAATTCCTAAAGCTCCTAATGGTATCAGACCTAATTCTATATAGTTTTTAGAAAATTTACCCGCAATAATCGAACCTAAAATCACTCCTATACCAGAAAAAGCTAAAGAGCATTGCACATAAAAGGTATTTTCTATAAAAAGATCATTTTTTGCATATACAGGAAAGATTACTAAATAAAGTTGTGATATGGCCCAAAACAATGAAATTCCAACAATACAAAGCCAAATGATTTTATGTGAAAAAATTGTATTTAAATTTGAGGCTAAAAGTTTTCCTTGAAAATATTGTTTTTTATCAAAGCTTAAATTTTTATCTTCTTCTTTTAAATTTGGAAGTTTGTAAGTTAAATAAAGCTCTAACAAAGCAAAAGCGATTAATATAAAACCCAAAGGTGCAATTTGCTGTAAAATATCAGCTTGAGTGTTAAAATTTGATTCAAAAAGTATTTCAAAGCTTAAAGAAAATACAGCCATACCCGCTAAAATAGCTACTATGCTTACTGCATTTACTGCACCATTTCCCATAGCTAAAAGCTCTTTTCCTACTAGTTCTTTTATATAACCATATTTTGCAGGTGAGTATAAAGCAGATTGCACTCCCATAATAAAAGTCATAATAAATGCAAGCCAAAATGCTCCAAGATAATAGCACAAGCAAATAATACAAGTTAATATTACTGAAAAATATGCAGATATTTTCATGATTTTATTTTTTGGAAATTTATCTGCTAAAAATCCAGAAGGTGAAAGCATCAATATAAAAGGTAAAAGCATTAAAGCATTTACAATAGCACTTAATAAAAGTTGAGTATTATCTTCATAAAATTTATAAATGGTATTTTGTATGATGATTTTGTGTCCTAAATCTACAAAAGCATTTATAAAAGCTATTGTTAAAAAAGGCAATATGCCAAAAATCTTTAAAAAATTTCTTTGCATTAAAAACTCCGTTTAAATTTAAAAATAATATTTTATTATAAAAAAATTAAACAGAGTTTTATGTTTTTAGTCTTTAAATTCTACAATTTCATCAAAATTAAAACGCATTTTTTCTACATGTGTAGTTGTTTTAGTATGCCCTAAAGTTACAAGTAAAGATACTCTTTCTTTGTTGGTGTTTAGATTAAGGTATTGATTAATTTTATCTTTATCAAAACCTCCTATAGTGCAAGAGCCTAAATTTAAACTAAAAGCAGCGTTGATAATGTTAGTAAGAGCAATATAGCTTTGTTCTTTAGCATAAGCAAAACTTTGTTCTAAATCCATTTTATCTATAAAAGGTTTGTAAGTTTGTATGCGTTTTGTAAGTTCTTCTTGATTTAACCCTCTTTTTTTAAGTTTTTCTTCAAAATAATCTTTAAAATCTACTCTTGAAACAATGATAATAACAGCAGCGCAATTTGCTACATGGGGTTGATTATTAGCTATTTTGGCAATTTCTTGTTTATGCTTATCATCTTGAAATACTAAAAATTTCCAAGGTTCAAGCCCTAAAGAACTAGGGGATAATCTAGCACATTCTAAGATATATTCTAAATTCTCTTTAGAAATTTTTTCATTAGTATAAGATCTAATTGAAGATCTGTTTTTCATTAGTGTTAAATAATCTTGCATAATATCTCCTTTTTTAAATATCTTATATTTTATAAGCTTTAAAATTGTTAAAATTGTATTTTATTGCTACAATTTTATTTTTACTTCATACAAGTGTTTTAATATTTTGTTTAAAAAAGGTAATTTAATGAAAAAAATAATTTATTTGCTTATATTTTTGATTTTACTAGCTTTGGGGGTGTGGTTTTTCTTTTTTGCTAACAAAGAAGAATATAATTATCTAACTTATGAAGTAAAAAGGCAAGATATCACTCAAAGCATAGAAGCAATTGGCGAAGTTTATGCTAAAAGTCAGGTTGATGTGGGCGCACAAGTTAGCGGACAAATCACCAAGCTTTATGTAAATTTAGGCGATCATGTAAATGAAGGTGATTTAATCGCACAAATTGACAAAGACAAACAACAAAATGATTTAGACATAACCAAAGCCAAACTTCAAAGTGCCAAAGCGAATTTAGAAAGTAAAAAAATAGCGCTAAATATAGCCTCTAAACAATATGAAAGAGAGCAAAAACTTTATGCAAAAAAGGCTGCTTCTTTAGAAAATCTTGAAAATTTAAAAAATACCTTTTATAGTTTAAAAGCAAGTGTAGCAGATTTACAAGCACAAATTACCCAGCTTGAAATTTCTTTAAAAAACGCACAAAAAGATTTAGCTTATACAACAATAACCGCACCAAGTAAGGGTGAGATTATCAATGTAGCAGTTGAAGAAGGACAAACCGTAAATGCCAACCAAAATACCCCAAGTATAGTGCGTTTGGCTGATTTAAGCGAGATGGAAATTCGTATGCAAATAGCTGAAGCTGATATTAATAAAATTAGCGTGGGTAAAAAAGTTAAATTTAGCATTTTAAACGAGCCTGATAAAAAATATGAAGCTATTATCTCAAGTATAGATCCAGCAAATACTACCATAAGCGATGCAACAAGCAATACCAACTTAAATTCAAGCTCTAATACTAGCGCTAGTGCGGTGTATTATTATGCAAGGGTTTTTGTTAAAAATGAAAACAATTTTTTACGCATAGGTATGAGTACAGAAAATGAAATCGCTATTAAAACAGAAAATAATACCTTAGTTATACCAACTTTGGCTATAAAAAGTGATGCAAATGGGTATTATGTAGAAATTTTAAAAGAACAAAACAGCGTTAAAACGCCGGTAAAACTTGGTATTAAAGATAGCTTAAATACTCAAATTATAGAAGGCTTAAAAGAAGGCGATGTGATTATTTTAGGTAAAAACAAAAAATGATACATTTAGAAAATATCCAAAAAAGCATTAATGCTACCCCTATACTAAAAAACATAAATCTTAGCATACAAAAAGGTGAATTTGTAGCTATTATAGGCCAATCAGGAAGCGGTAAGACTTCGCTTTTAAACATCATAGGCACACTTGATGAACCAAGCTCTGGGAAGTATTTTTTAGATGAATTTGAAGTTACAAATTTAAGCAAAGATGAAAAAGCAAGGCTTAGACGCGAAAAAATCGGCTTTATTTTTCAGCGTTATAATTTATTAAGCTTATTAAATGCAAAAGACAATGTCGCTTTGCCCGCTGTTTATGCAGGTAAAAGCAAACAAGAACGCTCACAAAAAGCTAAAGAATTGCTTGCATTTTTAGAACTTGATCATAAAGAATTTTCTAAACCCAATGAATTAAGTGGCGGACAACAACAAAGAGTTTCTATAGCAAGAGCTTTGATGAATGGTGGGGAGCTTATTTTAGCTGATGAGCCAACGGGTGCGCTTGATTCTAAAAGCGGAAAAATCGTTTTAGAAATTTTAACCAAGCTTAATGAGCAAGGCCATACCATAGTCTTAGTAACACACGATAAAGAAATAGCAGCCAAAGCTAAAAGAATCATAGAAATTAAAGATGGCATTATCATAAGCGATAGCAAAGCTAGCACCTTACAAACCCCAAATTCAAAAACCATGCCAAAAGAAAGAAAAAATTTCAATCTTTTAAAAAACCAAATTTTTGAAAGCTTTACTATGTCGCTTTCTTC
Organism: Campylobacter peloridis LMG 23910; assembly: GCF_000816785.1. NCBI lineage: Bacteria > Pseudomonadati > Campylobacterota > Epsilonproteobacteria > Campylobacterales > Campylobacteraceae > Campylobacter > Campylobacter peloridis. Next base: position 1,045,503 of record NZ_CP007766.1, on the reverse strand, counting down.
TATCATCGCGCATAAATTGCGTTCTTTGCTTACTATGCTTGGTATTATTATAGGTATAGCTTCTGTAGTTTGTGTGGTGGCTTTAGGACTTGGAGCCCAACAAAGCATATTAGCTTCCATAAGCTCCATTGGAACCAATACCATAGAAGTAGTTTCTGGAAGGGGCTTAGGCGATATAAGATCAGGCAGAACAAGGCTTAATTTAAGCGATTTAAAAACCTTAAGTTCTTTGTCTTATTTAGAAGCAGTAGAAGCTGATGTTGGTAAAATAGGCGTTGTAACTTATAAAAACAATTCTTTGCAGGCTAGAATTTATGGAGTAGGGCCAAACCATTTAAGGCTTAGAGGGCTTGTAAATACAGCAGGCAGGTTTATCAATAATGAAGATATAAAAGAAAATACCAATATTTGCATTATCGATGAAAATGCTTTGCGAATTTTATTTGATAATATGAGTGCGGCAAATGTTTTAGGCAAAAGTATAATTTTTAACAAACAACCCTTAACTATAGTCGGAGTTTTAAAAAAAGAAAGGGATAATAAAGGCTTTAGGGCTGATGAAAACACCATAAAAATTTACACCCCTTATACTACCTTGATGAATAAAATAACCGGTGATAAACAAATAAGAGCCATAGTTACAAAGGTAAAAGATGATGTAAATCCGGCTTTAGCCGAAGAAGCTATGGTAAAAATTTTAGAAATCAAACGCGGACAAAAAGACTTTTTTACTATAAATTCAGACGCCATTAAAAACGCCATAGAAGAAAACACTGCCACACTAACCTTGCTTATCTCATCTATTGCGGTGGTTTCTTTGATAGTTGGGGGCATAGGGGTTATGAATATTATGTTAGTTTCAGTGAGTGAAAGAACAAGAGAAATTGGCGTTAGAATGGCTATTGGGGCTAGAAAAGAAGATATTTTAATGCAGTTTTTAATAGAAGCGGTTTTAATCTGTTCTTTTGGAGCACTTTTTGGGGTAATGCTTTCTTTTGTGATTATTGAAGTGTTTAATTCTTTAAATATAGGCTTTACCATGATACTTTCTTTAAATTCGGTATTTTTAGGACTTTTAAGTTCGGTTTTAATCGGCCTTATTTTTGGCTTTTTTCCTGCAAAAAACGCAGCCAATTTAAACCCTATCAATGCTTTATCAAAGGAATAATATGAGAATATTTTTATTAGTTTTTTTTATTTTATTTTTTAATGCTTGTGTTGGGGTTAAACTAGAACAAATTAATCAAGAAAAAATTCAAAATGAAAAATTTGAAGAATTTAATGCAAGTAAGCCTTGGTGGGAAAAATATAACAACAAAGAATTAAATTATTTATTACAAGCTATTATAGATAATAATAAAGATATTAATTTAGCTAGAATAAATCTTTTAAGTTCTTTGTCAAAATATAAACTTTTAAAATTAGATTTTTACCCAACACTAAGTGGAAATTTAGGAGCTAATATACGAAAAAATTTAAATAGTGGTTTAAGTAATCATGATTTTTCTAATGGAATTATGTTAAATTATGAGCTTGATATATATGGTAAAATTTCAGATCAAATTTCTTCTTCTATGTTTTTAGCTAAGGCTAGCGAGTATGAATTACAAAAACTAAAACTTGATGTTGTTAATATTGCTATTAATTCTATTTTTGAGCTTATTTATTTTAATGATGTAGATATTTTACTCAATAATCATCTTAAAAATCTTGAGCAAATGCTAGAAATATATACTGCTAAGTTAGATTATGGCAAAGCAGAATATATTGATCTTTTAAATATTAAAAAATCACTATTAAATACTAAGCAAAATATTATTAGCAATCTTCAAAATAAAGAAGAAATTTATAAAAATTTAAAAGATTTATTAGGAGGAAAAAACACCGCATTAATTGATAAAATGCTTCATTATAGTTTAGATGACTTTACTTTGATAAAAAATGATTTTGATATTGATTTAAAAATGTTAGCCTATACTCCACAAATTCAAGCAAAACTTAATCAGTTAAAATCTTCATACAAGGATTATTCTAGTATGGAAAAAAGTATCTTACCAAGTATTAAAATACTTGGCAAGATAGATGGAAATGATGAAAATATAAATGAGAGTTTTAAATTTTTAATTTTAGGAGGAAATGTTGTTATAGATTTACCTTTTTTAGATTTTTATAGAGTAAAGCAAAATGTAAAAATTTCAGAACTTGCTTATACAGCAAAACTTATAGAATACAAAGATGCTTTAGAAAAAACTATACATGAATTTAAACTATGTTACGAAAATGACAAATATTATGCTTCATTGTTAAATTTAGTAAAAGAAATCAATACTAATCAAGCAAAAATTACACAGCTTTATCTAGAAAAATACGAACTAGGACGCAGCGAGTTGAAAGATTATCTTGATGCGGATGCTTTATTGATTAATTCTTTGCAAGAATTAAAAAGAGCTAAATTAGCATGGCTTAAAAATTCAAATTTATATCATAGCATCGTCTTGATTTCTAAGTGAACCTAAAAAGTGTTTCATTTGGTAATAAAAACTAAGGCTATATGTGTAGAATTTCTTTCTTTAAAGGCTTTTTATTTTAAAATGCTTTAATAAATCTAACAAAGGAGATATATGAAATTTGATTTTTATGCAACATTAGTTGTTATGGTTGCAGTATTATTGCTAGGTGTGTTTGTTATAAAAAGAGTAAAATTTTTACGCGATTATAACATTCCTGAGCCAGTGGTAGGTGGCGGTATTGCTGCTATTATTCTTTTAATTTTACATAGTGCTTTTTCATTAAATATCAAATTTGATGAATCTATGAAAGATCCTTTAATGCTAGCATTTTTTTCAAGTATAGGTTTATTAGCTGATTTTGCTTCACTAAAAAAAGGTGGTAGAAAATTAGCAATATTTTTAGTTGTTGTTGTAGGCTTGCTTTTTGCACAAAATATAGTTGGTATAGGTGTGGCAAGTGCTATGGGACAAAATCCACTAATGGGACTTATCGCAGGTTCTGTTACAATGAGTGGCGGTCATGGAACAGGTGCAGCTTGGGCAGCAGAATTTATAAAAGAGCCTTATTTATATTCAAGTGCAACGACAGTTGCTATTGCTTGTGCTACTTTTGGACTTATTTCAGGTGGTATTATAGGTGGACCAGTGGCAAGATACTTAGTAAATAAATATAAGCTAGTAGTTCCAAAACAAAATGATGATAAAGATGCGATTTTAAATTTCCAATCTCCAGAAAAAGAAAGATTAATCACGCCATCATCTTTTATAGAGTCTTTAGCGTTAATTGCTTTATGTTTACTAATAGGTAGTGCTTTATCTAGCTATATAAAAACAAATACAGGTTTTACTTTGCCAACTTTTGTGTATTGTCTTTTTGTAGGGGTAATTTTAAGAAATGTTTTATCAGCTACAAAAATACACCATGTATTTGATAGAGAAGTTTCAGTTTTAGGTAATGTAAGTTTATCTTTATTCTTAGCTTTAGCTTTAATGACTATCAATCTTTGGGATTTAGTAACTTTAGCTTTACCAATGCTAGTAATTTTAGTAGTTCAAGTTGCTATGATGGCTGCTTATGCTATATTTGTTACTTTTAGAGTGTGTGGAAAAGACTATGATGCAGCGGTTTTAGCAGCTGGACATTGTGGTTTTGGTTTAGGGGCAACTCCTACTGCTATGGTAAATATGCAAACTGTTACAAATCATTATGGAATGAGCCATATGGCATTTATTATAGTTCCTTTAGTTGGAGCATTTTTTATAGATATAGTAAATGCTTTAGTGATTAATGCTTTTTTATATTTACCTTTCTTCCATTAAAATCATCTAGCACTAATTTTTAGTGCTAGATTTAATCTTTTTTATCCTTACTTTTACATAAATAATTTAAAAAACACTCTTTACATAAAGGATTTTTAGCTTTGCATGTGTAGCGTCCAAAAAGAACCATGGCTTGATGAAGATAGTTAAGATTATCTTTAAAAATTTTAGTTAAATCTTTTTCAGTTTCTTCGGGAGTTTTTGCTTTGCTAAGATTGAGTCTATGAGAAACTCTAAATACATGCGTATCTACAGCCATGCAATTAGCCCCGCACCATTCTATCATCACTACATGTGCGGTTTTTTGTCCTACTCCTGCTAGAGTTTTTAAATCTTGTTCATTCATGGGAATTTCACCATTAAATCGTTCGCATACTGCTTGAGCCATTTTGATTAAATTTTGAGCTTTATTATTATAAAAAGAGCAAGAATTAATCAAAAGTTTTAAGCTTGATAAATTTGCTTTGGCCAAATCTTGCACACTAGGATAAGCTTTAAATAAAGCAGGAGTTATGAGGTTTACTCTTTTATCGGTGCATTGAGCTGAAAGCATAACACAAACTATAAGTTCATAGGCATTAGTAAAAACTAATTCTGTCTTTGCTTGTCCAAAATGCTCTAAAAATAATTTTTTAATTTCTAAATTTCTTTTCATAAACTTATTGTATGTTAATCGGCTTTAAATAAAGTTTAGATATAATAAAATTAACAAAACTATTTTAAAGGATAAACAATGAAAAAAATTTCTTTAGTTGCTGCGGCTTTATTAACAGGTTTAAGTTTAAATGCTGCAGTGGTTGCAACTCTTGATGGACAAAACATCACCGATACTCAGGTGAATGAATTTTTTGCTCCTATGTTAAGAGGTGCTAAAATTACTGATTTACCAGCTGATCAAAAAAAGGCTGTTATTGATCAATATATCGTTCAACAACTTGTATTAAAGGATGCTAAAGCTCAAAAAATAGAAAATGATCCTTTATATAAAGAAGAATTAGAGCGTGCTAAAGAAGCTATTTTAGTAAATATTTATCAAAAGAAAATTTTTGATTCTATTAAAACTAATGAAACAAAAGCTAAAAAATACTATGATGATAATAAAGCACAATTTGTTAAGCCAGCTCAAGTAAAAGCTAGACATATCTTAGTAACTGATGAAAAAGAAGCTAAAGATATTATTTCTCAACTTAACAAATTAAGCGGAAAAGCTTTAACAGATAAATTTGCCCAACTTGCAAAAGAAAAATCAATCGACAAAGGCTCTTCAGCTCAAGGTGGCGAGCTTGGTTGGTTTGCTGAATCAACTATGGTAAAGCCATTTGCTGATGCAGCTTTTTCTATGAAAAAAGGAACTATTTCTAAAACTCCTATTAAAAGTGATTTTGGATACCATATCATCTTAAAAGAAGATGCTAGAGCAAAAAGCACTATGAGTTTTAATGAAGTAAAAGCAGGTATCGAAAATAATATGAAAATGGAAGAATTTAAAGAGCTTTTAAATAAAAAAGCAGAAGAACTACATAAAAAAGCAAAAGTGGAATACAAATAATGGGTATTTTAGATCTTGTTAAACCAGGCGTATTAAGTGGCGATGATCTAAATATTGTTTATAATCATGCAAAAAAAGAAGGTTTTGCTATCCCTGCGGTAAATGTCGTGGGGACAAATTCTATAAATGCTGTTTTAGAAAGCGCTAAAAAAGTTAATTCTCCTGTAATTATCCAATTTTCAAATGGAGGAGCTAAATTTGTAGCAGGAAAAGCTTGCCCAAAAGCTGATGTATTTGGCGCAATAAGTGGTGCTAAACATGTGCATTTAATGGCTAAAGCTTATGGAGTTCCGGTGATTTTACACACAGATCATGCTGCTAGAAAATTACTTCCTTGGATTGATGCATTGCTTGAAGCAAATATTGAGTTTAAAAAAGAAACAGGTAAGCCTTTGTTTAGTTCTCATATGATTGATTTAAGTGAAGAGGATTTAGAAAGCAATCTAAACACTTGTGAAAATTATTTAAAACAAATGTCTGAGCTTGGAATCTCTTTAGAATTAGAACTTGGTTGCACAGGTGGAGAAGAAGATGGGGTAGATAATACCAATATCGACAATGCAAAATTATACACTCAGCCTGAAGATGTAGCTTTAGCTTATGAAAGATTATCTAAGATTAGTGATAGATTTTCAATCGCAGCTAGTTTTGGGAATGTTCATGGGGTTTATAAACCAGGAAATGTAGTTTTAAGACCAGAAATTCTTAAAAATTCTCAAAATTATGTAAAAGAAAAATTCAATCTTAGTGAAGAAAAACCTATTAATTTTGTTTTTCATGGTGGTAGCGGTAGTGATATAGAAGATATTAAAGCAGCACTTAGCTATGGCGTGATTAAGATGAATATTGATACAGATACACAATGGGCTTTTTGGGATGGTGTTAGAGAGTATGAGCTTAAAAATAAAGCTTATTTGCAAGGTCAAATTGGCAATCCAGAAGGTGATGATAAACCAAATAAAAAATACTACGATCCTAGAGTATGGCTTAGAGCGGGCGAAGAGAGTATGATTAAGCGTTTAGAATGTGCATTTAGCGACTTAAATTGTATAGATAGAAACTAAGAGTTGTAAGCTCTTAGTTAATTTTTCTGTGAAGATTTTAAATTTTTAGAGCAAAATTAACAAAGGTTTATAAAATGGAAGTTAAAACAACAGATGATTTTTCTGATCTTGTATTGCCTGAGGGAAAAGGCAGCACGGGGATTATTGCTTATTTTAAGATTATTTTTATTCCGACTTTATTATATATTTTTGTAATTTTAGGGTATTTTGGCAAAATAGATTTTAAGGTTGAATTGCATAGTGTTGTTATGATAGGAGTGATTTATTTAATAGCTTTGATTTTTGCAAGACATAGTGCTGATTATGCTTCTAGTATTTTTGAACAACAAAAAGATGAATTTAAACTTGTATTAAAACGCTATATTATGAGACATTTTTTAGCTATAGGTAAGGAAACTAAATCCAATGCTAGTTTTGATGAATTTGCTTATGCTTATGTTAAAGATTTAAGGAATGAAAATTTTGCTTCAGTAGGAGCTGCTATTTTTCCTATGCTTGGAATTTTAGGAACTTTTATAAGTATAGCTATGTCTATGCCAAATTTTAATTCTAGTGACACAGCAGGATTAGAGCAAGAAATTTCAGTTTTATTAAATGGAGTAGGAACGGCTTTTTATGTTTCTATTTATGGAATTTTCTTAGCACTTTGGTGGATTTTTTTTGAAAAATATGGTAATAGCAAATTTCAAAAATTATTAAATCGTCAAAAAAATGCAACAAGTGATTTTTTTTGGTCCAAAGAAGAAATTGATAGAAAATACCTTCAAGAAAGTCTAAAGCATTTTGAAAAAATAGGAACAATTTTTGAACATGTTAGTAATGAAGAATTTTTTAAAGAATTAGATAACACTATAGATAGAAAATTTAAAGTATTTCAAGAACTTGTTAATGCTGAAGAAAAAGCTGTAAAACTTAGTAGCGAACATGTAAAACAAACTATGAGTGATTTGTCTAAAACTCAAAGAGAACAAAAAGATATAGTTAAAATTTACTCTGAAATTGCAAATGCGGTAAATATGTTAAATTCTAATGTAAAAGATCTTACACTTAGAATTTCAGAGCAATATAACAGACTTTTAGATATTAGTTCAAATAAAATTACTCATTTAGATAAAAGTGTAAATTTGCTTGATGATAAAATTGAGAATTTTTCAAATAATATAGAAAAATATCAAAATCTTATGTTAGAAAATCAAGCTAAACTTTTTGAGGGCTTTAGAGCAAGTATTATAGAGGGTATGCATACTTTTAAAGAAGCTTATGAAGAAGAAAAGAGCATAGATGAGAAAATTTCTTTAATGCAAGAATTTAAAGAAGAAAGTAAAGAGTTAGATGAGCAAACTACGCAAGTTATTGCAAAGCTTGAAAATCAAAAAGAAGATGAAAAAATAGATGATAAAAAATAGCCAAAATAACGAAGAAAATAATTTTTGGATTGCTTATGCAGATTTAATGGCGGGCTTGCTTTTTATATTTATATTGTTAATTGGAGCTATAGTTGTTAAGTATGTTTTAACCCAAAGTGATTTGCAAATCATAAAAGAAAATTTACAAAAACAAGAAGAACGCTTAAGAGAAAACAAAGAAGAATTAAGTCAAAAAGAAGATATTCTAAAAAATCTTAGTCAAAAATTAACTAATACCTCAAGCACACTTGATAATGTTAATAAACAAAAACAGGCTTTAGAGGCTAATATAACTAAATTAAATCAAGACTTAAATTCAAGCTTAGATGAAAAAGATCAGCAAATTTTTTCCTTGCTTGAAAGATTAAATAAAAAAGATGAAGAAATCAAAGAATTAGAGCGTAATTTTGATGAAGCAAAAACTAAAATCAAAGAATTAGGTTTAATCAAAGAAAATACCATTAAAAACCTTCAGGCTAAATTTGATACCAATATTACTTTAGATTCTAATTCAGGTGCTATAGTTTTGCCTTCTGAAGTGCTTTTTGATACAAATTCTTTTACTTTAAAAGCACATGCTAAAGAAAATTTAAAAACTATATTAACGCAGTATTTTGATAGTATTTTAAAAGATGAAAATATCTTAAATAGCATAGAAAATATAGTCATAGAAGGACATACAGATAGTGCAGGTTCTTATATATATAATCTTGATTTATCACAAAAAAGAGCTTATGCTGTGATGAGTTTTATACACTCATTTTATAAAGATCCAAGATTACAAAAGCTTTTAATGGCAAGTGGTAGGTCTTATTCTGATGTGATTATGAAAGATGGTAAAGAAGATAAAGAAGCAAGCCGTAGAATAGAGATTAAATTTAATATCAATACAAATAATGCTTTAGAAAAGGTTGAAAAATACCTTGATAGCAAGTAGAATTGATGTTTTAAAATATAAAGATTTTGAATTTTTACTCAAAAGAGATGATTTATTAGGTTATATCAATGGAAATAAGGCTAGAAAACTAGCCTTATTTGAAAAAAACAAACATTTATTTAAAAAAGGACAAAGATTTATTTCTTTTGGTTCTTCTCAAAGCAATGCTTTGGTTGCTTTGGCAAAATTTTGTTATGAAAATGATTTTTCGCTTATTTTTGTTTGTGAAAAAATGAGTTCTTTTTTAAAAGAAAATCCTCATGGAAATTTAGAATTTGCATTAAAACATGATGTTGAGTTGATAGAAAATGTAAATTATTCTACAAGAAGATTACAAGCTTTAGCTTTAAAAAAAGAGGATGATATTTTTATAGAAGAGGGCGTGGCTATTAAAGAAGCTGAATTTGGTTATAAACAATTAGCCTTAGAGCTTAATGAGCAGATAAATGAAAATGTAAGTATTTTTTTACCATCAGGCACAGGAACTTCTGCAGCTTTTTTAGCTAAACATAGTAAATTTAAAGTTTTTACATGTGCTTGTGTAGGAGATAGTGCGTATTTAAAAGAACAAATTTTAACTTTAGAGCCAAATTATGATTTTAGCAATTTAACCATACTAAATCCACCTAAAAAATATCATTTTGCTAAGCCTTATTTGGAATTTTATGAGCTTTATGAAGATTTAAAAAAAGAATGTGGAGTGGAGTTTGATTTGCTTTATGATATGGTAGGTTTTAAAACTTTACTAGCCTATAAAGAACAAATTAATGAAAAAATCTTATATATCCATCAAGGAGGCCTTGAAGGAAATATAAGCATGCTAAAGCGTTATGAGTATAAATTAAAAAATGCCAAAATAAAAAATCACTAAGATAATCAAAGGTATAATAAATTTAACATAATAATACCATAGTTTAAAAATACTTCCTTTTAGAGTATTTTGATTAGAAAGTTCATAAATCGCGTCTTTTTTAAGCACCCAACCTACATAAATACAGCAAAAAAATGCAGTTAAAACAAAGAATATATTTCCACTAATAAAATCAAAACTATCGAAAATATTTTTTCCTTTGATGATGGTGATATCTTTTAAAGGTCCATAAGTAAGTATACATGGTAAATTTCCCAAGACAAAAATGCTTCCAAGTGTTAGATTAATAGCGGTATTTTTAGCTAGTTTAAATTTTTCTTCTAAGACACTAATGATTACTTGATAAATTGGCAAGCTTGTAGTAAGTGCAGCGATGATTAAAAGCAAAAAGAAAAACACGCAAATTATACTTCCAAAAGGTATATGTGAAAAAGCAACAGGCAGGGTTTTAAAAACCAAAGATGGACCACTATCAGGAGTTAAACCTACGCTAAATAAAGCAGGGAAAATCATAAAACCAGCAAGAACAGCTATAAGTGTATTTAAAACTCCTGTATAAATAGAAGTTTTGATTAAATTCTCATTTTTATTAAGGTGTGATGATAGGGTTATCATTACGCCAAAGCCTAAAGAAAGAGCAAAAAATACTTGGCCTAAAACATCTATAAATAATTTAGGAGTTATTTTAGAAACATCAGGAGTTAGATAAAATTTTATTCCTTCGCCAGCTCCATCCAAAGTTAAATTTCTTATAACAACTATTAAAAGACAAATGAATAAAAACGGCATAAGGTATTTTACTGACTTTTCTATACCATCAATCACACCTTTTTTTAAAATAATCCAATTAATTATTACAAATATAGTAGTAAAAATTCCTATTAATAAAGGGCTATTTTCTATAGTAGTGCTATAAAATTCGCTTGTATATTGAGCATTAATTGGATTTGAAAGATTAAAATCACCTATAATTATTTTAAAAATATAAGCTAAAACCCATCCGCCTATTACCATATAATAAGCCATAATTCCAAAACTACCTAAAAGTCCCATGTAGCCAACACCTTGCCAAGAATTAGATATCTTAACTCCATCACTTGTTTTTCCACCAAAAGCATCGACTGAATTTAACATTCTGCGTCTTCCTATAACATTTTCAACTAAAATTACAGGAATTCCTATAAAAATCATTGCTATACAAAAGGCTAAAACATAAGCACCGCCACCATTTTCACCTACTAAGTATGGAAAACGCCAAGTGGCTCCAAAACCAATTGTCGCTCCTGCTACAGTGAGTATGTATGTTAGCGTATTGCTCCAAGTTTGTCTTTGCATACTTTTTCCTTACTAAATTTAAATAAAAAATATTTTAAGATAAAAAATAATACCATTATGCCAAATTTTTATTTATTTTTTTATCAAATTAAAGGAAAATCCATGCAAAAAAAGAAAATTTTGTTTTTAGGTGCAGGATATGCTACTTTATCAGCTATAAAAGCTTTGCCTGATGAGTTTTTTGAAAAAGCACAAGTGAGTTTGATTAATAACAATTCTTATCATTATCATACTATTTTATTACATAAGGTAGCTTCAAATGAAGATGTTTATAGTTCAAAATATGATCTTTTTCCTTTATTAAATCCAAAAATTAACTTCATTCAAGATGAAGTTTTAAAAATTTCTAAAGACAAAGTTTTTGCTAAAAATAGCGAATTTGACTTTGATATTTTAGTATGTGGGCTTGGTTTTACTAAAGAAACTTTTGGTATTAAGGGTATGCAAGAATATGCTTTGAGTATAGATAATTATGAAAATGCTTTAAAAATCAATGAAATTATATATGAAAAAATAAAAAATTATAAAACCACTCAAAATGAAGATGATTTAAAAATAATAGTCTGTGGCGGGGGTTTAAGTGGGGTTGAATTTGTAGCTTCTTTGGCTAAAGAGCTTAAAATCTTTTGTAAAAAAGAACAAATTGCATACGAGAAATTAGAACTTTTTCTCATTGAAGCTATGGATCAAATTTTACCTATGTTTGATAAAAGTTTGGCTTTGAAAGCAAAACAAAGACTAGAGGCACTTGGTGTGAAAGTATATGAAAAATCTAAAATCATAGAATGTGAAAAAAATGGTATAAGAATTGATGAGAAAGAATTTGTTAAAGCTAATACTATCATTTGGACTGCAGGAGTTAGAGGTAGTAGCGTTATAGAAAATAGCCCAGATTTTCCAAGCGCAAGATCGCGTATAGAAGTAGATGCATTTATGCATCCATTAAATGTTGAAAATCCATCAAAATACTTTTTTATAGGTGATAATAGTTTATTTAAAAATCCTAAAACTAATACTCCCTATCCTCCAACAGCCCAGCTTGCATTAAGAGAAGGAGCTTATGTAGCTAAAGCTTTAATGGCTATGGTTGATGAAAAAGAATTTAAGCAAGAATTTTCTTTTGTGAGTGGGAATACCGTTTGTTCTATCGGAAATGATTATGCTGTAGGAACAATTTTGCATAAACCAATTAGTGGTTATTTGGCAATAAAACTTAAAATTTTTATAGAAAAACTATGGCAGTATCAGCTTGAAGGAATAAAAGGTTTTTTAAAATAAAGTTAATTTTAAATAGAGTCCTTTAAGGAACTCTATTTAAAAAATCATTTGCATCCACATAACCTATAATGCGTCCTTTTTCCTCGCCTTTGTTAAAAAATATCATCACAGGAGGCCCAAAAACTCCAAATTCTTTCATAAGAGCTAAATCTTCATGGCTATTGTGTGTTACATCTGCTTTTAAAAGTGTGTAATTAGTAAGCAAATTTTGCACTTTAGTATCTGTAAAAGTGTATTCTTCTAAAAGTTTGCAGTTTTCACACCAAGCGGCTGTAAATTCAAGCATAACTGGCTTGGTGGAATTTTGCAATTCTTGCTTGAGTTCTTTTAAGTTTTTAATGGTTTTAAAACTTAAACTAGAGCTATTTTCTTTTGAAGCAAGGTTAAATTCAAGAGGTTTTAGCAAGCTTTTTGAACCCATTGAGCCACCTAAGATTAGACTTAAACTATAAGCTAAAACTAAAATCATACTTGCTTTTTTAAATTTATCAAAATTAGTTTTTGCTTCATCAAATAAACCCATAAAACTAGCAAAAAATACACCTATAATTCCATAAAGTATTAAAATGATATTTGCGCTAAGTATTCTTTCTAGCATCCAAACTGCCATAATGAGCATGATAAAACCAAAGAAAATCTTTACTTTAAGCATCCAAGCTCCACTTTTTAAAAAACTTCCTCCAAGTCCTATTAAAAGCAAAGGTATACCCATACCAAAACTCATTATAAACAAAGAAAGCCCTCCTAAAAATACATCTCCGCTATTGGTAATATAAAGTAAAGCTCCTGCTAAAGGTGCTGCTACACAAGGACCTACAATAAGAGCTGATAAAAAGCCCATGATAGCTACACCAAAAACACCATTTTTTCCTTCTATTTTTTTATTGATAAAATTTTGGAATTTAAGTGGTAGTTGTAACTCATAAAGGCCAAACATAGAAAGTGAGAGCACTACAAAAATACCCGCAAAAATAATGATAATCCAAGGTTGTTGTAATAAGCCTTGCACATTAGCTCCTGCAAGGCCTACTAAAGCACCAGCTATAGCATAAGCTAAGGACATAAAAAAGACATAGACAAAAGATAAATAAAAGCTATGTTTTTTAGATGGTTTGTCTTTGAGTTTCATAGCAATTAATGATGAAAGAATAGGTATCATTGGTAAAATACAAGGAGTAAGTGCTAGCAATAAACCATAACCAAAGAAAGTTAAAAGCGTGATAAATATATTTTGCGTGCTTAAATCATTAGCAATTTGCTCATCTTCATTTTGCTTTTTAAATTGATCCTTAGTGGATTTTATAGCATAAATTCCATTTTGCTTATTAAGTTCATAATTTACATATACAGGGCGATAGCACAAACCTTCTTCTGAGCAACCTTGATAAGTTAATGTGATTTTTGCTTTATTGTTTTTGATAAAATCATCTAGTAATAATTGTGGTATAAAAAGTTCAAGTTGCTTAAAAATTACTTCTTTGTTCTCTCTAATATCAGTTTTTGGAAAATTAAGCAAGGAAGTTATATCGTTAGAATCAAGTTCGACTTTGACTTGATCTTTGTAAAGATAAATTCTTTCTGCAAGATTTATTTTTAAAAAAATTCCTTGATTATCGCTATAGGTATTTAATTTAAAAGCTTCATTAAGCGATAAAACACCATTATTTGAAAAAGCTAAATTTAAAAAAATAAACAATAATGCCAAAAAACGCATTTTTCTCCTTGAGCTTAAAATAAATTTGGCTTATTTTACATATTTGTGGTAAATTTAAGTTAATAATTATCCTAAATTAAGGAGTTTTGCTTTGGATGAGAAAAAATACACCCTTATTAAAGTAAAAAAATCAACACTTGAATATGAAAGTGAGCTTAAAAGACTACAAATTGAGCTTTTGAAATTCCAAAATCATGTAAAAGATAAAGGATTAAAGGTTTTGATTTTAATCGAAGGACGCGATGCGGCGGGAAAAGGTGGTGCTATAAAAAGATTAATTGAGCATTTAAATCCCAGAGGTTGCCGTGTAGTTGCACTTGAAAAACCAAGTGATGTGGAAAAAACACAATGGTATTTTCAGCGTTATGTGGCGCATTTACCTGCAGCAGGTGAAATAGTGATTTTTGATAGATCTTGGTATAATAGGGCAGGGGTTGAACCAGTAATGGGTTTTTGTTCTCCAAATGAGCACAAAAAATTCTTACGCGAGGTGGCATCATTTGAAGAAATGCTACTTGATAGTGAAATTTTGTTTTTTAAATTTTATTTTTCAGTCTCTAAGCAAGAACAAAAAAAGCGTTTTGAACAAAGAAGAAAAGATCCGCTTAAACAATATAAACTTTCTTTTGTTGATGAAAAATCACAAGAATTATGGGATAAATATACTTTAGCAAAATACTCTATGCTTTTAGCTTCAAATACTCCAAAATGTCCATGGGTTATTATAAATTCAGATAATAAAAAGAAAGCAAGAATAAATTTATTTAAGTATTTACTTAATGCCTTAGAATATCCAAATAAAATTAAGAATAAATATTTTAAATTCGATAAAAAATTAGTACGAAGTGGTGAGGATGAAATTCGCAAAATGGAATTAAGTTTAAATGATGAAAAACTTAAAAAATTTGATAAAAAATAAAGGCTAATCTTGAATAATCTTTTTATAGTCCATAATAAATTTAATGAGTATAAAAAAATAAGCTTAAAGGCTTATATTGTTAATGCTTTGTTGCTTGCTTTTTTAATGTTTTTGTTTTTTTATTTATCATTTTTGAGTGCTAGTTATAATTTTGATTTTAAAGCTATTTTAGAATACAAAGATAAAATGATTAATGGCTTTTTTACAAGTTTTTTTATTAGTATTTTATCTTTGGTTGTTGGTGTAGTTTTTGCTTTGATTTTGTGTTATATGAGTCTTTGTAAAATTATAATTTTCAATATGTTTGCAAGAGTTTTTATAGAACTTATTCGTGGCACGCCTTTACTTGTGCAAATTTTATTGATTTATTATATTTTTGCAGATAATTTAGGTTTGGATAATCGCTATGTTTGTGGAGTTTTGATTTTAGCTTTATTTGCAAGTGCTTATATTTGTGAGATATTTAGAGCAGGAATTTTAAGTGTTGATAAAATGCAATATGAAAGCGCTAAAGCTTTGGGGTTGAGTGAATTTGAAATTTATAAAAGTGTGATTTTTCCTCAAGCTTTAAAAAACATTTTAGCACCACTAAGTGGGCAACTTGGTAATTTAATCAAAGATAGTTCCCTTTTAAGTGTGATAGCTATTTCAGAACTAACTCAAAATGCTCAAGAAATCAATGCTTTTACTTTTTCTACTTTAGAAATTTATATTCCTTTAGCGCTTTGTTATTTACTTTTGACTTTACCCATTTCCATTTTTTCAAGAAAGCTTGAAAAGAGTTTTTCTTAAAAGAAAAACTCAAGTTCTTGTTCTTTAAAAATTTCTTTCATTTCCTTAAAATATTTTTGACTTAATGTATCAAAAAAGCCATTTTCTTTTGATTTTTTAATAAATTCATTTAATTCTTCTTTTAATTTAACATTGTTTTTATTTAATGCTATGGCCCATTGCTCAGGAGTTTTTTCAAAAGGGGTAAAAATAGCTTTTGTTTGTTTTGGGTGTTTTTTCCATGCTTTGTAAATACTCATTTGATCATAAATAAAAGCATCAGCTTTTGCTTGAATAACTTCTAAAATGGCTGCATTTTCTTTATCAAAGACTAAGATTTTTGCATTTTTAAGATTTTTTTGAGCGTATAAATGCGCGCTAGTTCCTCTTTTTAAAGCAAGAATTTTACCCTTTTGGTTTAAATCTTTTATGGAATTAATATTTGATTTTGTAGCACTTAATATCGCTAAATTTGCCCTAGCATAAGGCAAGGTAAAATCTATCACTTTTTTTCTTTGCTCACTTATGCTCATAGAAGACATGATTAAATCAATTTTTTGACTTCTTAAAGCAGGTATAAGCCCATCCCAAGCGATATTTTGAATTTTTAGCTTATAATTTTTTTCTTTAGCAAAAGCTTGCAAAAAATCCACACTAAAACCACTTGGATTGCCTTTATTATCACTCATTTCAAAAGGAGGATAAGCTAACTCCATACCTACGATTAAATCTTTAGCATGAAGGGTAAAAATAAAAACAAATAATAATAAAATTTTTTTCATTTTTTAGCTCCAAATTTAGCCAAAGCTCTTTCATAATCTTCTTTTGTATCTATACCTATGCTTTGGCTTTGAATTTTTAACATTTTGATTTTTTTGCCATTTTCTAAGGCTCTTAATTGCTCGAGTTTTTCACATTCTTCTAAGGCTGAATTTTTTAAGTTACAAAATTCTTGCAAATTTTCAACCCTATAAGCATAAATGCCAAGATGGGCTTTAAATTTTTGCTTATAATTTGCTCTTTCATAAGGAAGTTTAGATCTTGAAAAATATAAAGCAAAATCATTACAATCAGTTACTACTTTAACTAAATTTGGATCATCACAAGCTTTTGCATCTACTTCTTTATAACAACTACTCATAAAACAAAGCTCATCTTTAAAAGCATTTTGGCTAAATTCTTTGAATTTTTTAATATTTTGTGTTTCTATAAAAGGTTCATCAGCTTGGACATTGATAATGAGTTCTTTTGGATTTAGTTTTAAAATTTGGCAAGCTTCGTTGATCCTATCAGTGCCACTTTCGTGATTTTTACTTGTTAAAACAGCATTTATATTGTGCTTTTGTGCTATTTTTAAAACTTCTTCATCATCTAGTGCAACGCAAACTTCATCAACTTCTTGCATTTTTTTAGCCGTATAAATAAACATTGGTAAATTATCAATTTCACATAAAATTTTATTTTCAAAACGGCTTGATTTTAATCTTGCGGGTATGATTATCATTGTTTTATCCATTCTATGATAGTTTGTTTTAAATTTTCAAGCTTACAAATTTGATTTTGCTTTTGTGTGTTTGCAAATAAGCTTGCGATATTTGGATGAATTTCTTGCTTAAATTCTTTTGCAAGTTCTTGCATACAAGCTTGTTCATCTTGACACTTTTTGCCATAAATTGCTTGATACATACTTGGAGTAAATTTGCTCCATTGTGCTGTGGAGGTTATGAGCGTGGTGGTGTTAGGATCAAGCATTTTAAAACAAGTGCAAGTGTGAGGATCTAAAAGCAAATGGCTGTATTTTTTAATATAATGCATACATTCATCATCATTACAAAAATCAGCTTCAAAATCCTCTTGCAAAAGCTCTAACTCTTTTTGGCTAAGCTCATAATATTTTTCATTTTTCAAAGCTTGCATAAGCTCTTTAGTGCGTTCATCTTTAAATTTATCAAAAAGCAATCTTTCAATATTTGATGATATGAGTATATCCATAGCTGGAGAAATAGTCTTTTTTAAGCTTTTGTTTCTTAAATCGTATTTGCCTGTATTAAAAAACTCACTTAAGATATTATTTGAATTGGAAGCAATTTTAATTTTTCCTATATTTGCACCCATTTTTTTAGCATAATAAGCCCCCAAAGCATCGCCAAAATTTCCACTTGGAATGATGATATCAATTGGTTTATCAATTTTCAAACTAGCATAATAATGATAAATAATTTGAAAAAGTATTCTTCCAAAATTAACTGAATTTGCAGCACTTAGGCTAAGTTTTTCTTCTTTTAAAATGTTTTTAAAATCTTCATCATTTAAAAGCGTTTTTAAAGCATTTTGTGCATCATCAAAATTGCCTTCAATGGCTATGGATTTTAAATTATTTGCGTTTAAATGCGTCATTTGCAAAGCTTGAGTTTTGCTAGTGCCATTGTTTGGATAAATACAAACTACCTTAATGCCTTTTTTATTTTCAAAGCTTTTAAGTGTAGCAGGGCCTGTATCGCCACTTGTAGCGCACATAATCAAAAATTCATCCTCTTTTTTTAAATGCTCTAAAAGCACTCCAAAAGGTTGCAATGCCATATCCTTAAAGGCTCTTGTTGGCCCATGGAATAATTCATTGATATAAAGCTTATCATTGATTTTTCTTAAATTAATAGGGCAAGTTTTATCATCAAAACCTTCATAAGTTTTTAAGGCTTTTTCAAAAATTTCAAGCTCAAGATCAAAATCAAAAGCAGCAATGATTTTTAAGGCTAATTCTTTGTAATTTAAATTTTTTAAAGCTTCATTGTTAAGTTTTGGTAAATTTAGCGGTGCATATAAAGCATTATTTGGCGCACTTGGGCTAAGTAAGGCTTTTGAAAAGCTTACTTGGTGGTTTTTATCTTGGGTTGAGTGTAGTAACATTTTCTTCCTTTTTGTTAAATTGCTTAATATAATTTTTTAAAATTTGCTTGAAATTGTCTTTTAAAACAATATCAAGATGGATTAATTCTACCTTAAATCCA